>JBBQAC010000369.1:0-3078 GCA_038315915.1 Phormidesmidales cyanobacterium
CCCTTGCCCAATGCCCTCTGCTCACTCGTTCCTGGTAAAGACCGACTGGCCATTTCTGTGCTGGCCACCATGGATGACGACGGTCAGGTGCTCGAATATGAAATTCAGCCCAGCGTCATTCAGGTGGAGCATCAGCTCAACTACGAGCAGGTTCAGGGTATTTTGGCGCGTGAAGATGACGAGGAGATAGCAAAGCTTGGAGTTAACCTGGACGACTTAGAAGAATTTGAGCCGGTCTTCGATCTGCTCGACAGCCTGTTTCAGCTTTCGCAGGAAGTCAGGCAGCGCCGTCATGAGCGCGGATCTTTTGAACTTAACTTGCCCGACCACGTGTTTCCGCCGGAGGCAGAGGAACTCGCTGAGTACCTCTCACCCAAGTTTCAATACGACGACGAAGGGGCCCTGGGTGCGATGGTGGTTTCGACTCAAATGCCCGCCCGGATCGTAGTGACAGAATTTATGCTGCTGGTCAATCAGCTCGTTGCTAAGCATATTAAAGCCCTGGATATTCCGGGGCTGTACCGTGTCCATCGCAAGCCCGATCCGGCTGATGTGCAGGAACTGGTTAAGCTGGCCAACAACATGGGGCTCGATCTGAAGCTGGAGAATGAGGAGGAAGTACATGCTCGCGACTATCGCAACTTCACAGAGCAGTTTGCCGCCTCGCCAGCCGAAAAGGTGCTTACTTACCTACTGCTGGCAACGCTGAAGCCCGCTACCTACAGCGCGCGGCCCGGTTCGCACTTCGGTCTGGCGCTGGAGGATGCCTATACCCATTTTGCGTCGCCAGTGCGTCGTTACTCTGATTTGCTGGTGCACCGGCTGCTCCATGCGGTGTTTGAGCATGGGCGCGATCGCCGCTCTACCCGCTCCAAAGACCGCGTCAACCTCCGCCACAGCTCCTGTCACGGCCAGATCAACTGGAGTGTACTGCCGCCCGCTGTGGAGCAGGAAATGGAAGAGCAGCTAGCCCGCGCCCCGATCAAGCTGACTGAAAGAGAGCGCCTGGCTCAAGATGCCGAGTCTGATCTTGAAGGGCTGAAAAAAGCGGCCTTTATGCAGGCCCATACGGGCGGTGTGTTTCAGGGGCTGATTACGGGCGTTCAATCCTACGGGTTCTTTGTGGAGCTTGAGGAACTGCTGGTCGAAGGGCTGGTGCATGTGAGTTCGCTCAAAGACGACTGGTACGAGTACCGTTCGCGGCAGCAAAAGCTGGTAGGCCGCAAAAACCGGCAGCAGTACCGGCTAGGTGACCCGGTTGAAGTGCAGGTCAAAAGTGTGGACTACTACCGCCAGCAGATTGATCTGGTCGCGGTCAGTGGCGGCAGCGAAGCCAGTGATGATGACGACGACGATGATGATACCAGCGGCGAAGACTATAGCCGTGAAGAAGAATAAATGGGTAATAGCGTCGGAACCGAGCCGATTATTTTAGGCGTTAGCGGCGCTTCTGGGCTGATCTACGCGGTGCGATCGCTCAAACACCTCCTCACGGCTGGCTACACGGTTGATTTGGTCGCTTCCCGCGCCGCTCATCAGGTGTGGTTGAAAGAAGACGGCGTGCAGATGCCGACTAATCCGGCGCAGCAGGCTAAATTCTGGCGGGAGCAAGCGGGTGTCGCTGCAGGGGGAACGCTGCGCTGTCATGCCTCGGGTAATGTCGGGGCCAGTATCGCCAGCGGTTCTTTTAAAACTCAGGGGATGGTGATCATGCCTTGCAGTATGAGTACTGTTGGTAAGCTAGCAGCCGGGCTGAGTTCAGATTTGCTAGAGCGGGCCGCAGATGTGCAGATGAAAGAGGGGCGATCGCTCGTGGTTGTCCCCCGAGAAACGCCTTTTAGCCTGATTCACCTGCGCAACCTGACGACCCTGGCCGAAGCGGGCGCTCGCATTGTCCCGGCTATCCCTGCCTGGTATCATCAGCCGCAGTCAGTGGACGATCTAGTTGACTTCGTGGTCGCCCGCGCCCTCGACCAGTTGGCGATAGATTGTGTACCATTACGCCGATGGGAAGGAAAATAAAAGCAAGGAGATTAAGAGGTACCCACCATGATCCGAGTGATTGTCCTACTGTTGATTTTGGCGGCGCTGGTGATTTTGGTGGTGCAAAACCTGGCAACCTCTGTTGCCCTGGTCATTCTGGGCGGTAAAACTGCCGAGATTCCCTTCGGTCTTTTGCTGGTCGGTGCAGTGGGTGTGGGAGTGCTCGTCAGCCTGATTTTATACGGACTGGTTGGCCTGCGGCGATCGCCCGAAAGCAAGTATCGGCCTATGGGCAGACGGGTACCCTATCCCGACAGCTCCGGCGATACCGCCCGCCCGCCCTACCAGCCAGCAGCCACTTACAGCGGCGGGTCTTCTGCCTTTGTCACCGAGCCACCCGTAACTCGTCAAGATTCTGTCCCGCGTGCGGGCACTGCCAATTCAGAGGCCCCTCAAGACACTGCTTATCGACCTTCTTCCCCACCGCCTGACGCTAGGCAGACACCCCTCGAAAAAAAAAAGACTTTCCACCAGAATGAATCTGACTGCTACAGCAGAATAGGCGACGACTGGGGCGAGCTGCGGACGGCAGCGCAGAGAGATAGCTGGGATGAAGGTGGTAATGCAGGTGCGAGTAGCAGCCAGCGCGGACTGTTTGACTTTATTCGGCCCGGTGGCGGGAGTAACAATGCCGACCAGTTGTCGGACGATATTGCCACTGGCTGGGACGAAGGCCCCGCTCGGCCCGACTATCCTTCGGATTATGATGACAGCGGTTACGAGGATGGGCTAGATCGCGGCTGGGAGGGCTTTGAGAGCTACGACGAAGCGCCACCGCCGCTGGAAGATCCAGCCTACGAAAGGCGAGTGTATCGAGATGGCCTGTATGACGCTGATGATGTTCCCGGCGAAGCGGATTACGCAGATGACAGACAACCGGGCGAAATCGGCCCTGATGGCGTTTATGAAGCGGACTACCGGGTCATCGTGCCGCCTTCCAAACCTTTAGATGACAGTGAAGATGAGGACGCCGAATACTATTCGTAAGCTGACGCAGCCAGCAGCGTTGCGATATCAGTAACCGCTCCACCGCTC
>JBBQAC010000191.1:0-8925 GCA_038315915.1 Phormidesmidales cyanobacterium
AAAGGCCAGGTTCTGCGACAGGCTTTCTAAATAGGGTTCCATTTCCAAATCGCGCAGCACATCTTCCACTATCTGATAGCGGTTGCGCACTGAAATATCCAGCATTTTACGCAGCACTTTGCCGAAATGGTCGCTGATAAAGGCATGATCTTGCCAGCGCAGTTCGCCGGTATAAGCGTCGTAGGGAAGGTCTTTGGGCGATCGCCCGGTCAGCAAGTAAACGCAGGTGATGCCAATGGCGTAAATATCGCTGGCATATACTGGCCGCATCGCCATTTGTTCAGGGGGCGCATAGCCCGGTGTGCCAATGGCGTAGGCCGTCAGCGCCGTCTGGTCAGAGGTATCTACTTTTGGCGGATTCACTTTGTCTTTGACCGCGCCAAAATCGATCATCACCAGTTGCTTGTCCTGCTCGCGGCGGATGAGGTTGGCAGGCTTGATATCGCGGTGGATGATCTTGTGGCTGTGGATGTAGTGCACAACCGGCAAAATTTCGCTTAAAAATTGCTTCACACCCGCTTCGGTAAACGGCCCCCCCTCCTTAACCTGTTTTTGAAGGGTAGAGCCGCTGACGTATTCCTGTACCAGAAAAAACTCCTGAGCTATTTCAAAATAGTCCAGCAAGCGAGGAAGCTGAGGATGGTTGCCGATTTTACCGAGAATGCTGGCTTCGCGCTGAAAGAGATCTCTGGCCATCTCCAACAGGGTGAGATCTGTCGTTGTGGGCCGTAACTGCTTGATCACACAGGATGGATAGCCCGGTAAAGACTGATCGCGGGCTAAGAAAGTAGCGCCGAAGCCACCCCGACCGAGCGCCCCCAGGATTCGATAGCGATCGCGCAACCAGAGCTGACTACCACAGGCTTGACAGATACGCGCATTGGGTGAATTTTTGGGCTGGGGGCAGCCGGTGGCTATGCAATAAGTCATTACAGGTAAAAGGTCACCGCGATCTGTTTACGATTGCTAGCTACTAGAGACATTTACTCACTTGTCCGTAGCTCCAGTGTTCCCGCATCCTTTTGGCAAAGCCCATGCCCTACTCTCCTGGCTCTCTCAAAAAGAGATAAGCATAGTACGATAAGTCGAGGCCGTTATCCCCTTTAACCATGCGTGTTTCTGTAAACTGGCTCAAAGAGCTTGTCGAATTTGATCTCTCCCCCGAAGCGCTTGCCGATGCGCTGACTATGGCAGGCTTTGAGGTAGAAGATATTGAAGATCGCCAGCGCTGGGCTGAGGGCGTAGTGGTGGGCCGGGTGCTCTCACGTCAGCCTCATCCCGATGCCGAAAAGCTGAGCGTATGCACGGTCGATATCGGCGCAGGTGAACCTTCTACCATCGTGTGCGGGGCGTCGAACGTAGGCGCAGATATGTGCGTGCCCGTGGCCACCGTGGGCAGCTATTTGCCTAAGGTCGACCTCAAAATTAAGCCGCGCGAACTGCGCGGCGTGCCTTCTGTCGGGATGATTTGCTCTCCAGCAGAGCTAGGGATCGCCAAAGATGCCGAAGGCATCTATATATTCGATGAAGCCAGCTTTGAGCGGGGAGACATTGCTGTCGGCCAAGACGTGCGGCCACTGCTAGGACTCGACGATTTTGTCCTGGATGTAACTTCTACTGCCAATCGTGCCGACGCGCTCAGTATGGTAGGCATTGCCCGCGAAGTAGCCGCTATTACAGGCAACCGGCTCAAGCTGCTAGTGGCTGAAACAGTCGCCAGCAGCGAAACCGCGCCAGCAAGCGTGACCGTGGCGCTGAGCGATCCCAAAGCCTGTCCGATCTATATCGGCAGCGTTTTAGAAAACATTCAAATTGCACCCTCGCCGACCTGGCTACAGCAGCGGTTAGTCGCCGCTGGTACCCGGGCGATTAACAACGTGGTCGATGTGACGAACTATGTTTTGCTGGAGTGGGGTCAGCCGTTACATGCGTTTGACCTTGACCGCCTGATGGCAGCAGGGAAAGACTCATCGGTGACAGTTGGCGTGCGCTACGCAAGGGATTCAGAGACGGTGGTAACGCTCGACGATCAAAAGCGACAGATGGCGGCGCAGTCGCTGCTGATCACCGCGAACGATGTGCCAGTTGCCCTCGCAGGTGTGATGGGTGGCGCTGAGACAGAAGTCGTCGCCAGCACCCAAACGATCTTTTTAGAAGCGGCTTATTTCGACGCGGCGGCAATTCGCAAATCGGCCCGGTCACAGGGACTGCGCACGGAAGCTTCGGCTCGCTATGAGCGCGGTGTCAATCCGGCGGAGTTGAGTTTGGCCAGCGATCGCGCCATCCATCTATTACAAACCATCAGCGGAGCCAGCCTCACCGGCCAAGTCCAAGACCGTACAGAAATCGGTCACATCACCCCGACTCGCACCGTCTCTCTCCGGCTCAGCCGAATTCATCAAATACTGGGTCAGGTAGTGACCGAGCAGGGCCAAACTCAGGATTTGGACAAGGCGACGGTAGAAACTCTGTTAGCGAAACTGGGCTGTCAGGCAGCGGCTGAGAATGCCGATACGTGGTCGGTAGAGGTGCCTCCCTACCGCTACCGCGACTTGGAGAGAGAGATTGACCTGATTGAAGAAGTCGCGCGGCTATATGGCTACGATCACTTCGCCAATACGCTGCCTAGCCAAACATCGCGCGGCTATCTCTCCGATGAAGCAATCCTTTCTAGACAATTGCGGGCCGCTTTGCGGGCAGCAGGACTCACAGAGACTATTCACTACTCACTCACCAGCCCCACTTCTGAAAAGCAGGTCGTCCTGGCCAATCCGCTCTTTAAGGAGTATTCAGCCCTCAGAATTGATTTGCTCGATGGCCTGATCGATGCCTTCAAGCTCAATCTCGACCAGGGCAACGGGCCGATGAACGGCTTTGAAATCGGCAATGTATTCAACCAACCAGCGGATAATCCTCAAGGCGATCCGATTGAATCGACCCGAGTGGCTGGGATTGTCGGCGGCGACTCCAAGCGAGGGCGATGGGTCACTAGCAACCGGGAATCGCCTCTCACCTGGTACGAAGCCAAGGGCATTTTGCAGCGCGTGTTTGACCGCTTTGATTTGGCAGTAGAGTACCGGGCCGAGGACAGCGATGAGCGGCTGCATCCGGGTCGAACCGCCTCACTATGGGTCAGGGGCCGCACTCGTTTAGGAACGTTCGGTCAACTCCATCCGCAACTGCGCCAGATTCGCGATTTGCCAGAGGCAGTGTATGTGTTTGACCTGAACTGGGCGGTGCTGGTCACCTGTTTGGCCGGTAAGGGTAATAAAGCGGTGAAGTTTGCGGCTTACTCCACTTATCCGGCTTCTGACCGCGACCTGGCGTTTTTTGCCCCGACAGACACTACAGTGGCAGATTTGGAGCGAACAATTAGCAAAACTGGCGGCAAGCTGCTGGAGTCGGTAACGCTGTTCGACCAGTATCAGGGTGATAACGTACCTGCTGGGCAGCGCTCTTTGGCGTTCAGATTGGTTTACCGGGCGGGCGATCGCACCCTCACCGATCAAGACATCGACCCCATTCACCAAAAGGTTCGCACCGCGCTAGAGAAAACCTACCAGGTCAGTTTGCGCAGCTAGCCACCGGCCCAAATCAAAAGGGAACGTCCGGCCCGGGGTCAGAAGATTTATCCCGTCCCGGCCAATCAGGGGAACCTTCTGCGTCATCGTCCAAGTCGACGATTTGGCCATTGAAAAACTGGGCAAATCGCTTAATGTTGTCCTGATCTTGGTTCACTTCCCAGCGATCAGCAGGTAGCTCAGCGGATTCTTTCGGTGGTTCTGGCGGCGGTGGTGAAACGGGCGGAGCAACCGCAGGCAAGCCTTCTTCAGCGCCATCGAGTCCCTTCACAGCGTCGTTGGGCAATTGGCCGTTAGCATGAGCATTCGACGCCGGATCTCTTTGGTCGCCAGCGTTCAGGTCGGTCGGAGGGGAGACTGGCGGGTCATCACTGGGCAATGCAAACGCGCGCGGGGTCGGAGCATCGGGCGCGGGACTTTGGGGCTGGGACACCTCTTCCGGAGCAGATTCAGTCGTGGATTCAGCCACCAGCACTTCTAAAGAGACCTTAATGGGGCGCTGAAATACCGCTTCAAAAGCCTGCGTTAAATTGGGAATGCGCTCTTGCGCCATCCGCTGTAGTGACGCTGAACGAAAGCCGACTTTTGCACCGACCCCGTCAAAACCCAGCAGTACACCCTGCTGAGACATCAGCATTTGGGTGCCCCTGGGCTTGAGGGCGGATAAAATTTTAGCCCAGAGGTCATCTAAGGTACCAAAAGCAGCTTCAGCGGAGGGCTGGGCCAATTTGGAATCAGCCTCGGCGGCAGCAGGTTGGGCTACCGGCTGAGGAGGGGGCTCTACGCGGGTTGAGCCGGTCGGCGATACAGATGGAGGAGGCATGAGCGGCTGAGCAGGCGTCGCCGGTGCGGGCGGCGTAGAAACCGATAGCACAGATCGGGCTACACCCTCGTTAGCGCTACCCGCTTTTAAGCTGGCGGCAGCGCCCAAAGCGCTGGGCAGTAGACCGGTGAGGGTGATTTCCAGCCACAGGCGTGGTTGCGTAGTATTTTTTACCTGTGCTTCTGACGATTGCAGCTTTTGTTGGCTAGCGAGCAACTGCGCGGCTGAAAGGCCGGTCGCAAAGTCCGTCATCTCTGCCCAGGTCGGCGGCGTAATAGCGACCAAATCAGCACGGGCAGGGGCACTTTTGGCAATCAGTAAATCGCGGTAAAACCCGACCAGGCTCTGAAGCACGATCAGCGGCTCGCGGCCTTTGTCCATCAGGTGGCGGGTGCGGTCTAGCAAGGCGGTGCTGTCGTCGGCAGCGATCGCCCGAACCAAATTCAGCAGATCCCGCTCAGGAACCGCCCCGACCAAATCCCAAACAGACTCGACTGTAATTTCATCAGCCTGCAAGCTGAGCTGATCCAACAGACTCTCAGCATCTCGCAGTCCGCCCTGAGAAATCTGCGCCACGAGTTGAACAGCCGGTTCAGCAATCTTGATATCTTCTTCAGCGGCGATGTAACTGAGGTGCTTAATCATCGCTGGTAGCGGAATTCGCCGAAAGTCAAACCGTTGGCAGCGGGAAATAATCGTCGGTAGCACCCGCTGCGGATCGGTTGTAGCCAGGACGAACACCACCCGATCAGGCGGTTCTTCCAGCGTTTTCAACAGCGCATTGAACGCCGCCGTACTCAGCATGTGGCATTCATCGATCGCGTAAACCTTGTACCGGCACTGCACCGGCGCAAACTGGGCTCGATCAATCAGCTCGCGAATGTTGTCGACACCGGTATTGCTGGCCGCGTCAATTTCTACAATATCCAGGGCATTGCCCCGACTGACCGACCGGCAGATATCGCATTCGCCGCAGGGCTCAGGCGTTGGCGCTGTGACTGACTGGCAGTTGAGTGACTTAGCTAAAATGCGAGCGCTGGAAGTTTTCCCAGTGCCGCGCGGCCCGCAAAATAAGTAAGCTGGCGCAATTCGAGCTTGCTGCAAGGCGTGGGTAAGGGTATCGGAAATTGCCCGCTGGCCCACGAGCTGAGCAAATGTCTGCGGTCGGTACTTATGGTGGAGAGGTTCGTACAAGCGAGCTAACCTGGGCAAATCATGAGCGTCAAACAGTGAGTGGCGATCGCGCCCGTCTCAGCCGCCACTGCTTTACTAAGATATCGTCTCCACCCAACGATTGAGCACCGGTTTGAATTGACCGATTTGCTCGGCCACCTGAATCGATCAGCCTATACAGACTGCCCTACCAGAATCGCACCGCCTAGACTAGACAGACTGAGCACACTGATAAGTCTGCCGAGGTTGTGCTCCTGTCTAGAATGATATAGGTTGCGGCTTCGCTCGCAGCAGTCGGCTGTAGCGGTTGCGGCTGAGAATGGCGAGCATTCCGGGGTGTCAGCGATACCGGGGGCCTAGTACGGACAACCGACGCCATCGACTCGGCATTCTCTAGCCAATAGCCATTCAAGTACGCATCGACCAGCCGGACAAATAACCCTCGTAAAACCAGAGGTAGTTCGCAGGCAATTTCTTCCTGGGTAGCGTAGTTATCAACCAGGCGACCCATCGACTGCATCAGCAAACGATTCTCAGAGAGGCTCGTAGCGTAGCTGCTTTTGAGCGACTGCCAGCAAGCTTCGAATGCCTTAATTCCGGTCAGCATCATCATAGTTTTGTAGTAGTAGAAAAGATGGTAGGCGACAGGCGGTGAGCTGCCTATCGCTACTGATCTATTCTTGAGCAAAGGTGTCTGTCCGGACGAACAAGGCTCAGTAAAGATACTGAATTTAGGGAGTCTCTACCATCGCTGCGATCTCCACTGTAGCGCCAACGGTTGCACCCGTTGCTTGAGCTGCACTGCCCCCACTACAGGCAATTTCCACCCAGCCATGACTGCCAACGAGTGCAGAGAGTGTACCAGCGGGCACCTCGCTGTAAGTTTTTATACCGGAGAGATGATATAAGCGCGACGACGTCTTTAAGGCGACTTGCCAGGGCTGACCGGGCACCGCCTGAGCCGGGATATTACTGATTAAGTTGCCGAATCTATCTATATATTGCAGACTGCCAGTACAGTGATGGGCGCTCTGGGTGAAAGGCGGCAGTTCTAGCTGAGTAAGCCTGGCCGGATCGAGGCGATCGCCCAACGCCGATATCGGTACCCCTCTGGCCAAATGCGCAGCGGCTGGCGCAAAAATATCCCGGCCATGAAAAGTCCGGCTGGGCTGAGGGGTTAGCCAATACTCCGGATTGTTCAGCGTCACTGCCGCCAGTACAGGTTCTTGCTGCAAAACGCCGCTGAAGAGGCCGTTGTCTGGGCCGACGAAGAAACCGCTCGGGCATTGGAGAGCGATCGCTCGACGATTTGAGCCTACTCCCGGATCTACCACCGCCAAATGCACCGTCCCTGCCGGGAAATACCGGTAGGCCATCATCAAATTGAATCTTGCCGCTAAAACATCCTGGGGTGGCAGCGCGTGGGTTAGATCACAGGTTGAGACTTCGCTGGCGATCGTCGCTATCACTCCCTTCATCACAGCTACATAAGCATCTCGGTAGCCAAAATCGCTGAGCAACGTAATCATCGGCTACGCTCCCGTCTTAGCCAGAAAAATACAGGTCATTTTTGATACCAAAATCTTGTGACAATGATCATGGATTGTACTTAAGGATTTGGCCTTATACTGTACATTTGGTGCATTTGGCATGTCACTCAACCAGCCAACGACAGGTGCCGATACGCTCGAAGAAAGCGTGCAAACACTTTCCCTGGCCGACATTCAAAGACATGTTTTTATATGCGCTGATCAAACCGTCCCTAAATGCTGTGATAAAGCCGAAAGTATCGCGGCCTGGAACTATTTAAAACAGCGATTAAAGGCGCTGAATCTAGACGTTCCGGTTAACCAGTATGCTCGCTTCGTTTTCAGGACAAAAGCAAACTGCCTGAGAGTTTGTCAGAAAGGGCCAATTCTGTTGGTTTATCCTGAAGGTGTTTGGTATCATAGCGCAACTCCCGAAGTGATTGAGCGGATTATTCAAGAGCATCTGATCGGAGGAGAAGTAGTCTTGGATTATGCGTTTTTGCAGCATCCTCTGAATAGAAGCGAATAGGCAAGACCCGCTGATAAATCCGATTAATCTGAGTGATGTTATTGACATCTTGGGAATACTTGATGTGGCGAACTGAAAAGTTCAGCGCTTGCGCCCTTGCCTCTATAAAGTATTCGTTAACGATATCGTCTATCAAACCGGACTGGTTAAATTTAGACAGTATCGATTGAAGAGAACTGATTAGATCAATTTTTTTTGAGCTATCTCAAGATCAGATTGTTCTGAGTTCTCTTTGCAAATACGATGGCAGGGCGTGAGCTGCGACTGCATCCGTTAGATCAATCTAAAGCACCTTTTTCATGGTTAGCTGTGCTAGCCAAAGACTGTTTTAGAGCGCTCTCCATCTATCTTCAGTAAAACTCCATCAGAGACGAACACGAGCGAGCATACGGCATGAAAGAAGCTAACACAGGGGAACAGAAGAAGCTCTTACTCATTGATGATGACCCCAATCTCATCCTGCTGGTAAAAGACTACTTAGAGTTTCGCGGCTATCAGGTAATGACGGCGGGCAATGGTAGAGAGGCGCTATCTGCACTGGTTGATCTGTCTCCTGACATGATTATCTGCGATGTGATGATGCCAGAAATGGACGGCTACGCTTTTGTTGAGCAGGTGCGTCAGGATCCGGGCAAAAGCTGGATTCCTATTTTGTTCCTTTCGGCCAAAGGCCAGAGTCAAGATCGCGTCAAAGGACTGACCACTGGCGCTGATGTCTATATGGTGAAGCCCTTCGAGCCAGAGGAACTCGTCGCTCAAGTAGAATCTTCACTCAAGCAGGCAACTCGTCTTATTCACCATCAGAATAAGGGAAGCAGTACCATGCCGACGATTCAGGTACCGTTCGACGTCGAGCTTACGCCGACTGAGCTGAAGGTGGTGCAGTTTGTAGCGCGCGGCATGGCCAACCGCCAAATTGCTGAAGAGCTGAGGGTCAGCCAGAGAACAATCGAGAGCCATGTGAGTAACATGCTGGGTAAAACCGGACTGCACAACCGCACAGAGCTTGCTCGCTGGGCAGTAGAGAACAATAAGGCATAGCGATGTCCGTTTTGACTGGCGTTCTGGATGGGGAAAGGTGGGGGGCAAGGACAAATAGAAAACCAGGGAACCGCTTGAAGTGGGCCCTGCCCCCGCCCCCATCTCCCCAACAAATCTGAAGTTGCCTATGTTTATCCACAAAGTTTGATACAATTACAGTCCTGCTGGTGTAGCTCAGTTGGTAGAGCAGCTGATTTGTAATCAGCCGGTCGCAAGTTCGAGTCTTGTCACCAGCTTTCTCAGTAAATC
>JBBQAC010000123.1:0-12601 GCA_038315915.1 Phormidesmidales cyanobacterium
CCCGTTTGTGATGGCGGTTAAAGGCCACAGCAAAGACAGCATATTAGCGGCGCTTGAGGCTCGATTGAACAATGAACGAGCAGAAGAGATGGCGCGATCGCTCAACGAAATCACTCAAATTGCCCGCTTCCGTCTAGACGACTTACTGTAGGCCAGCTCTCCCAGAATATACACCGATTCAACCGCACGATCGTCGCCCATCATCATCAGCGAAAAAGCGCGGTCAGCCAGTTCACTCAAAGTGTTAGGAACATCAGGAGAGTTGCGGAAAGCCATCAGCGGCGTCGCTCGCGCATCGAGCACAATAAAGTCAGCGGCCTTGCCCACGTCAAAATTTCCCAGACTCTCTTCTAAGCACAGCGCCCTTGCGCCGCCTAAGGTAGCAAGAAACAGCGCCTTGAAAGGGGATAGTTTCTGCTGACGCAACTGCGCCACTTTGTAGGCTTCGTTGGCAGTTTGCAAAATTGAGAAGCTCGTGCCCGCCCCCACATCTGTTCCTAATCCAACCTTGACGGGAAAATCGACTGATTTGGCCTGCTCAATTTTGAACAGACCGCTGCCCAGGAATAAGTTAGAAGTCGGGCAAAAGGCGATCGCGCTCTTAGCCGCCGACAGCCGCTGAAATTCAGCATCGGTCAAATGCACCCCATGAGCAAACACCGAGCGCTCCTTCACCAGCCCCGCCTGATCATACGCATCCAAATAGCCATCACAATTAGGAAACAGCTCTTTTACCCACTCCACCTCTTTAACATTCTCAGAGATATGGGTGTGCATATACACATCGGGAAATTCTTTCAGCAGTTCCCCTGCTTTCTGAAGCTGTTCATCAGTCGAAGTAATCGCAAATCGAGGTGTGACCGCGTAGCGCAAGCGTCCTTTTTTGTGCCACTTCTCAATCAGCACCTTCGTCTCCTGATAAGCCGACTCTGCGGTGTCGCACACAGCGTCCGGCGCGTTGCGATCCATCATAACTTTACCCGCAATCATGCAGAGATTACGTCGCTCCGCCGCCTCAAAAAAGGCGTCTACAGACTGCGGAAAGACGGCTGCAAATACTAAGGCGGTGGTAGTACCGTTGCTCAGCAGCTCGTCTAAAAAGATTTCCGCGACCTCTCGGGCGTAGTCTTTATCTTTAAATTTTTCCTCGGTCGGGAAAACATACTGATTCAGCCATTCCAGCAGTTGTTCCCCATAGGCCGCAATCATCCCAGTCTGAGGATAGTGGATATGGGTGTCAATAAACCCCGGCATGATCAGCCGTTCGGCGTGAACCGTCGCAGAAATTCCTCCATACTCGGCTTGCAGTTCATCATAGGCTCCAAACGCCTTGACCATGCCATTCTCTATTACTAGCAAGCCATCGGCTACGTAGCGAACACTCTCTTCTTCAGGTACATAAAAGGGATCGTCCACAAAATCTAAGAACGATCCGCGAATAGCCTTTAGAGCAGACTGATCTGGTTGATTTAGTGAACTTACCATTAAGATAGAGACCTACTGCTTGTTTTGATAGGACTGTGCGGCACCTGGCGCAACGGTTTCGACTGCGCTACCAGGGAATCGCCCTGCGGCCAAATGTGTGATCGCACCTTCAATCTGTTCTCGCTGATTGACCAAATAAACACTCACCAGCGTCAGCAAAACACCGCCCCACTGAAGATTGGTCAACTGCTCGCCCAAAAAGAGACTGCTAAACAACAGCGCAAAGACCGGCGTTAAAAAGATCAGCGCACTCACGCTCGTCATATTGCCGTTAGCGGCTAGGTAAAAGAACATGCCGTAAGTGAGCGCTGTACCAAATATGGTGGCATAAGCCAACCCTACCCAATCACCCACCAGCAAATTGTCAATAGGGTAAGGCTCCCAGAGCCCAGACATCACCGCTAACGGAATTCCACCTAAAATCATATGCCAGCCAGTCGCGACAATCGGATCGGCATGGCGCTTAACATAGCCCATCAAAATAGTACCCACCGACATCGACAGCGCTGCCAACAACATCAAGAATTCACCACTCTGTAGCAAATCAGCTAGCTGCCAGCTACTTTCTTCAGCCCCGTATCCTTGAATTGTTTGCAGCCAACTCTCCACAGGAACGCCCTTCTCCCAAAGTCCGTAAATCCAGGCCGCTGGAAGACCGCACAGGCAAATGCCTGCAATTCCAATCACCAGCCCTAGCCAGCCCCACAGCCCAATCAGACTGCCAAAGAGAAAGCGAGCCAGCAACGCCACGACCAGCGGCTGAGCGTCAATTAAAACTGCACCCAGGCCAGCCCCTGTATTTACGAGCCCTGTAGTCAACAGTCCTTGAAACATGGCCCCATCGACTAGCGCAAACAAAGCAATCCACAGCCAAGCCTTCCAGGTTTTGGGTTGGGGTAGCTTCAGTGCGGCGGCGACCAATAGCGTCAGCAACCCCGCTGGCAACAGTCTAAAAGCGGCCAAAAAAAGAGGCGAAGTGTGAGGAAGAATGTACTTCATCACAACCATCGCTGTTCCCAGAAAGAAGAAAGGCGCAACTAGGAAAATGGGAGATTTTGCTAAGTCGGTCTTTTGAAGCTCCATAAGCCTGTAAGAGGTAGGTTGTTGGATAATTCAGCCACTGCAAAGTGACTATACTTGCTGATTCTAAGAGAAAACGCTGTTTGAGACCGATAAGCTCGCTACCGGAATAGACCTTACTCCTGACACACTTATTCTGTATACAATGACAACTTTAAAATTAGGATTCGATGGCAGCGCTGTCTAAGCGAACTTACACAGAGGCTTTAACGCCCCCTCGTTGGGATTGAGGCATTGACGAGTAACCAGCGGTCGCTGATGAGAGGCTGTGCTGTGCTCGGGTTTGTTCGACTTCACCCTGCGCTTTCAGGAGCGCCGCATTTTTTTTGCGAATCATAATGCCGGGACGGTCGGTGAGCATATGCTGCTCTGCGCTAGGGCTTAGGGGCACGTCGTAGTCAGTAGATTCTAAAATACGCTTGTCTTCTAGCGTAACAGCGCGATCAAAAGCAATCACGTCGCGCGCTGGGGTGTCGGCTTCGGTGTCGTTGCGGACGCAAAACTGCACCATTTGAGAAGTGCGATCGCTCACTGGCGTCATCGTATTCACAACAATATGCTCTAGCCCGTTGGGATAGGTGATCTTCAGCTTGATGGTAAAAGGCATCAGCCAGTCCATTGTCAGCGTCCGAAAAGTCTTCGCTTCGCCCATTTTCAAATTCTTCTGTTGCAGCTCAGGATTCACCACCCCAAGCTTGCCAAAGACATGAATCCCCCAGTCAGTCTCGGTAATCTCCAGTTCATCCGGCGTAGGATGGTCTTCGCTGCCAAAGGTGTCAGTATGTACAAAGGTCGGATGGGCCAAATCCAGCTCGTTCTCCATCACCCGCAGCCCAGCGCACTCCCAGGGCTCATAGAATTCCTGGATCAAGCGGTAGTTAGAATCACTCGCCTCGGCGATCTCAGGAATGTCGATCAGCGGTTCTTCCAAGCACACCCAAATGTAGCCATAGCGCTCCTGACAGCGATAGGCATCCACCCGATAGTGAGCGGGAATCGCGCAGTCCGGCTGGAGCTGAGGCACCTTCACGCAGTCTCCTTGAGCGCTGAATTCCCAGCCGTGATAGGGACAGCAAATACGGCCCTGATTCACTTTCCCGAGAGAAAGCTTGGCCGTGCGGTGACAGCAGCGATCCCGCACCGCCGCCGCCTTCCCTTCCTCATCCAGCCAAAGCACCAACGGTTCTCCCAGCAGCTCAAAAGCCTGCGGCTGGCCAGTTAGCTGCTGACGAGAAATAACGGGATACCAAAAGCGACGGAACACAGGTTGCTGAGTCACTAACATAAAAAAACGATCCAAGAAGACTGAATAAACATTGTATACAAAGCCCTCATTAACCGCATCATAAGGTCTTTAACGCAAATCAGAAAATAAAGACGGCTGCTGGTGCCCACAGGAAACTTTCGACCTGCAAAACACGCAAGAGCAATCTTGTATACTGTATACAAAATGAAAGCGCGTCACTGTGCTGAATGCTACATTTCTGCTTTCTCCAAAAGCCTGCCAGATCTGACCAGATTTGAATATTCAGAGAACGTTTTAAGCGAGCTACGGGAAGGGTTTCTCAATCGTCTACCGTTCTGGCAGGCTTTGAATTTCTTTGACAACTCTGGCTTTGCTAGCGAGTAAATGAAGCTGTATAGCGGCAGTCGCTGTGGCGGTATCTTTTTGAGCGATCGCCTCATACACCTGACGATGCTCCAGCCGAATTTCTAATACTGCTGGATTTTGCTGAAGTGTCTGAATCCGCAGCAGCGCCATCGCATCAAAAAGCTGATCGAGCAGCGAAACGAGCCGCCGATTGCCCGAGCTTTCAGCAATCAAGTGGTGAAACTGGTAGTCTAAATCCAGCAGTTGTAAAAGTGTTTTTGTGTCAGCATCCTGTGACTCGCGCGCCTCTGCCTGAACGACATACTGCTCTAAGGATTTGAGCTGCTGTTTGCTGGCATGTTCGCAGGCACCCGCTACCGCCAGCTTTTCGAGCACCAGGCGACAGTCATACAGCTCCATCGCATCGGTGGCTGATATGGTCGTCACTTGCAGTCCGCTGGTGTCAGCAGTGACTAGCCCTTCCTTCTGGAGCTGGCGCAGGGCCTCACGCAGCGGCGTGCGGCTGACCTTAAGCCAATCGGTTAGCTGGGTTTCTATCAAACGGCTACCCGGCGCGAACTCACCTGCCAAAATCCCAGAGCGTAAAGCACTGTAAACCTGCTCATAAAGAGACTTTCGGCGCTGAACAAGCGGACGAGAAGGCAGAGTTGATGAAGTCATATACGCACTTAATAAATAGCGGGGCTAAATAGCAGGGACTAAAGAAACAAGGAACAAAAAACAGCCAGTTTTGCTCAGAGGTACTATTATCTTATCTGTGCATACCGTATACAACAGGAATATTTTTGGTGGATTGTAGTCAGAACAACGTTTTGCTCCCAGCCACCCATCAACTACTGCTAATGTGACATTTAGAAATTTGTAAGGCTATGAATAGGCGATCGCTCAGACAGGGTTTAAGTGTAACGCTGCTGCTCCTATCGGCACTCATCCTGGGGATAGGGCTGCTGGTCACTTCACCAGCGGCTAGCTGGGCCGCTGACTATTCGGCCTATCAATTCAGCCAGACTAGCACTCAGTCCAGGCAGACCAGCACTCAGAGCATGAGCCAAGCCGGATACGGTGTGAATGAAGACGCTGTGACGGTTTTAGAGCGGGTCAGCGACAATCAAAGCATGACCTGGCACCCTGTTCGCTTCGATAACCCGCCCTATGCCGAAGGCTGGGTGCAGGAAGCATTTATCGATTTGACAACGGCAGATGCGCAAACTCAAAACGGGCAGACGATAGTGGGCGATGGCATCGCCGCTCCGGCAGAGAATCGCTACCTGGGCAACCAGCCATCACTGTCCAATCAACAAAATAGTCAACGCCAATCCTACTCACAGCGAGAGAACTAATGGCCGAGCCTGATGCAAACTCGCTGGCGGCAGCTAGCCTGGTGATAGAGCACACGGTTCCTACCGGCGAAGGACTGGCTTTTCGCTGGTGGCATGCCAGGGTAACGCGGTCAGCCAAACGGTTTCAGGGCCATATTCGCACTGACCTGTGTGCGCCAGTCAAGAGTTCGCAGCCCGATCAGCCGCTGAAGTGGTATTCCATTGTTCATTTTGAGTCACCCGAGCTGCTCAATCAATGGGTCAGGTCGCGCGATCGCGAAGCCCTGATCAAATCCGGGCGCAATTCATTTGCCTCTTACCGGTTTATCTCCTTTGCAACTGGCTTAGAAGGCTGGTTTTCCCAAAGAACCGGCACCGAACAAACAGGATTTGGGCCACCTGCCTGGAAGCAAAACGCAGCGGTCATTCTGGCGCTGTATCCCACTGTAATGGTACAGTCTGCCCTATTTGCAGTACTGGGCCTGATGCAGTCCTGGCCGCTGGCTAGCGCAATGATTGTCAACAACATCATCACTTCCTCTCTTTTAACCTGGGCCGTGATGCCTTTGGTCACTCACCTGTTGAGTTTCTGGCTGCGCCCGTCGCCCCAGCCGACCGCTTTGAAGACAGAACTTTTAGGTATCGGCGCAGTCGCAGGAGCGCTAAGCCTGATGGTGCTGCTGTTCAACCAATTTTAACCCGAGTAAACTAGCCGATGAACAACCTCCACAGTTGGCGAAACGTTGTTCTATCTATCATCCTCGGTGCTTTCCTCGGTTGGGCTTGGCTTGGCTTGCTTAATCCCGTCGCAAATAGTGCGCCTGGTTTTTCACACCCACCAGTGAGTGCGATCGCGACAACACCCACTTTAAAGCAAACCAGCCTCAAACAAATCCGGGTGACCACAACAGCAGATACGGGTGTTGGCTCACTGCGCTGGGCAATCCACCAGGCCAATGCAGCCGACGACGATGACATGATCGATTTGAACGCAGTTGAAGGAGAAATCGCGCTGCAAAGCCCCCTCCCCCCGCTCACCAGCAACCTCACGCTAGTCGGCAATGGCAATACCCTCAGCGGCGAACATCACCATCGTGTCCTCCAAATTGATGGCGGAGAAATCACCATTCGCGATCTGACGCTCGCTAACGGACTGGCTCAAGGCGCAGCCGGTATCAATGGCGGTGGGGGAAGTGCAGGAATGGGCGGCGCGTTGCTAATCAATCAAGGGGTAGTTCGTTTAATTCGCGTCAATTTCTTGGACAATCAGGCGATTGGGGGTAGTGGCAGTCAGCGATTCTCCGCAGGAGAGGCGTTGCCATCGCCCCTACAGGTAAACATTCAAAGCGGCAAATCTCGTTTTAAGACCAATCGAGGAGCTGTCAGCAACGTCAATGGCGTCAGTATTTCGGAGCTGCCCGAAACGGGTTGGCCAACAATTGATATCTTCTCCGACAAGGAAGAGAAAGGGGTGAATCGGGGCGCGATCGCCGGAGTAAATGGCGTCGGTGTAAACGGCATCGGCAGCATTGTGTTCGGCGGCGGCGGCGGCTTTGGCGGCTTTGCCAACGGCGGCAATGGGGGGAATGGCGGCAACGCGGGGGCTAACGGCGGCAGCGGGGGGAATGGGGGTGATGGCGGAGACGGCGGCACCGGTATATTTGGCAGCTTTGGGCAGTGGGATAAAGATGGGAGCGTGGGGGCGATCGCTTTCGGCGGCGGCGGTGGCTTTGGCGGCTATGGCAATGCGGGCAACGGTGGTAACGCCGGTAATGCGATCGCTGAAATCGCAAATGGCGGCAACGGCGGTAACGGCGGTAATGGCGGATTTGGCGGCGGGGGCGGGGCAGGCGGATTCGGCGGGATGGGTAGAGCAGATCAAGCAGGAGAGCTAGGTCAACCGGGCAAAAGCGGATTTGGCGGTGGTGATGGAAGACTGGGTTTTGGCGGCAGTGGTGGCGGCTTTGGCGGGGCAGTTTTCATTCGCTCAGGTAGCCTGATACTGAACCACGTCCGATTTGAAAACAACGCTGCACTGGCAAAGCCGGTTGCTAAAACCCTGGCTGACTCAGACCGTTCGTTCGCACAGGGAAAAGGCGGCGCAGTTTTTATACTGCCAATATTGACAGACTCCGAGCCAGAGACTTCGACAGGCCAGACGAACTTACCTCTTCCTCGCGTATCAGCACTAGGCGAACCGCCAGCGTTTGTTAACAACATGGCTTCTGATGCAGGCGAGCGACAGGCAGATAACAATGACGTTTACGGAGAAATTCATCGAACTTCAGGAAAGTGACTCGCGACCAACCCAGCCTAATATCATAAAAAACAAACTGCCAGAACAAATAATTGGAGTAATCAACCGATGGGCACCCTACTGGTCAAAAACAGCCATACGCTGGTGACAATGGACGACAACCGCAGAGAAATTCGCGGCGGGGCGCTGTTCATTCGAGACCATATCATTGAGCAAGTCGGCCCAACCGCCGATCTCCCCACTACCGCCGATGATGTTTTAGACCTTCAGGGGCGACAGGTTGTTCTTCCTGGCCTGGTCAATACGCATCACCACTTTTTTCAAACGCTTACCCGCGCTGTCCCCGCCGCCCAAAACTGCGATCTCTTCGACTGGCTACAAACGCTTTACCCAATTTGGAGTAACCTCACCAGCGAGGGCGTCTATGCCAGCGCTCAAATGGCAGCGGCTGAACTCATGCTCTCGGGCTGCACCACCGCTAGCGACCATCTCTATCTTTTCCCCAACGATTGCAAGCTAGATGATGAAATTCAAGCGGTGCAAGATATTGGGCTGCGGTTCCACGCGAGCCGGGGAAGTATGAGTATGGGCGTCAGTCAGGGCGGTTTATGCCCCGATACGCTCGTGGAAAAAGAAAACGATATTCTCAAAGACTCGCAGCGGCTGATTGAGCAGTATCATGACGGCGATCGCCACGCCATGACCCGCATCGTCTTAGCGCCCTGCTCTCCTTTCACCGTCTCCCAAGATCTGATGCGAGAGTCGGCGGCAATGGCCCGCGCCTATCCGCAAGTTCGGCTCCACACTCACCTCGCCGAAAACAAAAGCGACGTAGACTACAGCCTAACGAAATTTGGCCTCAGACCGGGCGACTATGCCAAATCGGTCGGCTGGCTCGGAGACGATGTGTGGCACGCGCACTGCGTACAGCTCAGCGATGATGCCATTCAACAATTTGCCGCTAGCGGCACGGGGGTCGCCCACTGCCCCTGTAGTAACTTGCGGCTAGCCAGCGGCATTGCCCCCATTCGTAAAATGCTGAACCAGGGCGTCCCCGTCGGCATGGGGGTAGATGGCGCTGCTTCAAACGACGCCTCGAACCTGTTGCAAGAAACCCGCACAGCCTTTTTGATCGCTCGGGTGAGAGAGTGTAATGCGGCGGCGATGACGGCCCGTGAAGCATTAGAAATTGCCACTCGGGGCGGCGCTCGCGTACTAGGCCGAGACGATATTGGCTACCTGGCACCTGGGATGTCGGCAGACTTTATCACTTTTGACATCGACCAGTCTGCACTTGTCGGCAGTCATCACGATGTCGTTGCCGCCCTGATATTTTGTCAGCCGTCGTCAGTCGATTACAGCTTTATCAATGGCAAAAAGGTAATTGACCAAGGTCAACTACTGACAGTGGAACTAGAGAAGCTGATAGAAACCTGCAATCAGCTCGCAGCCGCAATGGTCAACTGAGATTCCTGACATTGCCCGTATCGACTCTCTGCCCACAAGTAACAAATAGCACCCCACGCTGATCCCCTTAAAAGCAGTAGTTTACACATTTAAGAATTGTTTACACAGCTTAAGCAGTTTCTTGTTGCATCTATCTAAGGAATGACTGTACTCTATCCTTTAGGGTGATCATTTCGCAGGTCAAAATCGTCAACATAAGCGTTTTATTACCATATGAGACTTAATAAAGGACTAACAGGCTTTCTTTCCGCGACTTGTATTCTGCTTGCTACTCAGATGTCTGCCTCAGCAAATCCTTTCGGCGAACTACTGAACACTGTTAACAGCATTAACCGCAACGTCTACTATCTCGACCGCACTATCAACGGCACTGCTTACACTATCAACGGCCTCAGCAATACGCTTGGCCTTGACTTGGGCTCAAACAGCAACGCCATTAGCGACTCCGATCCTACTGGTCAAGTTTTGCAGGTTTATCAACTCTGGTATCAGGGCTTGCCTGCTACAGAGCAGGAGACTGTGGCCTGGCTGGTGATGGAGCATGCCCGCAATCAGAGTGTTACATTCGACACTGTTTCAGGTAGCGACTGGTTTCTCCAAAAGCCTGCGGCGGAACAGTCTCAAGTAGCCGCTTCTTTCTTTAAGCTGCAAAATATTATCGAGTCCACTGCCCAGGATCGGAGTCGATTCCTGGCCTTTGCCTTCTGTGTAAACGGTGGAGCCACTGATTGCGAGTAATGCGAACGATCACACTTCCATTCAGCCTGTCATAGGCCGAAAAGCGCTAGTAGGCAGTTGTCAAGCTCCTCACTAGCGCTTTTCACATTTACCCTCTGCCATGCGGCGTTTCAAAATCTAGCTCGGGGCCGACCGGTACAATCCTGGTAGGATTGACCATGTCGTGACTCTGATAGTAGTGGCCCTTAATATGGTCAAAGTGCACAGTGTCAGCTACTTTCGGAATCTGGTAGAGTTCGCGGGTGTAGCCCCACAGATTGGGATAGTCAATAATGCGACGAATATTGCACTTAAAGTGGCCGTTGTACACCGGGTCGAAGCGAATGAGGGTAGTAAATAAGCGCCAGTCGGCTTCGGTGAGGCGATCGCCCACCAAATACCGACTGTCCGCCAAAATCCCCTCAATCCAATCGAGGCTCTCGAACAGTGGCACCACGGCTTCTTCATAGGCTGCTTGAGTCGTAGCAAAACCGGCCTTGTAAACGCCGTTGTTCACCGTATTGTAAACGCGGTCGTTCACTGAGTGAATGCGATCGCGCCGATCCTCCGGGTAATAGTCTCCTGGCGTTGCCCCGACTTCATCAAAGGCGCTGTTGAACATCCGAATAATCTCAGAAGATTCGTTATTGACCACAGTGTTCGTCTGTTTGTCCCACAGCACAGGCACGGTGACTCTGCCCGTATAGGTAGGATTAGCCTTTGTATACACCGCGCGCAGAAAGTCAACATGGTTAATTGGGTCAGGGATAACGCCTGGGCCAGGGTCAAAGCTCCAGCCATTTTCGCCCATAAACCAGTTGACGACAGAGATATCAATCATCTCTTCTAAGCCCTTAATAGCTCTAAAAATCAGCGCCCTGTGCGCCCAAGGACAGGCATAAGAAACATAGAGATGATAGCGACCAGACTCGGCCTTAAAGCCATCTTTCTCGCCAGGGCCAGCGCTCCCATCTGCGGTGACCCAATTGCGAAAGCTAGAAGTCTCTCGCTTAAAGTGCCCTTCGTTTTCTTCAGTGTCGTACCACTTATCTTTCCAGACGCCATCGATCAGTAAACCCATAAGTATCTCGCGGGATGCTTCTACACTTTTCAAGATAGCACTACCACTCATAAACCCAAGCTAGACGCGGTCAAACACCATACGACCTCTTAGCTACCCCGGTAGGTACTGTAAGACCAGGGCGAACACAGCAGCGGCACGTGATAGTGAACCGAAGTATCGGCAATACCAAAGCGGATAGGCACAGTGCCTAGAAAAGGGGGATCGGGCAAATCGGAGACTGCGGACATAAAGTAGGCACCGACGGCAAATCGAAGCTCGTAGATGCCTGCTGTGAAGTCCGAATCGCTCAAAAGCGGAGAGTCGGTACGACCGTCAGAGTTAGTAGTCACCGTCTTAAGATGACGACTCTGTGATGAGTCGATTTTCCATAGTTCGACTTCAATTTGGGCGGCGGGGCAACCGTTTGCGGTATCCAAAACATGCGTTGTCAGTTTTCCAGTCATCAGGGTGCTCTCAAGCTCTTAAAGAACAAATGCAATTGGCTATCTCATCGGCCCTTGCAAAATCAGATCAGAGATGGCACCAATAATGGTCTCTCCGGTTTCTTTTCCCAGATTTGCGTACCACTCCTGAGTTCGCTCAAGGTCTTTGCCGTGGATCATATCGGCACGCTTGCGGGCTTTGAGAATAATGTTGGCGGTACGATCGCGCCTTAACTCCTCATACCGCTTCAGCGCATCTTCCACGCTCAAATTCGTCGTCAGCAGCGAATTGGCCAGCACCCAGGCATCTTCAAACGCCTGACAGCCACCTTGTCCCAGATCGGGCGTGGTGCTGTGGCCCGCATCACCCATCAGTGCCACGCGGCCTTTGACAAAAGCAGGGAGAGGTTCAATATCATGAATTTTGACCCGGTTCACCTGGTCAGGATCTATGGCCGAAATCAGCCTTTGCACCGGCTCAGCCCACCCTTCAAAATATTCTCTCAGTTCCGCCTTCGGGTCGTCAGCAGGCTCAGTCTCAAACGGGAGTGGTTTATCGAGAAAAAAGTAAAAGCGATCGCCCCCCACCGGCATCATCGAAGCCCGCTGACCATCCCCCACATAAATCACCCAGCTTTCTTTATCTGCCAGCTTTTCATCAGCTTTTACAAGACCATTCCAGTTCACATAGCCCGCATAGCGCCGCTCAGTTTTTCTCTCTAGCACATGCTCACGGACAACTGAATGCGTACCATCTGCGCCAACGACAACATCACCAGTCGCCCGGCTGCCGTCTTCAAAAATGGCGGTGGCGCTGTCTGCCGTTTGCTCTACCGCTACGCACTTACAAGAAAGCTGCACCTCCTCTTCACCAAACGCCGCCAGCATCATTTGCTGTAAGTCGGTACGAGAGACCGGATAAGGATGCTGCCCCACGGCCTCTACCAGAGGATCAAGGCTGAAGTCGGTGAGCGTTGTGCCCGACTTGTCAAAATACGTCATGCGATTCATCGGCCCGCCAATCTCGGCGATCTCCTTGCCAAGACCCAGCCGGTTGAGCACTTTGACCCCGTTAGACCAAAGCGAAATGCCCGCCCCGGCTGGCCGCAGCTCGCTGACCCGGTCGTAAACTTCTACCCTGTAGCCTGCCTGACGCAG
>JBBQAC010000192.1:0-8920 GCA_038315915.1 Phormidesmidales cyanobacterium
GACCGCATTCGCTCCCAACTGCTTAGCCTGCTTAACCATTCGCTCTACCGATTCTTTACGGGCTTCTTGCAATAGTTCGGTATAGCCTTTCAGCTCACCTCCAACAATGTTTTTAAGCCCCGCCATAATATCTCGACCGACATGCTTCGCTCGAATAGTACTGCCTTGAACCAGTCCGTAATGTTCAACAATTCTATTACCGGGAACGCCTTCTAAGGTAGTCAGCGTAATCCCAACGGTGCGAGAAAGTGCTGTCATAGTCCAAATTACTCCAAATTGTTTTGATCGCGAGGTCACATGGGCTAGGTCACATTGTCGTCTAGGTCATTCTATTCAGTCTGCCACAGCCTGTACTGGGAGGTACCTCAACTTCAAAAGTCGATATATCGGACGATAATATGCCTAATAATATGCCCGACTAAGTGCATTAGCTCTCAAATCTTTTAAACCAGCCTTTTTTACTGGCAATGTCAACTGGATTGAAGATGCTCAGCGAAGAACGCGGTGGTTTTCTGCCAGGCATCTTCGGCGGCTTCGGCGCTGTAGTTTTGCCCGGATGGGTTAGCAAAGGCATGGCCGACGTTGGGATAAAGGTTGATATCGGCAGTTTTGCCCAGATTTGCTAACGCCGATTCAAAATTTTCCACGTCTTCCACGGGGATAGAGGTATCGTTTGCCCCAAAGAAGCCAATAATGGGCATGTCCAAGCCATCGAGCGCTTCTGGAGCCAGAATGAGCTGGCCGTAGTAGATTGCCATGGCATCGAGGTCGGGGAGCAGTAAGCCCGTGCGCAATGACCAGTTGCCGCCAAAACACCAGCCGATAGATCCCAGCTTCGGCGCGCCGTATTCGTCGGTTAAGAACTGCGCTGCCTGGGTGATATTATCTTGCGCGGCATCGGGCGCATCCACCACGGAGCGCACCAGATCGCGAGCCTGCGCTGGATCGGTAGCCACCTGCCCGCCATAGAGGTCGATTGCCAGGGCGCTGTAGCCTTCTCCGGCGAGGCGGCGGGTCATCGCTTCGATGTTTTCATTCAGCCCCCACCATTCGTGAATGGTGATAATGGCAGGTAGGGCGGTATTAGTGCCTTCGGGCTGGGCCAGGTAGCCAGTGATGGATTGACCGTCAACAGTGGCATAAGTTACCGATTGGCCGGTGACCGGGACGCTGGGTTCCGCCATGGCGGCAGGGGTGGGGGTGGGTTTGTCGCCGCTGTGTTCTTGGGCCAGCGAGTCTGTCGCGTCGCTTTGTTCAGCCGTTGGCGTATCTGAACCGGCATTGTAAGTATCTCCACTGCCACAGGACTGAAATAGCAGTGCCAGCGATAGGGTCAGCGCGAACAATGTTCCCCATACGATACCTGTTCTTTTGCTTGTCTTGAAGGGCCATCTCATCGGTCGCATCGGCTATCTCGCTGGCGCTTACAGTTCCTCAATCATGCGGGCTAGTGGGCTGAGTGAGCCAGTTTTTTAAGAAAACTTCCAGCCAGCGATCCACTGACGAGCTATATTGCTCGTGATTTTGTCGCTGAACGGGAGGGCTTTGGGTGGTGGGTGCGCCAATCAGGTGAGCGCCATTGGTACTCCAAAAGTCGACCATTTCAGTGGTCATTTCAGGATGAAACTGGACGCCGTAGGATCTGTCGCCCCACCGAAAAGCCTGATTGGGAAAGTTATCGCCCTGAGCCAGCAAAACAGCCCCCTCCGGCAGCTCAAATCCCTCTTTGTGCCATTGATATACCTTCAGCACAGAAGGAAACAGGTCACTACCTGCTGCTGTTGCGCCTATTGGGTAGTAACCAATTTCTTCTAGCCCATCGGTATGCGGGCCTACCTTTGCCCCTAGTACCTTCGCCAGTAGCTGCGCTCCCAGACAAATACCCAGGTAAGGGAGATTAGCGGCCAGTACCTGCCTGATCCAGTCCATTTCCTTTTGCAGATAAGGCTCGTCGTCATTGACGCTCATCGGCCCGCCAAACATCAGCGCCGCTGCATAGTCCTCCAGGTTATCAGGCAGCGACTCTCCGAAAATAGGGGCGCGAATATCTAGCTCATAGCCCAGCGCCATCAGCTTGCTGCCAACTAGCCCTGGAACGGTTGTTTCTTTATGAATGATCGTCAAGATCTTATTTGAAGGTTTCGGCGGCGAAGGGAATTGAGTATCGGAGGGCATGACGGGTGAGAAGATGAGAATACGGGCCAGTAATGGTCATATATGCGGCTATGTCTTAATAAATAGCGCATGTTTACATAGCTTAATCGCTCCCTGTGTGATTATTACCCTATACGACGAACCCATAGAAAAGCCCCACCGACACGCACGTCAGCAGAGCTTTTCTATGTGTTCCTTGATTCGATATGCTGCTTTCTGCCTTCTATTAACTTTGCTTATGAACAGCCGCCTAGCCGTCCTCGCGGACATCTTCGCTATTGCTAGAATTGCTGCCAGAAGAATCGTAGAGGGCATCTAGCCGGTCTCTGGCATCTTTAATGGAGATAGAGCGCATGACCAGCAGGGGCTCATTGATTACATCACCGCTGTCATCGAGTAGCTCAGGGTGAGAGACGGGGCGCGATCGCGTAGGTGAAACCGGCCTGGTCGATTGAATGCCCAGCTTTACCAGGTTGCGAATCATATTGGAGACAGCGATGACTGCCAAAACGGTGAAAGCGAGGATATAGAGCAGGTGCAGCATTAGGTTACGGGGGCTAAATCAGTGGTAGAAGGGAAGTCTTCGGGAGTTTAAGGCTTGTTCTCTTAAGACTTGTCTGCATTAGGTTCTGTGGAAGGGTCTCGCTGAGCGCTCTACTGTTCTTTTCGCAGTCGTAAGGCGACCCCCCAGCACTCATGCACCAGCTTGTGCCACGCCATGACTACTGGCATATCAATGCCCGCTTGACTATTGGTCGCAGCGGATAGCGCTTGGGAAACGCTGACCTGCTGCTGAGCTACAAGAGCGCGTGTCAGCAGATCCTGCTGCTGCTCGGGAGTCAAAAAATCAATATTTTGAGTCTCTAGCATGTCAATGGTGCGGCCAAACCAGTGCCGAAAATCTTCCAGCAAAGGGGGCAACACGGCTTTGAGCAGGTCGGCGTCGTCCGGCAGATTTTCAGAGGGTGTTGAAGAAAAAGGCATAAGTTGTATCTACCGTCCTCTCTTATTCTAATACGAACTTTCGGCGGGCGAGGTACGAAGTCGGTGAAGTTTCTACTGCTCAGGGTTGATTTCGCTGAGCGTTTGCCAGCCTGCTGCCCATAGCTGCCGGTTCTTGAGCGCTTTGGCATTGAGCCAAAAACGGGCGGCAGGATCGCAGGCGGCCACTATTTCAGCAAATACCCACCCGTCCTGGTTTTTGCGATTGACCACGCGAAAATGCCGCCAGCCCAGGGTCTTTTGCTGGGCTGTCCATTTTGAGCCGACGAGATGAGGGAATTTTTGTTTGGCCAAGGGATAAAAAGCAATGAAGGGCGACCAGTGTTTAAGCATCATCTGGTGAGCGATGTAGCGGCGATTAGCGCTGACTGTACAAAGCCACTTTTCAGATTGGCCAATAAATGCAATATGAATCCAGTCTATAAATGTTAAGATTCCATGCCTGCTTATTTTAGAGCAAATCATATTTTCATCTATTCTTTTTGTTCATTCGGGCAGTTGCCATGATTGAAGTCGATCAGCTCAGCAAAGTCTACGGGTCTACCGCCGCGATTAAGAACGTGTCCTTTACGGTTGAACCGGGTGAAATTCTAGGCTTTTTGGGGCCAAACGGGGCGGGTAAGACGACGACGATGCGGATTTTGACCGGGTATCTGCCAGCGAGTGAGGGCACGGCCCGGATTGCCGGTAAAGATGTGCATACCGATTCGATGGCGGTGCGGCAAAGCATTGGTTATCTGCCGGAGACGCCGCCTTTGTACCCGGAGATGACGGTGGAAGGTTTTTTGAATTTTGTGGCGCGAATTAAGGGGGTTTCGGCGGGCGATCGCCCCATCCGTGTCACCTCAGCCATTGAGCGCTGCAACCTCACCGAAAAGCGCAAAGTGATTATCCGCAAGCTTTCTAAAGGCTTCCGTCAGCGGGTCGGCATTGCTCAGGCGATCGTGCACAATCCGCCGGTAATCGTACTCGATGAGCCGACGGTGGGGCTCGATCCGGTGCAGATTATTGAGGTGCGCAACCTGATCAGGAGCCTGGCCGGGGAGCATACGATTATTCTATCGACGCATATTTTGCCGGAGGTGAGCATGACGTGTGATCGCATTGCAATTATCAACCGGGGAGAAATTATCGCGACCGATAGCCCCGAAAACTTAGTTGAGCGGCTGACCGGCCAGGGTGGCTACTGGGTAGAACTGCGCGGCGAAGTGGACAGCAGCCTATCGACATTGCGGGCGGTACCGGGTGTCGTAGAGGCTGAGCCGGTAGAAGCTGAAGGACTGTCGGACGGGCACGTGCGCTATCGGGTGACGACGGGTACTGAGGATGTGGGCAGTGCGATCGCTGCTGCTGTAGTCAGTCGGGGTCTGGCGCTATTTGAACTCAGCCGCAGCCGTGCCAGCCTGGAAGATGTCTTTATCAACCTGACAATGCAAGACCCTACCACAGACACCCTGAGCGAACCCGATGCAGCAGCGCCCGACATCGTTCCGCCAGATGTCACCGCCTCTGATGAAGCTATTCCGCCAGATGAGGAAACCCGCGCATGAAAATTCTGCTGAGCAACCTGCTGGCCATTTACCGGCGAGAGTTACAGAGCTATTTCACTTCTCCTTTGGCTTACATTATCGCAGTGGTCTTCTGGCTGATTGGCGGCTTGTTTCTGGTGACGCTGTTGCTTTCCCCGGACGGACTGATTGCCCAGGCCAGCGCTGTCGATCAGTCGGGTCAGGGCGGTCAGGCAATCGATCTGCCCTACGAATTTTTGCAGATATATCTAAACCTGCTAGGCTCCCTGTCGATGTTTATCCTGCCGATGCTCTCAATGGGACTATACGCAGAAGAGCGTAAGCAGGGGACGCTAGAGCTGCTAGCGACTTCTCCGCTGACAAACTGGGTGGTGGCGCTCGGTAAGCTGCTGGGAGTGGTGACTTTTTACAGTGCGATGCTGCTGCCGCTGCTGATTGTGGAGGCGATCGCCGTTGGCGCTAGTGAACCCGCCTTTCCACTGTCGATTTTGCTGCTGGGTCATGCAGGATTGCTGCTGCTGGCCGCGAGCGTGCTTTCTCTGGGCATGTTTATTTCCTCACTCTCATCGAGTACGGTGCTGGCGGCGGTGATGACCTTTGGCCTGGTGCTCGTGCTGTGGGTGATCGATGCGGTCTCTAATCTGCCTGGTGTCTTCGGCGATGCGCTCGGTCATCTGTCGCTGCTTACGCACTACAGCGATTTTGTGCAGGGCACTTTTGATACCAGCGGCCTGATCTTATTTTTGAGCTACATCGTGCTGGGCCTTTTCCTCACGGCTCAGTCGATTGACACTCTTCGCTTTCAGCGTTCCTAGCGCTGTCACAGCCTTTATGCTCCATACGCTCTACAGGTGCAGCCAATGAAAAACTTATTCAAGGCTTTGAAGTATTTAATTTGGCCGGGACTGATGCTGGTGACGGCTGGCGTGGTTGTCGGCTTGCTTAACGGTTGGACGCTGGTAGCGGTAGCGCTTTTAGTCGCAGGTCTGCTGCTGCTAGTCGCTGGCATCGCGGCGAGTGACTATCGCGGGTTCTGGCGGCGACGCTCTACGCAGGCAGGGACGAATGCGGCGGTTTCAGTACTGTCCGTGCTGGTGATATTGGGGCTGGTGAACTTTTTGGGTGCTCGCTACGACAGCCGCACCGATCTGACCGAGGGGCAGCTACTGAGCCTCTCGCCCGCTTCTCAAGAAGTCGTGCAAAATCTGGAGCAGCCAACCGAAGCGCTCGTATTTAGCCAGGTTCCCAACCCGACCGATCAGCAACTACTGGAAAACTATCACCGGCTCAACCCGGACTTTACCTATCGATATGTTGATCCGTTTGCGGAGCCGCAGCTTGCTCAACAGTTTGGGGTAGAAACAGGGGGCGAGGTGTTTTTGCGGGTGGGTGAAGGAGAAGACGGTCGCACTTTGCTCGTACAGCGCCTCGACCAGCAACAAACTCTCACTGAACGGCAGCTTACTAACAAGCTCGCTCAGCTCAGCCAGGAAAACACAGCGGTGGCCTACTTTTTACAGGGGCACGGGGAGTATGCGATTGACGGCTCCAAGGCGGGCTTTTTTGAAGCCGCTAGCCGACTGCGAGACGAAAATTACACCGTCGAGCCGCTTAACCTGGCCAATACTGGCGGCGTTCCCCCTGACGCCAACGTGCTCATCATCGCAGGGCCGCAACAATCACTATTTGACAAAGAAGTAGCTGCTGTCAAAGACTACCTGGAAGCGGATGGCAGCGTTTTTATCATGATCGACCCACAGATAAAAAGTGGGTTAGAAGCGCTCATGAGCCAGTGGGGTGTTATCCCGGAAGATACGCTGGTGATCGATACTTCCGGCGGCGGTCAGCTCGTGGGTCTTGGGCCTGCTGCGCCTCTGGTTACTGACTATGGCGATCACCCGATTACTGAAGCCTTTGGAGACGGGCGGTCGTTTTTTCCGGTGACGCGTCCGCTGCAAATCAAAGAAGTGGGCAACATTAAAGAAACGCCGCTGCTTTTTACCGATCAGCGCAGTCACGCCCAGCCCATTACCGAGGGTGAGCTGTCGGTCGATCCGAATAAAGCCCCTGAAGGCCCTTTTGCAATTGGGGTAGCGCTCTCTCGGCCCACACCGAAAAATGTGGATTCAAAGCTGCCAAGCAAGCCCACGCCAGAACAGGCTGATGGCGCTGAGGTGCCAGGTTCTACTGACGCATCGCCAGAGGCCACACAGGATTCCATAGATAAGCCCGAATCAGACCTACCGGCTGAGGAAAGCCGTATGGTGGTAATTGGCAACTCTAGCTTTGCAACCGATGGCCTGTTCGATCAGCAGCTTAATGGCGATGTGTTTCTCAATTCAGTGAACTGGCTGAGCAAGCTGGATAATCCAACCCTCTCTATTCGGCCCAAAGAGGCTACCAACCGCCGCTTTAATTTGACGGTGACGCAGCAGCTTTTGCTCACGCTGCTGGCGTTGGTGGTGTTTCCACTGCTAGGACTGATCGGTGCAGGTACATTATGGGCGCGGCGGCGCTAGGGAAAAGATGATGCTACAGCGCACAACTCTCTTGCTTTTGGTCGGGGCGATCGCTCTAGGCGGCGGCGTTCTACTACTCGAAAGCCGTCAGGATGATTCGACCGCAGAGGAAGTTTCCACCGACTCAACCGCAGAAAAGGAATCGATCTTTTCCTTTGCTGAAGAGGATGTAGAGAGCTTTAAAGTTGAGCGGGCGGAGGGCGCGATCGCCTTCACCCAAAAAGACGGCAACTGGCAAATGAGCGAACCCGAAACGGCTTCGGCTGAAGACGGGGCGATCGCCTTTCTGCTCAGTCAGCTAACCGACCAAACGGCCCGCAAGCTCAGCGTAGAAGCCGCCAAGCTTGAAGACTTTGGCCTCACCAACCCGACCGCTCAGATCGAGCTAGTGGCTAACGGCAAGTCGTACCAGCTTTTAATGGGTGACAAGGCGTTTACTGGCGATCAGTTATATGTGCAGGTGATAGATGTTCAAGAAGAGAACCAAGCAGGAGACACGCAGCCTGCCAACGAGCCGTCAGCACCCGTCGATATTTATCTCGTTCCGGGAGGACTGACGAATGCGGTGAATCGACCGACCGCCGAATGGCTGATAGCCCAAGACGAACCGCCTGCACCAGAACCTGCACCCGCTACTCCTCAGCCGGAGTCTTCTCAGCAGCCATCTGAAGCCAACCCCTAACCGGTAAGGGTCAGCTCAGATAGCCAGCCTATGCAGATAGCTGGTCGCCAACATAAGTCAGCCCAACCTGATTGACGGTTTCTACCTCACGACGCGTTCCTCGGTCAGACAGGGCGATCATCGCTACGACGGTAACCATCGCTGCCATCAGAATAAAGCCTATGTTCCAGGGCTGGTCGTCACCAGGATTCTTATCCTGACGCTCTCTCATTTTCCTGGTTTGTTCATCGTCGAAGAAATCGTAGCCGCAGTTGACGCAGTGGTGATACATCAAGTCATCTGTTTTAAAGTTGTCATTGGTGATCAGTAGGTGCTCCTGGCAGCTAGGGCAAGCGTGCTTGCTTTTTTTGATGTTGGGCAGAGTGTTCGAGATCATAGGTCTTGTCTCCTACAAAAGCAGAGAAGCACAGGCAGTGGATGACGGTTTTTACAGCGCAATTCGGTCGTTAAGACGGCTGACCAAAGTGAAACCTCATAGCCTTGAGGTCGGCTACCGACTATTGGTATTGTCTGTAAACATACTTAGCTGCCTATGCTTGTTAAGCTAGACAGCCTCGTAGGTGTTCGTCATCGGTGTAGATGTCTTAATGAAGCAATCAGCTTAAACAAGAGAAATTACGCAAAGGTTTCAACAAGACATCGAAACTTCATGTCCAGTACAGAATCTCAGCGTGGGGAAAATACTGAGCTATTTTCTCTTCTATGAAGCTACGAAGATCTTGAGCAGTCTCTTTGTCATACACATACTTGATGCCGCCGAACTTGTTGCGCTTAGTAGTGCGTGATTCGGTATTCATGTCGAGCTTGCTATTGGGATACCATTCGTCCAACACTTCTTTTGACTTGGCGGTAAATCGGTGGCTGATCAGCTCAAAGGCGAGGTCGCAGTCAAAGTCCAGGGCAGTCGCGATCGCCTCAAACAGCGCTTCATAGTGCATCTGCCAGTCCCGAAATTCCATAATTGGTGCGATTACCAAGCCTACCGGGTACCCGCCGCCACCCTGCTCACGGGGAAGGGCTAAGCGGCGGAGTGC
>JBBQAC010000152.1:0-10929 GCA_038315915.1 Phormidesmidales cyanobacterium
GTCAGTACTGGCCCAGATCGCATCATCGTGTTTGAAGGCAGCGAGGAAAAGCTGGTGCAGCTTAGCGTGGGTCTGTTAGAGCGTTTGGGCTTGGGCAACGCCCCCTGGGATCGGGGCCTGAGCGACGGCTATGTGATGCCAGTATCGGCGGCTAATCAGCTTCCGTCGGGGATTAAAAATGAAGGTCGAGTGGCGAGAGATCGGCCCGCCGCAGAAGAACGCTGGCGTGAAGAAGCCCCCCCACAGAGACGAGAGCAGCGCTCAGAGCCCAGAGAACCTCTCAGAGAGCCCCTTAGAGAACCTCGCCGGGAGCCCCAGCGAGCAGAAAGACCGGCGCGCCCAGATGTGGTTGATTTACCTGCTGAAGATGTCGATGTGGTTGGTGATATCTGGGACGAACCGGCTAAGCAAGAGGAATTCATCGAAGCAAAGCCGCTGAATATTCCCAAGAAAAAAGTGATGGAGTACGAAGAAGAAACCGATTACTAAGCATTGCTAATTGGCGACTGGCGCGTAAAGACGAAGCGTAGGGATAATAAATGGTTTTGGCTGAGCAGGAAGAACTCGCAGCGCTGTCGGTGATGGGTCTGCCGGTGCACCACACCCACGACTATATCAGTTGGCTCAACCGCCGCCTGATGCAGCGCAAAGGGACGCATGTGGTCACACTCAATGCGGAAATGTGTATGCAAGCGCAGCAAAACGAGCAACTGCGGCGCTTTATCGAAAAGGCCGATCTGGTGGCACCGGATGGTTCTGGCATTGAGCTGTATTTTCGGCTGGCTGGAGGGCGAACCTCGACAGGAGAGGCTGTGCCATTGCTCCAGCGCTATCCCGGCATTGAGCTAGCGGCTGATTTGCTGCAAAGCCTTGGCCCCGATCGAAAGGTCGCTTTTTACGGGGGAAAGCCCGAGGTGATTGAGGCGGCGGCTGAGAACTGGCGATCGCGCTCCCCCCACCTCAACCTTGCCATCGTGCAGCACGGCTATGCCCAAGGCGAAGAACTGGAAACCTTTACCAGCCTTCTGCGACGGGAGCCGCCGGATTTGATCTTTGTCGGCTTGGGCGTGCCCCGTCAGGAGTTTTGGATTGCTGAGCACCGTCACTTGTGCCCTGATGCGGTTTGGATTGGGGTAGGGGGCAGCTACGACATTTGGTCGGGCATGAAGGCCCGCGCCCCGCAATGGATGCAGAATGCTCATTTAGAATGGCTGTATCGCCTGTATCAAGAGCCCTGGCGCTGGCGGCGGATGCTGGCGCTGCCACAGTTTGTATGGGCTTCTGCATGGTACCGACTGCGCAAGGAATCGTAAAAAACAGATGAAGCGGCGTTGGTTTTTGGCAGGGTTAGGGCTGGTGGCGATCGCGGCAGGCTGCAAAGCCACGCAAGAGAGTACAGAAAGCGCCGAATCTCCGGAAGGTGAAGCTATTCAGCCCGTCCGCGATGATACCCTGCTGGTGATGGCGACAACAGCCAACTACCCACCATACGAACAGCTCAAGTCATCCGACGAGAATTCTGACCAACCGACTGAAGAGACCGACGAAACAACCGCATCAGAAACCGCATCAGAAAACGGCCCAACCAGCGATCAAATGGTCGGCTTTGATATCGACCTGGCCGAGCTGATTGCTCAACAGTTGAACCGTGAGCTATCCGTGGTTAACCTTCAGTTCGATTCGCTCATTCCGGCTGTGGTGAATGGTGAGGTCGATATCGCGATGGCGGCGCTGGAGCCAACCCGCAATCGTAAGCAACAGGTTGATTTTTCTAATATTTACTACCGCTCCCGTCATGCCCTGATTTCGATTGATGGGTACTTGCGATCGCGCGATCTCAGCTACCAAACCATCGGCATCCGCAGCAACAGCGCCCAGGTTCGCTATGTCAACAGCCTGAGCAAATCGCTACCTAGCCTGAATATCGTTACCTACGACACTTTAGAGGATGTTTTTGACGCCTTAGATCGCGGCGCAGTCGAAGGCGTCATTACCGAAGCCAACGTCGCCGATCCGTACCTTAATCGCTATGCCGACTTCGAAGCGCAGATTATGTCCAGCGATCAGCCTACCGGCAGCGCGATCGCCTTGCCTAGAAATTCGCCTTTGCAGCAGGATATTAATCGGGCGATCGCCGACATTAAAGCCAGCGGTGAAATGGATCGGCTCATCAGTCAGTGGTTTAGCTAGCCCAGGTTGTGAAGAAGTCAGGGAAATTGGGGAAGTGGTTCGGTGAAAATGCGGGAAGCCATGTGAATTTCTTGACTAGCCATCGACTATTTCTGATGAAGGGGAATATTGAATCCAGCGCACCTTCTGCCGGACGACAAATCCCTTCGTTGAGTCACTCATGATTTCTATTCTCCCTCGTAAGGCCAAAACCCTGGCGGCTCCGTCAGTCATTCCCTCAGCGGCACCCTTTTCGACCGCTCCGGGCCCAGCGATTCCTCAGCAAATTGCTCAAGACGTGGCGCGGCAGTCCCAGGCCGCAGGCGAAACGCCGACGCCTATCATTGCCTTTAACCGCGTCAGCAAGGTCTACAGCAACGGTTCATCTGCGCTTATAGATGTCAATCTCAAGCTTAAAAAAGGTGGATTCCTATTTGTTACTGGCCCTTCGGGCGCAGGCAAATCCACCCTGCTCAAAATGATCTACGGTCAGGAAAAGCCCACCAGCGGCAACATTTGCATCAACGGGCAGGAGATCGGTCAACTGCGAGGCGATCATCTGGCTATGGTTCGCCGCCGAATTGGTGTCGTCTTTCAGGACTACAAGCTTATTCCCAGCCGCACAGTCGCCGAGAACGTTTCTTTCGTGCTCCATGCCCAGGGCTACAGCCGCAAAGAAATTGACCGTCGTCTCCCGGTCACACTTAAGATGGTCGGCCTACAGGACAAAGCCAACAGCTTTCCCGCTCAACTTTCCGGTGGCGAGCAGCAAAGAGCCAGCATTGCCCGCGCCGTCGTCGGCACCCCCCCCTTACTCTTAGCCGACGAGCCCACCGGCAACCTCGATAGCGACAATGCCCGTCAGGTCATCAACATTTTGCGCAAGCTCAACGGCATCGGCATCACCGTCGTTGTCACCACTCATGACGAAGCGATGGTACGCCAGCTCACCTACCCCGTCGTACAAATCCGCAACCACCGTCTCTACAGCTTTAGATAACGATTAACTTCTGCACTGGTTATCGCAGGGAATCATCGGACTAGACTATTGGAATACTGGAGGGAGGCTCATGACTGAGCCAATCTTCGATGAACAGTACAGCCAGTATATGAACGCCTATAAAGTAGAAGCAATGCTCACAGAAGATGGCACACTCGTGCTAGAGGGTCTCCCCTTTCATTCTGGAGACACAGTAGAAATCATTGTCCTAGAAAAGCCTCAGAAGCATTCTAGCCATCCGAACTTTCGGGCTGAGTATTCTTTGGCAGGAAGTGTTTTGCGCTATGACAACCCCTTCGAACCAGCAGTCGCTCCTGAAGACTGGGACATTCTTCAATGATTGTTTTAGATACTCACATTTGGCTGTGGTGGGTAAGCGATAGTCCGAAACTGACCGATCCTCTGCGAGCGCTGATTGATTCATATCGACCCAGCGGCTTTGGCATCAGCATCTTTTCATGTTGGGAGGTTGCAAAGCTAGTCGAGAAGAATCGTTTGGAGCTTTCGTGTCCCGTCGATGAGTGGATTAATACAGCGATCGCATATCCTGAAGTTCAGCTCCTAGACTTGACGATTCCTATCGTTATAAGAGCAACCCAACTAGAAGGATTTCACAACGATCCAGCCGATCAGATTATTGTTGCGACTGCCCAAATTCACAGATCCTCTCTACTGACAATCGATAGGAAGATTGCCAACTATCCGCACATCCAGGTATATCCAACTACCTAGCCGAGGCGCGCGCTTTCACCTTCGTCGCCCACGATGGATCGGATGCTTTCTAGGGCACCGGGAATGCTACGCGGGTCAAGAAACATGACCTTGCTGCTGTCGCTAGCGCCAATTTGACGGCCCATTTCTAGATATTCTTGCGCCAGGATAAATTGCAGGGCCTCGCGGGCGTTGGGGTCGGTCTTAATTTTTTGGGCCAGCACCTCTACCGCCTCTGCGGTGGCTTGGGCACTGAGTACCTGCTCCTGCCGCTGAGCTTGCGCGCGCAATACGATGGTCTTTTGCTCGGCTTGGGCGTCTAAAATGACCGATTTTTGACGGGCTTCGGCATCGAGTACGACCGATTCGGCCCGGCCTCGGGCGGAGTTAATTGCTGAGTCGCGTTCACCTTCAGAGGTGAGCACATTGGCCCGCTTTTGCCGCTCGGCGGTCATTTGCAGCTCCATCGCATCCTGCACCGCTTTGGAAGGGGCAATGTCACGCAGCTCGACGCGGGTAACCTTTACGCCCCAGGGGTCGGTGGAAATATCCAGTTCGCGCAGCAGCAGCTCATTAATTTCAGCGCGAGCGGTAAAGGTTTCGTCGAGTTCGAGCTGGCCCATTTCGGAGCGAATTTGGGTGAGTACCAGGTTTACCATCGCCGCCTGAAGATTTTCGACTTTGTAATAGGCTTTTTCCAGGTCGACAATGCGCCAGTACACGACCGCGTCGACGCTGATGGAGACATTATCGCGGGTGATGCACTGCTGAGGCGGGACATCGAGGACTTTTTCGCGGACGGTCTGCTTGTAGACCATGCGATCTATAAAGGGCACGGTGAAGTTGAGTCCGGGGGTGAGCTTTTTGCCGCTGTAGCGGCCCAGGGTCTCGACCAGGGCTTCGTCGCTTTGGTTGATAATGCGAACGGATTTGGAGGCAACGCCACCGCCAAGGGCCAGTAAGATTATCCAGACAAAAGGGTTCATGAATCGAGAATTCCTTATCAGTAGGGGTGCGCGCAAAAATGCGAGTTGAACGGTGCTGCTATCGAAAGGTGCTGAGCGGGACTACGATCAGCGTGTTGCCCTTTCGCTCTATGACAAAAACTTCCTGATCAGGGTCAATGGAGACCTTTTCGTCGTTACAGCGGGCCTGCCAGGAGTTGCCTTCATAGATGACTCTGCCGACCTGTCCAGGCAGGATGGGAGTGGTCGTTCTCGCTTCTGTGGCCTCTCGTAGTGTGGGAGCCGTGCGGTTGGGGACGAATCGCTTGAGCACCCAAAACGTCAGGATAGACAGTATCATCCACAAAAGAATCTGATAGTTGACGCTCGGTACGACAATGACCAGTAGAGCGACGACCAGTGCGCTCACGCCAAGTGCCGACTCAATAAAAGCCGTCGGCAGTAGTAACTCCATCAAGCAGAGCACAACGCCAATACTTACCCATACCAAGGCAGCGTTCATAGATAGTTTGCCAGATTAGAGAGTCTAGAGATCTTTAGAGCCATTTACTTTGTAGACTAGGGCAGCGATCGCCCCATTGCCCGCCGCTCAGCAAGGGAACTTTACCCCAATCAGCAGACAGTATTTGCAGACGGGGGAAGGTAAATACAATGGGTTCTTCAATTTTATTTGCACTCAATCCCTTTTCCCTTACCATTGACCTAACTTAACGGCAATCCCCTGCGCAGTAATCCAACGATATGAACGGCGAAGAGAGAAAATATCCCTTCAGGCAATACCTCTGGGCTTTGGGTCAAGGCACTAACACCATTCCCATTGGCGATCGCGTTGACGATCGCTATGAGGTCATCGGCCCTTCTATCTGGCTAGATACTAGACCCGATCATCTGCCCAAAGTGCCTGACCCCGTGCCAAATTTTGCGCTGCCCTACCTCAAAGCGTACCCTTACCAGCTTAACCTACCGGGAATTTATGGCATTTGTCACCAGGCTTCAGGGGAAGCAGTACTGCTGCTGAGCAACGTTCCAGTAGATCGCCAGGGTCGGCTGATGCCCGCGATCGCCAAAGCCTGGCCGGACACGTCGGCTTTTCGTCAGATGTACTGGCTATGGCAAATGATCAGCCTGTGGGCACCGCTCAAAAGCTTTGGGGTTGCCGCCAGCCTACTGAAAAAGAGCAATATCCGGGTCGAGGCATGGCGGGTACGACTGATCGGCCTGTCGACTAATCCGCCTAGCCCGACGCTGGCTGACTTAGCCGACGCTTGGGAAGCGATTTATCTGCCAGCGGCCCAGCCGACGATTGCGCCGCTGATCAAGGCCGTCTGCCAGAGTCTGCGCGGCTCCGACGCCGACCTTGATGCCATTATCGAACAGATAAACCAGCAGCTAATGCGCGAAGCGGCAGGCATGACTATGAGCTTTCAGGTCGCTGGAGCCACCAGCACCGGCCCCACCAAACCGCGCAATGAAGATGCCTGCTACCCTACCCAGTTGGAGCTAAAGCGGGCGGGCACTGCTGACTTGCCGCTGCTGCCTCGACTGGCAATCGTCTGCGATGGGGTCGGGGGGCATGAAGGTGGAGAAGTGGCCAGCCAAAATGTGGTGCGATCGCTCCAGCTTCAGCTTCGCGGGCTATTGGCAGATGTGATTGAGCAGGAACAGGCGATCGCCCCCAGGGTCGTGATCGATCAAATCGAAGCCGCCATTCGCGTCGCCAACAATCTGGTCGTTCAACAAAACGACTCGCAGGGCCGCGCGGCGCGTCAGCGGATGGGCACCACTTTAGTCATGGCGCTGGTACTGCCGCAGCGAGTCGAAACGCCCGAAGGCTCCACTGAGGTCAATGAGCTGTACCTGACGCACATTGGCGATAGCCGTGCCTACTGGATAACGACAGAGCACTGTCAGCTACTGACTGTAGACGACGATATTGCGGGTAGAGAAGTCAGTGCGGGCAACAGTTTTCATGCGACTGCCAGCCAGCGCCCCGATGCCAACGCCCTTACCCAGGCTGTGGGAATGCGCGAATACGAGCATCTGCGGCCCCATACCCGGCGATTTCTGTTCGACTCCGGTGGAGTTTTGCTACTGTGCTCTGACGGACTGAGCGACAATCGTCAGGTAGAAGTTTCCTGGGCAGATTATGTGGGCCTCATCGTCGACAAAATTGTGCCGCTCGATGCCGCCGTAGAAGCCTGGGTAGAGCTGGCCAACCACAAAAACGGACATGACAATGTGGCCGTTGCCTTGATGAGCGTTGAGCGGCTGACCGATGTCGACAAGTCGGATCTAAGTGCAAATGGTTCTGGCCATTCTTCTGTCCCACTCAACGGCGTACTGGGCTCAGTTGCCAATCCTCAGCCGCCCGATCAGGCCGCTAGCCAAATGACGGCGGCTTCTAGAGCGCTGCTATACGGCGAAGACGACGATGACGATCTGCCGCTAACGCCCGAGGATACTGCTGGGAAGACCGCCGCTAGCAGTGGCTCGTCTGCTCAGCGCCAAAAGCTAGTAACTGGTTTCTTAGCGCTGGTCATTTTGGGCGTGGTGGGTGTGGTTGGATGGCTCTTGTGGCGAACGTTTGAGTCTTCAGCGCCGGAGCCGTCGCCCGCTCAAGGCGAATCGGCGCTGCCAGAGGCCAGGGAACGTCCGCTGCTGTGAGAGAATAGACAAACGCAAAATTATGGACTGCGCTTAGGGCGGGGTATTGCCCGCGCTTTAGGCGCTTTTGTGCTGTAGCTCCTGTTTACATGTTTTCTTATGAAAGTTGGCGATCGCATTCGGATCAAAGCTCCCCTGACGTTGTTTAACCATCCCAAACACCGTAATCAGCCCTACGATGTGCAAGGGCTGGAAGGCACTATTGCGGCCATCCTGACCGACTGGGAGGGCAGGCCGATCAGTCCCAATTATCAGATTGTGGCTCAGTTTGAGATAGAAGGTGCCAAGCGGCCTTTCAAGGCACACCTGCACGAAGATGAGCTAGAGGTGATTGAGTAGTGGCAGACCTGTGGCTGCACCCGGTAGTGACCGTCAACAGGTTCAATAGATAGCCCACCTGACAGATAACAAGGCTCTCAAAAGCTGTCGTCAGAGATACTTTTCTTAACAATCTTGAGAAGCCGGTTATCATGTTAGGGATTTGATATTTCTTAATATGACGGCGTCTAACCCCTCCGAACATACCCGCTCGCAAAAACTAAAAGGCTTTGTCGAGCGCCGGATTTTACTGGGTCAGCCGCTGACCTTGGAACTGAGCGCCATTTTACTGGTGTATTTTGTCCAGGGAATTTTGGGGCTGGCCAGGCTGGCGGTGAGCTTTTTCCTGAAGGACGACATCTCGCTTTCGCCAGCGGAAGTGTCGGCGCTGATGGGGATTGCGGCCCTGCCCTGGACAATTAAGCCAGTATTTGGCTTTATGTCGGATGGGCTACCGATTTTTCGCTATCGGCGACGGCCCTATTTGATTATTTCGGGGGTATTGGGGGCGATCGCCTGGCTCTCTATGGCCACCCTCGTCCACACTCCCATGGCAGCGACCGCCGCCATTTTGCTCTCTTCGCTATCGGTAGCTATCTCCGATGTGATCGTCGACTCCCTCGTTGTTGAGCGGGCCCGAGCCGAAAATCAAGGAGAAGCCGGAACGTTGCAGTCCCTGGCCTGGGGTGCATCTGCCGTTGGCGGACTGATTACCGCTTATCTGGGCGGCATTTTGCTAGAGCACACTACCACTCAGGTGGTGTTTGGCATCACGGCCTCCTTTCCGCTGATTGTTTCGGCAGTGGCATGGCTGATTTCAGAAGATCCGGTGAGTGAGCAGTCCAACCTGCAAGTGGTGATCGATCAGGTACGTCTTCTGAAGGGTGCGGTTTCTCAAAAAGCTATCTGGATGCCGGCGCTATTTCTATTTTTGTGGCAGGCGACCCCCACTGCCGATTCTGCCTTTTTCTTCTTTTCGACTAACGAACTCGGGTTTCAGCCTGAATTCTTAGGGCGAGTTCGACTGGTGACTAATTTCGCTTCGCTGATCGGCATTTGGATTTTTCAGCGGTTTCTCAAAGAAGTCTCTTTCCGGAAGATTTTTGGCTGGTCTACGGTGATTTCAGCAGGGCTGGGCATGACGACACTACTGCTAGTCACGCACGCTAATCGGGCGCTGGGAATCGACGACCATTGGTTTAGTTTGGGCGACAGTTTGATCTTGACCGTGGCCGGACAAATTGCTTTTATGCCAGTGCTGGTGCTCTCTGCGCGGCTGTGTCCTAAAGGTGTAGAAGCTACCTTATTCGCTTTGCTGATGTCGGTTGTTAACTTGTCGGGTTTATTTTCTCATGAGCTGGGGGCGCTGCTGACTCACTGGCTGAAGGTGACTGAAACCGAATTTGGCAATCTTTGGGTACTAGTGCTGATTACCAATCTTTCCACTCTACTGCCGTTGCCGTTGCTAGGCCTATTGCCCGACGCTTCCGCTGTGCTGACGGAGCGTGAGGATGATCAAGATGCAAGCGAGCCGCCTGTCACTTCCATTCCTAAGGGAGAACCCGCTCTCGCTCTGACAACCGCGCAGACTACCCCTGAGATAGGGGACGATGCCGCTGTCCGTCTATAGATTTCATTCTATGGTAGCTAGCGGCTAAGACTTTAGTTCGCCGACAATACCAGTATCTGTTCTTTATCTATACCGAAGCGCTTTCCTAAAACTATGCAAACCCTTCAATCGCCTGCTACTGACTCTACTTCATATAGCCGAGAAGACTGGAAAAGCGGTTACGAATCTCAGCCGAAAGAGTTCGCCTATCAGATAGATGATATTGAAGGTGAAATTCCTGCCGAATTCTCGGGCACCGTTTTCCGCAATGGGCCAGGACTGACTGATATCAATGGCTATCGGTTGCGTCATCCCTTTGATGGCGATGGCATGATCAGTGCGATCGCTATCGACCAGGGACGGGCTTTTTACCGCAACCGGTTTGTGCGTACGGAGGGCTATGTCGCCGAGCAAAAGAGCGGCAAACCTGAATACCGGGGCGTCTTTGGCACGCAAAAGCCGGGTGGCTGGCTGGCGAATGCTTTCGATCTCAGGCTCAAAAATATTGCGAATACTCACGTGATTTACTGGGGCAGTAAGCTACTGGCACTATGGGAAGCCGCAGAGCCGCATCGGTTAGATCCGCACACGCTAGAAACGATTGGTCTCGATTACTTAGACGGGCTGCTTGAGCCAGGAGATGCCTTTGCGGCTCATCCTAAGATCGATCCGGACTGTCGGGGTGAAGAACGGCTGGTGAATTTTGGCGTTAAGGCAGGTCTTTCTAGCACGATTAGCCTGTTTGAGTTTGGCGCTGACGGTTCGGTTGTCAGCAAGCATCGCCACAGCATTCCGGGGTTCGCTTTTCTGCATGACTTTGCGATTACGCCCAACTACTGCGTTTTTGTGCAAAATCCGGTGAGTTTTAACCCGCTGCCTTTTATCACGGGCTTTAAAGGGGCGGCTGAATGCATTCAGTTCAACCCGAAGCAGCCGACCAAGATTGTAGTAATTCCTCGTGATTCGGCTGGTGAAGTTCAGTTTTTTGAGACTGAGCCGTGCTTTGTTTTTCATCACGCGAATGCTTACGAAGCAGATGGCAAGCTGGTTTTAGATTCGATTTGCTACGACAGCTTCCCGAGTATTGATGACGCTGCGGACTACAGCGAGGTGGACTTTGACCACGTCCCGGCTAGTCAGCTCTGGCGCTTTACGGTCGACTTAGCGACGGGCGCGGTCGATGTGAAGGTGCTGATTGAGCGCTACTGCGAGTTTCCGGCGGTGCATCCGCAGTATGTGGGCCGTGACTATCGCTATCTATACATTGGGGCAACCCATGTGGCGACTGGCAACGCGCCTTTGCAGGCACTGCTGAAGCGGGACATGAAAACGGGTGAAGAGCAGGTTTGGAGTGCGGCACCTCGGGGATTCGGCGGCGAGCCTTTGTTTGTGGCTCGTCCGGGCGGGCCGCAGGAAGATGACGGCTGGGTGCTGCTGTGGCTTTATAATGCTGAGCGCGATCGCACCGAACTCGCTATTTTCAACGCTCAGGA
>JBBQAC010000321.1:0-4137 GCA_038315915.1 Phormidesmidales cyanobacterium
GGCAATTTCACGAACCGTTGAAGTGATCGGTTTTTCGATGGTTCCTACAGAGGTTGGCATAGTTCTTATTTGCTCCTTACTCAACAAATCCGCATCGCAAGTGTAAACACTTTGTCAATGGTAGCGATCGCCCAGCCCTTCACAAAACACGCAAATATTTTAGAGCGGTACATCCGTCATCCTAGCAGTCGTCATCCTAGCAGTGTCGCTGATCGCAACAGCAGGCTCGCAGCAGTATTACTCGACGCGCAAGCCCAGCGATACCTGACGCTGACGCCGAGCTAGAAAGCCCTTTTATTTTGAGGGGATGGTAAGATGGCCGCAGCATTAAATATCCACAAATCTTAATATATCTTAGCGAAAAGAAAAATAAGTGTCTTTTTTTGGTATTTATTTCTTTAACTATTTTTGAATTATGAGTGTTGTCCCCTCTCAAATCCTTTATTTGGAACACGGTTCGTCTCGGCTTTATGCCGAGGCTATTCAGGTTGTCGACACTCGTCACCTCTGCTGGAGCAGACCAAGCTTGTTGGTTCAAGGATTGCCAGAGGGCAGCATAAGTCGTCAAGACGCTATCTCTGCGGCTGTGGCATCCCCCAAGGATTCCATGCTTCAGCTATACGACCTAGAAAGCTGCCCGGACTTGATCTGGCCCCTTTCGCTTTTCCAGATTGCCTACGACATTGATTTTTTCTCGCTGCTGATTCATCTTAAGCTCAGCCCTGACGACGCCACTCAACGTAGCGGCAATGGGGAATTTAACGCCTTTATCCGTAGTTTCTGGCACACCCACGCCACTATTTTTCAGTCTTCTGGACTATCTTCTTCAGATGCAAAGTAGCTAGCTCTGAACTTAGTTCTAGCTGCTTTTGAATGTACAGTTCCAATCAGCTCAGACTATAAACAGCGCTTCTTGTATGAAGTTTCAATGAAGTATTTGGCGCTCTTTGTAAAGAAACAGAAATCGCAAAAAAGCCTTTCAGGCTATGCCTAAAGGAGGGTGCATTACCAGCAAGACGTCGCTTTAATGCGCTACTAGCGCCGAGAGCTGTATCAAAGAAACTATCGTCACTTTAATAGTTTTGCCGTTCTTTAGGTCAGACTTACGATATTTTGTGGGACGCCAAGAGCTGTTGTGCTTTTCATTTGCTCTGAAGCGGATATAAAATGAAATCGATAAAATGTAGCGATTAATACTGTCAATTAGTAATTAGTTGCTATTAGTGTAATCAAGACCAGTAACGTTATTTATGAAGCGATTCAGGCAGACTTTACGAAGATACAATATCTATTCATTTAGAGATAAAAGTATCCAAATTTGATTTGTATCGCTCAGAAACCAGTGGTTTTGATTTTAGACTTAGTTTTCTACGGCGTTACCAATTGCTTGCTCAGTCAGTTGCGTAACCTACGCTACAAAGTATGTGAAATCCATGTGAAGGAGGCTATCTTTTGTAGTGGAGTACACGGAACTACTTGGGAAACTTGAAGTTAAGTATAACCACTTGCTAAAAGCTTTAAGGTAGTCATAGTGTAGGTCAAGATTAGACAAATTTACCGTTGCTTTCTGGCCCAATCGATTTTGTCCTGTTAAGTTTGTAAGCGTGTGTTTCAGATATTTATTACAGACCATAGTTGATATCACTAAAGCTAGTGCGTCTGTTGCAGTCGAACACAAGATCCGTAGAGTTCATTTGTTTCATTAACCTTGATTTGAGGAAAGGATGATATGGCAGTTCGTAACCCTTCTGTGACCGTAATATGTCCTTCTGGTATCTTGAACGCTGAAAGCGCTTCCATGTTTCAGCGGCAGTTAGTTTCTGCTATTAGTGACTGCTGTGGTGGAGAACTGGTAGTCGATATGAGCGAGGTCGACTCGTTGGACAATGCTGGATTAGTTTCCTTCATGTCAGCTTTGAATGCTGCGAGATCTAAGAGCAAGCGTTTGAGCATCTGTTCGGCACCACCCTCTGTTCGGATTGTGTTTGAGCTGACTCAGCTTGATCGCGTTTTCACCATGATTGATCGGGTGCCTGTCGCGATCGCTGCCTGATAAAAAACCAACGGCGGCTAGCGGCCATTCTGTCTGGCCCTTTATTTTCCTACGTTCGTCTTAACTAAAGCAGCTTTGCCGATCTGGCTTATCTGGTTGGCCTATTGAAAACTCGCTATCGTCATCTAAATCTGATTTAATATCCTGCGCTGAATAGCGTTCCTGAAATTCTCGGGAGCGCTTTTTTCATGCAGCGCTTTCAGGCGCTTTTTATCCCTGAGCCATCTCTGAGCCCTTGGGCAGGTGCGATATAGTAAAGGTTTAGAAACCTGGGTGAACTTTACTGTGCCAACTGCTGTCACCGATCTCCTCAACGCTGATATTTCTCGCCCTGCCCGCTACTTAGGGAATGAGCGAGGGGCTGTTCATAAGCCCTGGCAGGCGGCTGATATTCGCTGGGCGCTGACCTACCCGGAAATTTACGAGGTCGGAGCTTCCAACCTCGGCCACATCATTTTGTACAGCATTTTGAACGCGCAGCCCCGTCAACTGTGCGATCGCGCCTACCTGCCGGCTACCGATCTCGCCCAAAAGCTAAAAGCCAGCCAGACGCCGCTATTTGCCGTAGAGTCGCGGCGCAGCCTGAACGAGTTCGATATTTTGGGCTTCAGCTTGAGCTACGAGCTGGGCGCGACCAATATTTTAGAAATGCTCTCTCTGGCCCAAATCCCGCTGACCTGGAAAGAGCGCGATGCGACCAGTCAGTCATCTGAGCCCTGGAATGTAGAAGCGGGAAGCTGGCCGCTGATTTTCGCTGGCGGCGGCACGGCCACTTCCAACCCTGAGCCTTACGCCGACTTTTTTGATTTTGTCGCTCTGGGCGATGGCGAGGAACTGCTGCCCGAAATTGGCCTGGTGATTGAAGAAGGTAAAGCGGCGGGGCTCAGCCGTCAGGCGCTGCTGCTGGACTTAGCCCAGGTGCCGGGGGTGTATGTACCCCGCTTTTACGACATGGCAGCGGACGGCTCAGTGCATCCGAACCGGCCCGATGTACCCGCGCGCGTGCTGCGACGAGTGGCCCCGCCCATGCCCGAGTACTCCATCGGCCTGGTGCCCTATGTGGAGACGGTGCACGACCGCCTCACGGTAGAAATTCGACGGGGCTGCACGCGGGGCTGTCGCTTTTGCCAGCCGGGAATGCTGACTCGTCCGGCCAGAGACGTGCCGCCTGACGAGGTGATTGACACCATCGAGCGGGGAATGCGCGAGACCGGCTATAGCGAATTTTCGCTGCTGTCTTTGAGCTGTTCGGACTATCTGGCGCTGCCCGCTGTGGGGCTAGAAATTAAAAACCGGCTGAAGAACGACAATATCAACCTTTCCCTGCCCAGTCAGCGGGTGGACAGATTCGATGAAAATATCGCAAATATCGTTGGCGGACTCCGGCAAACGGGGTTGACCTTTGCGCCTGAAGCCGGGACTCAGCGGATGCGGGACATTATCAACAAGGGGCTGACTAATGAAGAGCTGCTAAGGGGCGTTAAAACCGCCTATGAGCAGGGCTGGGAGCGGGTGAAGCTGTACTTTATGATCGGCCTGCCCGGTGAAACGGATGTAGATGTGCTGGGGATCGCAGAAACGGTGCGCTGGCTCCGGCAGGAATGCTTTGTGAAGGGTCGGCGATCGCTCAAGTTCAACATCACCATTTCCAACCTGACGCCAAAGCCGCATACGCCCTTCCAGTGGCACTCGGTATCGGCCAGCGAGTTTAAGCGCAAGCAGGATCTGCTGCGGCCTGAGCTGGGTTCGATTCGGGGCGTAAAGGCGAACTTTACCGACGTGCGAATTTCGGCCATGGAGGACTTTGTCGGGCGGGGCGATCGCCGTCTGTCGGCGGTGGTGCGTCGGGCCTGGGAACTGGGCGCTGGCATGGACGCCTGGTGGGAAAGTCTGGAGAAAGCTTTTGGCGCTTGGACGCAGGCGATCGCCGATGCCGGACTCGACTGGAAATACCGTCAGGTCGAAAACGGCGAGTGGAGCCTGGATGACAATATTGCCACGGCAGAACGCGCAGCGCAGGCGGTAGATGACGATATGGAGAAGGTATTGGCGCGGCCTCTACCCTGGGATCATATTGACACCGG
>JBBQAC010000264.1:0-5719 GCA_038315915.1 Phormidesmidales cyanobacterium
GCAACTGGGCCAAAAGCAAGCTCAACCAGCTTCGAATTGCCCCGCCGGCGACGGTTCCTGTTCGGTTAGAAAAGCGGAAGCTGGGCGATCGCCTCGATCCCCGCCGCCGCCCGCTCTACGAGTACGAATTTGTTGAGGATGGCGTTGGCGACCTGGAACCGCTGCTGGAGCCTTCAGCCGCCGCTATTATTGAGGCGATCGCTCAGCCGCCGCTGCCCGCCATAGAACCCGCTGCCGAACCGACCGATGCCGCCCCCCCTTCGGCTGACGCTGAGATTCTTTTAGTTGAAGGCCCCGAACTCGACCCTGCCGACCTCAATCAGCCAGACCTCAATCAGCCAGACCTCAATCAGCCAGACCTCAATCAGCTAGAAGTAGAATCCGCAGACCAGCCGCCGCCAGAAATTGAAGCAGAAAAAGAGGAGCCCGAGGAATCAGGCGTTTATGCTGAGCGATTCTTAGTGGAGCCAGCGGCAAGCCGACCTCCTGAGGAGCCCGAACTACCCGATCCAAATCTGCCAGGTAACGATTGGGACGGTGATCGAGAGGAAGCAACGGCCCTCCCACCGAAAACGAAAGCCCAGCCCAGCTTGCTGGCAACCCCTTTAATCCTGATCGGTTGGATCAAAGAGGTCGTAAGCTCATTCACGCGTCCTAAGCCCTCAAAACCCGTGATTGATATTCCTCGTCGTGATAGTGCTAAGGACTCGTTTCCAGATCACATTCCAGATGACATTGTGGACACACCGCTAGAATCTGTACAGGCAGAAATCCCAGAGTCAGACGACTGGGAACAGAGCAACTGGGACGATTAACTTGAAGCGAATCGAACTTCAAGGCAAAATGGCTTAATCTAACTTGAGCCCGTCACTGTCATCTCAGCCAATTTTTCCTGCTTGGCCAAAAAAACTAAGACTACCGCCTTCTATTCAAAAGCTTTAACCTAACGCCACCTAACGCACCAGCGACAACCCAGTGACAACCGTGAGTGAATCCAACAGCGCCGCCAACGAAACTGCCAAAAGCTATAAGGAGACCGTACTGCTGCCGCAAACTGACTTCAGTATGCGGGCCAATGCCGTGCAGCGCGAACCTGAGCTGCAAGCCTACTGGCAGGAAAAAGCACTCTACGAAAAGCTGGCTACAGAAAACCCCGGTGCACCCTTTATCCTTCACGATGGCCCGCCTTACGCCAATGGCGACCTGCACATGGGCCACGCGCTCAACAAAATTCTCAAAGACATTATCAATAAATATCAGAGCTTAAAGGGTCGCAAGGTGCGCTATGTACCCGGTTGGGACTGTCACGGCTTGCCGATTGAGCTGAAGGTGCTGCAAAAGCTTAAGTCGTCAGTACGGCGCGATCTGACGCCTTTGGCTCTGCGGCAAAGAGCGAAAGACTTTGCCCTTGAGACCGTGGAAAAGCAAAGCGCAGGCTTTCAGCGCTACGGCGTTTGGGGTGACTGGGAACATCCTTACCTGACGCTTACGCCGGAATATGAAGCTGCTCAGCTCGGCGTGTTTGGCAAAATGGTTGAAAACGGCCATATCTATCGGGGTTTGCGCTCGGTGCACTGGAGCCCTTCCTCACAGACGGCTCTGGCCGAAGCCGAACTCGAATATCCCGAAGACCATATCTCGCCGAGTATCTACGTCGCCTTTCCGATGGTAGCTTCGTCAGAGGCTGCAAAAGCAACCTTAGCGTCCTATATGGATAGCTTGGGTGTTGCCATTTGGACGACGACCCCCTGGACAATTCCAGCAAACGTAGCGGTTTCAGTGAATCCGGCGCTCACCTACGCGGTAGTAAAAAGCGAGTCTGGAGAGCCCTTTCAGCACTTAATCGTGGCGAAAGAACTGGCTGCAAAGCTTTCTGAAACGTTTGGCAGCGGCCTGAGCGTAGTGGCTGAACTCAGTGGGAAGGCGCTAGCAGGCTCTACTTATCGCCATCCGCTCGCGGCAAAAGACAGCGCCTTTGATCGGGTGAGTCCGATTGTGATTGGCGGTGATTACGTCACCACCGAGTCAGGGACGGGGCTTGTCCACACCGCGCCCGGTCACGGACAGGAAGACTTTTTGGTGGGCCAGCGGGAGAATTTGCCGATTTTATGTCCGGTGGATGAGCGCGGCAACTTTACGGCTGAAGCGGGCGCTTTTGAAGGGCTGAACGTACTGAAAACGGCAAATGACTCAATTATTGAGGCGCTAACAGAGGAGCAGGTTTTACTTAAGCATGAACCTTACGCCCACAAGTACCCCTACGATTGGCGGACGAAAAAGCCGGTAATTTACCGAGCGACTGAGCAGTGGTTTGCTTCTGTAAAGGGCTTTGTCGGTGAGGCGCTAGAGGCGATCGCAACCGTGAAGTGGATTCCGGCGCAGGGCGAGAATCGGATCACGGCAATGGTCTCTGAGCGCTCAGACTGGTGCATTTCCCGGCAGCGAAGCTGGGGCGTGCCGATCCCGGTGTTTTATGACGAAGCTTCGGGCGAGCCGCTGATGACTCAGGAAACGATTGCTTACGTGCAGGCAATTGTCGCTGAAAAAGGCTCTGATGCCTGGTGGGAACTGAGTGTGGAAGAATTGCTGCCCGAGTCGTATCGGCACAATGGCAAAACCTATGTGAAAGGTACCGACACGATGGATGTGTGGTTCGACTCAGGGTCTTCCTGGGCGTCTGTTTTGCAGCAGCGCGAGGGGCTGGAGTATCCGGCTGAAATTTATTTGGAAGGGTCTGACCAGCATCGGGGCTGGTTTCAGTCGAGCTTGCTTACTAGCGTGGCGACGAATGGTCACGCGCCTTACCGGCAGGTGCTCACTCACGGCTATGTGCTCGATGAAAACGGGCGCAAAATGAGTAAGTCGCTGGGTAATGGCGTCGATCCGAAAGTGATTATCGAAGGCGGTAATAACAAAAAGCAGGAGCCGCCCTATGGCGCGGATGTGCTGCGGCTGTGGGTGTCTTCGGTAGATTACTCGGGCGACATGCGGCTGGGTATGCGCAACGTCAAGCAAATGTCAGATGTGTATCGCAAAATTCGCAATACGGCGCGGTTTTTGCTGGGCAATCTGTACGATTTTGACCCGCAGGATGCGGTTCCGTATGCGGAACTGCCGGAGCTGGATAAGTATATGCTGCACCGGATGACGGAAGTATTTGCCGATGTCGAGATGGCATTTGAGTCGTATCAGTTCTTTCAGTTTTTCCAGACGGTGCAGAATTTTTGCGTGGTGGATCTCTCGAATTTTTACCTGGATATTGCTAAAGACCGGCTGTATATCAGCGCGGCAGATTCGGCACGGCGGCGGAGCTGTCAGACGGTGCTGGCGGTGGCGATTGAGAATTTGGCCAAGGCGATCACGCCTGTCCTCTGCCACATGGCCGAAGACATCTGGCAGTCGTTGCCCTACGAAACCCCGGCTGAATCGGTCTTTGAATCGGGTTGGGTGACGATTGAAGAAAAATGGCGACGACCAGAATTAACCCAGACCTGGCAGCGGCTTCGCAAGGTTCGTGATGAGGCTAATACCGTATTGGAGCAGGCGCGCACTGATAAAGCGATTGGGTCTTCCTTGCAGGCTAAGCTGCGGCTATTTACCACAGATGCGGAGTTGCGATCGCAGCTAGCTGCCATGAACCCGGTAGACGGTGTAAGCACCGATTCAAATCGGGTGGACGAACTACGCTACTTGTTCCTGGTCTCGCAGGTGGAATTAGCGGAAAGCGCAGACGAAATGAAGAACGCTAAGTACAGCGGTGAAGTAGAAGGCTTGACCATTGCTGTCGTTGAAGCAGAAGGCGAGAAGTGCGATCGCTGTTGGAATTACTCTACTCACGTCGGCGAATCGGCTGAAGACCCGACGATCTGCGATCGCTGCGTCGCCGCCCTCAACGGCAGTTTTTAGGCGGTGTCATTCTTGCATCGCAACATCAGCATCAGCGCCGACCCTTGATGTAGGGGATGCCAAGAACGGTGGGAGTTTGATCGCGCAACCGGCTCCCTGCCAGCACCAGCAGCGTTAGTCCGTAAGGCAGCATCAGCAAAAACTCATAGGGCAATGCTTCAGACCCCAGCGCCTGAATGCGAAACTGAAGCGCATCGGCCATGCCAAACAACAACGCGCCACCAAGAGCCCAACTAGGTCGCCAGCGAGCAAAATAAACCAGGGCAACCGCAATCCAACCGCGACCAGCGGTTACCCCTTCAATAAACAAATTGAGCTGACCAACCGTCAGTACCGCGCCGCCGAGTCCGGCCAAGGCTGACCCAGCCAGCACACAGAGATAGCGAATTTTTAGAACGTTAAGCCCGGAGGTTTCGACCGCTTCAGGATGTTCTCCAGCAGCGCGAATTTGCAGGCCCCAGCTCGTGCGATAGAGCAACCAGCTCAGCAGCGGCACCAGCGCTACACTCAGATAAACTACCAGGCTGTGGTTGAACAGGATGCTGCCGACTACTGGCAGCTTGGATAACCCTGGAATAGGCCAACTGGCAAGGCCACTGATACGCACTTTAGCCAGTTCGGGCGCGGCCCGATAACAGTAGGTGGTCAGGCTTTGACCGAGCAGCACCAGCGTAATCCCAGCAACCACCTGATCGGCGCGGCAGGTGATGGAGAGTAAGGCCATGACCAAACCCATCAGCGCCCCGGCTAGCAAACCTGCGAGTAGACCTATCCAGGCCGCGAGTTCGCCTGAGCCTGTGGCCTGCTCTAACCAGTAGGTGGTGGCAAAACCCGCCAGGGCACCCACCAGCATTACGCCTTCTAGTCCTAAGTTCATCACTCCCGAGAGCTGAGTGATGATTTCGCCCAGCACTGCCAGCAGCACCGGCACCGCCAGGCGAATACCCGCTGTGAGAATAGCGGTTAAAAAGGTAAAGGTAAAAACCTGCTCCCAGGGCATAGGACGACCAGAACGACAATTGACAAATTAACCGGATGATTCTCGCTGAGAGATAGCGCTGCCAGCCAGCACCCCCAGCACTAAAAGCGCCTGCAAAACACCGGCTACTGCTGCCGGTACCTGCAAGGAAACGTTCAAAGCCTGAGCGCCAATCATCAAAGCGGCAAATAAGAGGGCAGCAATGAGGACTCCAACTGGATGGAGCTGTCCGAGTAGTGCGACTAAGATGCCAGTGAAGCCATAGCCATCTGAGACGCTTTGCTTCAATCGGGTGTAGCTGTAGCTAACTTCAATCACGCCTGCCAATCCTGAGAGTGCGCCGCTGATGAGTAGCGCGGTGAGAATGCGCTGGCTGGTGTCGATGCCGACGGTGCGAGCAACACTGAGGTTAGCACCGACTGCGCGGAGCTGAAAGCCTAGAGGCGATCGCCACAAAAGCAAAAAAATAACCCCAACCAACAGCAGCGCAATCAGCACGCCAATATGCAGCCGACTGCCGAACAGTCGAGGCATTTGGGCAGCGGCGACAAAGCGGGCCGACTCTGGTAAAAATCCATTGTCATCCCGCAAAGGCACCCGCGCCGAGTACTGCACCAGCAGAATGCCAATATAGTTCAGCATTAGTGTGCAAATGATCAGGTTGACGCCGCGCTTGAGGTGTAACAGTCCGGCCAGAGCACTCCATAACAAACCGCCTAAAGTACCGGCTATTAGCATCAGCGGAATCAGCACAAAGCTGGGCAGGTTGGGGAAGGTAAGGGCGACCGCGCCGCCGAACAGTGCGCCCAAATGGTACTGTCCTTCTGCGCCAAT
>JBBQAC010000236.1:0-6961 GCA_038315915.1 Phormidesmidales cyanobacterium
GCCGTCTGAAAGGGAGACCATCACTGCCATCCGCAAGAAGTTTTGAGCAGCCGCGTTGTTTAAATGCAGCTCTTTTGCCAGCTCTGCGGGTTCTATCGGCTGGAGTGTATCAAAATCGATCCCCGGCGCAAATTCAGACTCCACCATGGTGTGGATCATGGTCTTTTCGGCATCATCGAACTGACCATCTGCCCAGGCGACAGTCAATAGACCGCGCAGCCAAACCTGAATTTGCTCGGGTGTATAGGGAGACTTTTCAACGGTTGAGGTCATAGTTTGGCAGGGGACAGGTTCCCGATGATCTATCGTGAGACTGCTGGTGCGGTGGCTACATTTAAACGCTTTTTGTAGGGCTTAACAAGCTGCTTAAAGCACAAAAATCAGGCTTTGTGTTTGGAAGTCGGTCGCCATTCTACGCCGGTTTTACCGGTGACGACCCATAGGAGCGATCGCATCCCGTCTCGTACTTCTCTGAACCAGGTTTCGGGCCTTTCGGGTGCTTCTTCAGTTTGAACTGCGACTGGCTGAAATTGTATGCCCTGACTACCTAATACAATCTGAGCCACCACACTAGCCCGACGCATATGGTAATCAGAGGTGATCAGATAAACCTCTTGGATCTTTCTAGCCTGAAGCCGGTCAATTAAAGTTGTGAAATTAGTGACCGTATCGACCGCCCGATAGTCTAAGCGCCATTGGTCTGTCGGGATCTCAGCCTGGTCAAATACCCACTGGGCATATTCAGGGTTGCTGCCGGACGATACCCAAATTTCGACATTGGGGTGGGTTTTGGCAAACTGAGCGGCAAATTGCTCTCGCTCAGGAGCCCCCCCTAGCACCAATGCTACGGAAGGATGCAGTGCGGGTTGCTGGGAATGCCAATAGGCGGTACCTACAAAGGGCAACGCTAGCACGACCGCCCACAGGCTGAGCTTGACTGGGACTGGGATGCGGTGGCGATGCTTCGTAGACTGCCCAATGCGGCTACGCCACGCGAGCTGTTCAGTCAGATTTTTGGCTCTATTTGCTTGCATGGGTTGAGGGTGCAGCTAAGGTAAGCAGAATGGGTGAGCTGACTGGGAAAAGCCGTTCGATCTATCATTCGATCTATCAATGAAATCTGCTCGATTAGATCATAGAGCAGTTTTTATGCGCCCAACAGAAAATAAAAACTAAAAAAAGCAGCGGGTGCCCTTTCAGGTTGCCCACTGCTTAGTATTGCTCATCAAAGCGAATTGTTTTGAGCCTGACAATCTATCTGCCCATCGTTGGCGTTACTACACTTCCACCATGTGCTTGCTAGAGGCGGTTACCTGACTGTCGGCGGCGTTGTCAGTGACTTTGGAGAGCATCTCGCGAAGGCGATCGCCCTCAATCACTTCCTCTTCGAGCAGCATCTGAGAAATTTTCTCCAGCAGTTCCCGGTTGTCCTGCAAAATGGCCAGTGCTCGCTGATGAGCCGACTCGACGATGCCTTTGACTTCTGCGTCAATCGCCTTTGCCGTTTCATCGCTGACTAAACGGCGAGCGTTAGGGGCCGACCCGTTGTCTAGAAAGGTATTTTGCTTGCTGCGATCATAAGCCAGCGGCCCGAGCACTTCACTCATACCGTAACTGGTGACCATTTGCTCTGCTACATCGGTCGCCCGCTGCAAGTCATTGGCCGCGCCTGTGGTAATTGACCCAAAGACGACTTCTTCGGCTGAGCGACCGCCCAGCATAGTGGCAATTTGACCCTTCAGCTCAGCTTCGTCACGCAAAAAGCGGTCTTCGGTTGGGAGCTGCAAGGTGTAGCCCAGCGCTGCCATGCCTCGGGGCACGATGGAAATTTTCTCAACCTGATCGGTGCCAGGCATGGCTGCGCCTACTAGCGCATGACCCACTTCGTGATAGGCCACGATTTCCTTTTCCTTGTCGTTGAGCACGCGGCTGCGCTTTTCGAGTCCGGCGACTACTCGCTCAATGGCTTCGGCAAAGTCAGCTTGCTGTACAGATTCGCGGTGATTGCGAGCGGCCAGCAGGGCAGCTTCGTTGACCAGGTTAGCTAGGTCTGCGCCCGCAAAACCGGGGGTGCGAGTAGCGATCGCCTTCAAGTCCACCCCATCAGACAGCTTTACTTCCGTAGCATGAATATTCAAAATCGCCTCACGCCCTTTAAGATCAGGCCGGTCTACCAGCACCTGCCGGTCAAAGCGCCCAGGCCGTAATAGAGCCGGATCCAAAATCTCAGGTCGGTTGGTCGCCGCTAGCACAATGATGGTCGAACCTTCTGCTTCAAAGCCATCCATTTCAGCTAGGAGCTGGTTGAGGGTTTGCTCGCGTTCATCATTGCCGCCGTAAAAGCCGCCTGAGGAACGTGACTTACCAATGGCGTCTAGCTCGTCGATGAAGACAATGCAGGGCGCTTGCTTTTTTGCCTGCTCAAACAGGTCACGCACGCGGGAGGAGCCCACGCCGACAAACATTTCAATAAACTCAGAGCCCGAAATACTGAAGAAAGGAACACCCGCTTCGCCAGCCACGGCCTTCGCCAGCAGCGTTTTGCCCGTTCCAGGCGGCCCAACTAGCAGCACGCCCTTGGGAATTTTCGCCCCCAGATCGGTAAACCGCTTCGAGTTTTGCAAAAAGTCAACAATCTCAACCAGCTCGGTCTTGGCTTCGTCAACCCCGGCCACGTCGGTAAATTTGATCTTGGTATCTTCGTCTTCTACATAAATCTTGGCGCGGCTTTTGCCGATGGAAAAGACGCCACCCTGACCGCCGCCCTGGCCTCTGGCCAGAAAAAGACGCCAGATGCCAACGAAAATTAGAGGGGGAATCACCCAGCTCAGCAGACTGCCAAACCAGGCGTTGCCCGCAGGTGGCTTAGCGGAAAATTTGACCCCGTTGTCTTGCAGGAGCGTAGGCAGGTTCAGATCGAATACCGGCGTCGTTTCGTACACCGCCCCGCCCGCTTCTAGCTGGTACTCAATTGTTTTTTCGCCCACCTGGGCATTCACCACCTGATGGTTTTTGACCTGATTGATGAAGTCGCTGTAGGGCATCCGCTCAGTTTCTTGGCCAAAAGAGGCTGGCAAAAAAGTGCTGATCAGCAGCACTGCGCTAATGGCAAAAAATATCCAGTTGGCCGTCTTACGCTGCTGCGGCTTTTTGTCCTTAATGGGCATAAAGTTACTCGCTTGTCTTTCTCAGATACGCTTTCTAATACAGGTATCGTAACAAGGGGAATAATTCAGGGTGATCCCCTAGATGGGGTAATTCCCGTAACCTGGTGCAGCTTTTGACCCCATTCCTGGAGGAGCAAGCTATTGGAGACACCAGGCAGAATAGGGAGGTAGCGTTATCGCGTCAGCCGGTGAAAGCGCCACACAAAGATCACCCCCGCCACTGTGACGCCTGTGTATTGCCCAATCCACAAGCCCACAGCGCCCCAGCCAGCAACGAAGCCCAGCAGGTAGCCGCTGGTAATGCCGATGCCCCAAAAAGCGATCGCGCTCAACAGCATCGGCACCCGCGTATCTTGAAGGCCGTAAAGAGCGCTCATGGTCACCCGCTGAACGCCGTCAATGATTTGAGCGATCGCGCTCACCAACAGCAAATTCATCGCCAGCGCAATCACCGGCGCATTCTGCGGATCTTGCAGGTCAATGAACAGGCCAATCATTATCCGGCGACCCAGGAATAGAGCGATCGCCGTCATCGATAGGAAACTGATGGCTGCGGCGATCGCCACAAACCCTGCCCGCCGGGTACCCGCCCGGTCAACCCGGCCAAACCACAGCCCTACCCTGGCCGTCACCGCCTGCGACATACCCAACGGCACCATAAAAATCAGCGCCATCGTCTGAAACGCAATCTGGTGCGCCGCCAGCACCTCAGTGCCCAAACTGCCCGCCATGTAAGACACCGCCAAAAACATGCCTAGCTCCAGCGTCAGCGTCACCGCAATCGGCAGGCCCACTGCCAGCAGCCGCATCAAAATCGCCCCGTTTGGATGCTTCCAGCCGCGCCAAAAGCGATACCGGCTCAGCTCGGGGTGACGCAAAATATAGATCGCAAACAGCCCGAACATTAGCCAGAAGCTCAGAGCGCTGCCCAATCCTAAACCCGCCAATTCCATCCGGGGAAAGCCCAATTTCCCAAAGCCCAAAACATAGTTGCAGGCGATATTAAAGACCGTGCCAATCACCACAATCCCGGTCACCACATTCGCCAGTGAAAAGGCCGACAGATAGCCCCGCAGCATTGCAAATCCCAGCGCAGGCAATACCCCTGCCGCCACCCAGCTAAAGTAATGCTGCGCCAAAATCACCACCGCCTCCGGCTGTCGTAGCGCTTTGAGCACCGGCGTCATCTGCCACAGCAAAACCATAAACGGCAGTGATATTAACAGCGATAGCCACAGCCCTTGCCTGGCCAGTCCCGCCAGCCGCTCCTTTTTACCTGCGCCATACGCCTCAGCCGCCAGCACGCCCACCGACATGACAAAGCCCGTCACCACCGTCAGCGACATCTGAAAGGTTGCAGAAGCCAGCCCGCCAGCCGCCAGCGCCGCCGTACTCAAATGGCCCATCATAATGGTGTCGACAAAGCCCACCGCGAACTGGGCGAGCTGAGCTGACGCCAACGGAATGGCCAGCTTGAAGAAGGCGCGGCTTTCCAGAAGCACGCCAGACTTCACGGCCTCAGCCCTGGCCTTAGCCTGACGAGTGTCCCGGCTCATTGATTTGAAATCCTATCTGTTGTTTGGGATTGTACGGGAGATGAATTATTCGTGCTTGGCGACTGCGCCACTGCGCCGAGGATCGCCTGCGCCTTGCAGTGCGCCTGCTCCGTCTAACCCCACCGAATGGACGCCGCCAAAAAACATATTGGAGCGCTGCCACTGTAGTAGCTGCTCTGTTCCTAGCTGCGCTGAGACGAAACGTTCAGATTCGTCCGGCTGGGCCGCGTCCAGTCCTGTCAGACCTAATCCGGGCTCAAGATGAAACGTGCCACTTTCCCAGTGAATTCGAGGCGCTTCTACTGCCGCCTGCAAGGGCATCCCGAAGTCCAGGATATTAGAAATCACCTGCAAAATTGCCGTGCGAATTCGATTCGATCCCCCTGATCCCAACACCAGCTGCGGCTTACCCGCTTTCAGAATCATTGTAGGAGCCATCATCGATGACATTCGCTGATTGACCGGCCACTGATGAAACCCGCCAGGATTGAGGTCTTCTTCACCCAGCATATTGTTCATCATAATTTGAGTGCCGGGAATCACGTAGGAAGCGCCTTCTCCGTTAGAAGTGGTCACACTGGCCGCGTTACCTTCATCGTCCATCACGCTGATGTGAGTTGTGCTACCCCATCGGTTAACACCTTTGGCCATAATCTCTTTCAATGGCTGGGCGTATCTGTCTACCAGCTCAGCGGCGATGAATTTGTCAGCGATCGCCTCCTCAAACAAAAAATCATCCAGGTGTGATCGCCTTGCCTCATTCGTCCATCGCATCGCCTGAGCCAGCAGCGTCAGATGCTCCATAGAGCCAAACGTCATCTGAGCTAGGTCAAATCTGTCGAGCAGTTCCAGGCAAAAGGCAATCAGCGACCCGCCAGCGCTCGGCGGCGGATTGGTAATGATTTGTACGCCGCGATAGTTGAGAGTGAGGGGCGATCGTTCGATCACCCGATACTGCCGAAAATCTTCCAAACTCAAGTAGCCCCCGCCTGCCTGACAGTCGCGCACCACCTGCTGCGCAATCTCACCTTCATAAAACGCCCTGAGCGCCTCTCTATCTCCCAGCCCTGCCAAATATTCCAGCGTATCGGCAAACAGCGGCATCTGAATGGTTTCACCCGCTCGCAGCCGATGTCCCTCAGGGGCGTAAATATTTCTCGCCCCCGGCGTCGCCATCAAAATCGGGTCGAGCAACTGATAGCAGTAGTCCTGAAACTCACTGACCTCGACTCCGTTGCGGGCGTAAGCGACTGCGGGTTCTGCCACGACACTCAGCGGCAGTCGGCCCAGCCGTCCGTGCACCGCTAGCACCCCCGCCAGCATCCCCGGCACTGCCATCGACCCCAAGCCAATATGAAACTCCTGCACCGAGTCGCCAAAGTTAGCCTCAATCGGATAAAAATTTGGCTGATCGCCATCTGCACGATTTCCGGGTGTCTGCGTGAAAAAATCAAACAGCGTATTTTCACCGCCCGCCGTCCCATTTGCCTGGTGAGCGAGCAAAAAGCCGCCGCCGCCCAACGATGCCAGCGTCGGCTCAACGACACAGGTGGACAACATGGCTGCTACTGCCGCGTCGAAAGCATTGCCCCCTGCCTGCAAAATTTCTTGTCCGGCCTCAGCCGTTTTGCTATGTCCTGCCGCTATTACTCCTGCCATCCAAATTCCTCACGCCCGCTCACAGCACTCTACAACTAATCAAATTAGAACAAATGTATTACTTTTGCTTTTCGGATGCCCTTTATCGCTGCGAATAATTTAGAGTAAGAGTCAAGGATAAAAAGGAAGAGCCCTCTCAATGGCTATTATTGCGCTCAAGGCTTGGTATCTCAGCGACTACGAACCCATTCGTGAGCTGGAAAAGCGGCCTCACGACCTGCGTTTGGCTAAAAATAGCCTGCTAAAGTCAGCCCTGCGCGCCGACTTTTTAGAAGACATTGAGGAGGTGAAGGAGGCGGAGTGGTTTCAGCGCTATTTGGAGGGCGATCGCGTCGAATTCTATATTGAGGGTAGCGGGACTTATGCGATCGCCAACATCGACCTGATCAGCCACGAAATTTACTTTGCCAAGCAAGATTCGCTCGCTAATCTAGACCCGACTATTTTCCTGTGTTATCAAACCGAATACTCGGACTCCAGCGACCTGCTGCGCGAAGCGCTAGAAGCCTTTATCACAAAGTTCAACGGCAAATCCCGGCTACCGCTCGAACTGGTGGAGTCCCACCGGCTGAGTCAGGG
>JBBQAC010000147.1:0-11216 GCA_038315915.1 Phormidesmidales cyanobacterium
AAAGGCAAGCTGAAAACGGGCGAAGAAGTCGCCGTCAAAGTGCAGCGACCCGGCCTAGCCGAACAAATTACCAAAGACATTTACATCATTCGCATACTCGCGAGGTGGGCGACTAACAATATCAGTCAGATTCGCAGCGACCTGGTCAGTATTGTCGACGAGTTTGGCACCCGCATTTTCGAGGAAATGGACTACAACCACGAGGGTGCCAACGCCGAACGCTTCGCCAAGCTGTATGGATACCTGCCAGAGATTGTGGTACCCGGTATTTACCCTCAGTACACTGGGCGGCGAGTTCTTACCATGGAGTGGATTGATGGTGTCAAACTCACCGAGCTAAAAGAACTCAATGCGCGAGGCATCGACCCGACTCACGTTATTGAAGTCGGTGTGCAGTGCTCCCTACGGCAACTGCTGGAGCATGGCTTTTTCCATGCCGATCCGCACCCTGGAAACCTGCTGGTGACCAGAGAAGGTAAGCTGGCCTATCTGGACTTTGGCATGATGTGCGAAGTCGAGCCCTATCAGCGCTACGGCCTGATTGAGGCGATCGTCCATATGGTCAATCGCGATTTTGAAGGGCTGGCACAAGACTATGTGAATTTGGAATTTCTGACCCCGGAGACAGACCTGAGCCCGATCATTCCGGCTCTAGCAGGCGTGTTTAATAATGCGCTTGGAGCCAGCGTCGCCGAACTCAATTTGAAGAGCATCACCGACGAATTTTCGGCACTGATGTATGAGTATCCTTTCCGGGTGCCTGCTTACTACGCACTGATCATTCGCTCGCTGGTAACCCTAGACGGGATTGCCATTACGGTCGATCCAGATTTCAAAGTGCTTAGCAAAGCCTACCCTTACGTGTCGCGGCGGCTACTGACCGATCCAGCCCCTCAGCTTCGTGATTCTCTGCAAGCGCTGCTGTTTCAGGACGGTAGCTTCCGCTGGAATCGGCTGGAGAACCTGCTGAGAAATGCCAAAAATAGCGACAACTATGATATTGGCAAAGTCCTCGATCAAACGCTGGATTTCCTATTCTCAGAGCGAGGGGAGTTTTTGAGAATTCGAATTGCTGACGAGCTTGCGAAGGAACTCGATAAGGCAGGCTATAGCCTGATTCAGCAAATTCGCAGCGCTCTGTTACGTTTGCAGAGTAAGTCTACGCCAGTTACACCCGCTGCGAGCCAGTCGGGCACGACCAGTTGGGAACAGGTTGTGCGTATTCTGGGCATTTTGCGAGATACCGAAGGGATTGATGCGAGCACAGTTGCTTCGGTTTTACCTCAGCTGATTGCTAAGCCGGAAGCGCGAGATATTGGTCGCCGGGTGGTGAATGGCGTGGCACAAAGGGCGATCGCCCGCATGATCCGCGAATTCTTGGTCACAGAGCCGGTCACCGTCGCTGTACCGCCAGCTCTCCCACCGGCTAGAGCTGCTGCTTAAAATGGTGATAAAAGGGACTCTAGTTCACCTTGGGGAAAGACGCATGGGCAAGCTTTCCTTCATCGTCTGAATCAGGCGAGCAGCTTGATAGTCATATAGCTCGATATCTATCGCCGTTGGAATCCCCTCAATAAATTTGCGGGATTGCTCGTGGTCGAGATTGGTTAGGTTTGCAAATCGCTGGACGACATCGGTCATTACTTCGGGCTTAGGTAGCGCATCGACTGTTAGCCGCCACAGACGGGGCGAGGTTTTTTCTCCTCGTTCTATGCGGCGCAGGCCATTAATGGAGGAGAGAGCGAAGAGGCGATCGCCCGCCTGCAAACACTGATCGTCTGTCGGCAGCAGAATAGTACAAAGCTTCCCTTCCGCGTCTCGGGTTTCCCTGAGAATAGGCACAACACCATAGCCATAAGAAACTTGAGCCATTTGCTGACCCGCTAAGGTATCGCCTAGCTCAATGGCATATTCGGCAATCAGGATGGTCTGATCGCTGAGCCGAAACAGGCCCAAAATATTTTCACCAAATGCGCCGCCTGCAAAAGCTTCGGCTGAGAGCGCATAGGGACAAAAAGTCTGGGCCTGAGGCATCATTGCCGCCAGGTTATCGCTAAAAGACTGGCTGCGGGTGCGAACGACTGGTGAGAAGGTGCGATCGCGATTCAACGTTTGCTCCGAAGCGAGCAGTGCCACTTCCAAATTGAGCATTTGATCATTGGTGACGGCGATCACGCTTTTAGCCGTCGCCAAATTTGCCGCTGGCAGCGCTTCCAAAATATTGCCAATTAGCAGCGGCACCTGAGTAAATAGTTCGGGCGATCGCGGTTCAGCGGCGATGACTACCATTGGCTGACCAAGCTCTAAAAGCAGGCTGGTCACCTTGCGGCCAATACGACCTAAGCCAATGACAATGACGTGGTTGCTGCGGGGAATGCGCGGACGCTTTTGTAAAAAGTCAAAGCGAGAATTCAGCAGCCGCTCAGCGACTAGACCCAATACCCCCAACACCACTAAAATGCTCGCCAGCGTAATCATCAGGCAAACCAGCAGCACCCAACCCGGCGTAATCGGGTCATTGAATCCGCCAAATACATCGCCATAGCCGCCCAGCAGCAAAATTGCGCCGAGGGTAATCGCTTTGACCCAGGCCAAATCTGGCACCGTTGCCTTGAGCAAGAGGGTGCCGCTGGCCCAGAGAATAATGGCGGTAAAAAGCGCGATCGCCACCACCCGCCCTAAGGATTCTTCAGACGACTTGCGCAGGTTGCTCAGCCGCGATCGCCAGTTGTTTATCCTCAAATCTTCGATTAGCTGCTTCAGTGCCGTCAGCAGGCTGTGACGTTCTTTCGGCGAATTGAGCCCGTCGTCGACTTCTATGTAGGCAATGCGATCGCCCGGTAGCACTCGCACATGCGGCTGCCAGCGATGAAAAACCGAAGAAGCCGTCGTCGCCCAGCCCAAAGGCTGCTGAGGATTTTCGACAGGGTTGAGATCGAGCAACCGAAACTGCCCCCGGTGAAGCTGCTGCACCGGCTGGTGAACGAAGCGAGAGTCATCCGCACTGATAAATCGTTCGGTCACCCGGAAGCGATGATGGCCAATTGTAAAGACGCTAACCGTGTCATCTCCCAATCCAGCCAGGGCAAAGGTCATTGCGGGCAGCTCAGTCGCATCGAGCGCGACAAACTTACCAAGCTGACGGGCGAGCAGCGCATTCAGGCTGTGGCGAGAGGAGCGTAGAATAATTTGGATGTTTGGATTGAGACGGCGGGCAGCGATCGCACATTCAATATTGACGCTCTCATCGCTGGTGACAATCAAAATCGCCCGACTGATTTCAATCCCTGCGGCCCTGAGCATGTCTTCACGGCGGCAGTCACCGATAAAAGGCGGAGCCGCTAGCTGACCGGGCAGATCGTCGATCTCCCAGACATGGATTGGGTTTTGGTCAATTGCGGTGATATGAACCTCAAAAGGGTCACAGTCAAACTTTTTGAGCTTGACTATGCTTTGTTGACCCAAGCTGCCGAGCCCGCACACAATAAAGTGATCCTTATCAGCCGCAGGAAACTGCGTCTCCGGGCCGGGCATCAAGGTCTCTGGGCCATTGGCAGAATAGTTGACGGGCATAGCGTCGCCTGGGCAATGAAAGGGTTTATTAACTGTACTTTGAGCCGCCGTGCAATCCATGACTCAGCGGCAGGTGACAATCTTTTTAGCGCTGTGATTAATCCATAAAAACCGGCTTCGTAGAATAATACAAAGGAAATCAAGCCTTTTACTAACGTGACGACAATGAGTGCCTTTCGCAGCATCGAATGGAAAAATAACCGGCTCAGGCTGCTCGACCAGCGGCAGCTACCCGCCAGTACGACCTATTGCGAATACACCGACTACCGGGAAGTGGCCCAAGCCATCCAGGACATGGTGGTTCGCGGAGCGCCAGCAATTGGAGTAACGGCGGCTTTTGGTTTGGCGATCGCCGCCCGTCAGTCCACAGCCACTACCCCCGATGCTTTCCTCACCGACCTCAAAACGGCAGGAGACCATCTCATCCAGGCCCGCCCCACCGCCGTCAACCTCTCCTGGGCAGTGGCCCACTTGCTCAAGCTAGCCGCCGATACAATAGCCAGCAAACCCACCAAAGACATTTCCTCACTTCAGCAAATGCTTCTGGCTGAAGCCCAAGCGCTCTGTCAGGCCGATATCGAAGTCTGCAAACAGCTAGGCGGTCATGCACAAGCGCTTATTCCTGACTCAGCTAACGTTATTCACCACTGCAACACAGGATCGCTGGCGGCAGTTGATTACGGCACGGCTTTAGGTATTATCCGAGTCGCCCACGAGCAGGGCAAGCAAATTCACGTGTTTTTAGACGAAACCCGGCCTCGCTTACAGGGTGCTAGCCTCTCTGCCTACGAGATGAAAGCCTATGGCATTCCGCATACGGTGATTGTCGACGGCGCTTCGGGCTACGTGATGAAAACCCGGCAGATACAGGCTTGTTTGGTGGGGTGCGATCGCGTTGCCGCCAACGGCGATACCGCCAACAAAATCGGCACCTACAACCTGGCCCTGGTCGCCCGCGCCCACAACGTCCCCTTTTACGTCGCCTGCCCCACCAGCACACTCGATATGACCTTATCTAGCGGACAGGACATCCAAATCGAAGAGCGCGCCGACACCGAAATCACCCAGGTCAAAGGCCAGCAAATCACCCCAGCCGACACCCCCGTCTTCAACCCAGCTTTTGACATCACCCCAGCCGAGTACATCAGCGCCCTCATCACCGAAAAAGGCATCGTGTATCCGCCCTACGTTGAAAATTTGCGGCAGCTCATGCAGCATTAGTCACGGATATTAGGATAAACCGCTCACTCGAAGTTGAGAGTAAAAAAAAGGCGTGTTGAACGAGATCAGCTCATGACAATCAGACGACCCCGCTACAGCAAAGAAGAATTTGCCCGCCGTGGCAATGCGCTTTACAAATCTCAAGTGCGCCAACACGTCGAGGAAGGTAATTACGGGAAAATCGTGGCAATTGACATCGATACCGGAGCCTTTGAGGTGGCCGACAACACAATCGCAGCTACAGATAAACTTTATGAACGCTGCCCCGACGCCCAGCCCTGGGTAATTCGGATCGGGCATCGTACCGTTTATCGCTTCGGTTCCAAAAAACCATTTCCCGAAGCCAAGTTAGAAGACGTTGCCGGATACTTAGCCTACAGCGGCAAACCTAAAACGATAGAGGAAATGAACGCTGCTATCGATCAAGGTTTTCAGGAGCAATGGCACGATAGCTGTGAACACGAGTTGCAATGAACAATTTGCGCAACGGGCTCAAGGGCTCACAGCTTTGCAAATCTTGGAACCGTCATCGGGCAGTTAGGGTGTGACTGTGCTGGGTTTGCGGCGGGGATAGGACTTCATCAGCTCACGGACTTGTTCAGCGTGGTACGAGCTGCGGGTTAGCGGGGAAGACACTACCTGCAAAAAGCCGAGTTCTGCCCCGGCCATGCGCCAGGCGTCGAACTGGGTGGGGGTGACAAAGCCATGGACGCCTAAATGCTTCTGGCTGGGCTGCAAGTACTGGCCAATGGTGACGATGTCGCAGTCTATTGCTCGCAGGTCGCCGAGTACCTGCCGAACTTCGCTATCGGTTTCGCCTAGGCCCACCATGATACCGGACTTGGTGTATGTCCAGGGGGCGATGGTGCGCGATCGCTTCAACAACTCCAAACTCCGCGAATACTCCCCCTGAGGCCGTGTCTTCCGATATAGCCGGGGCACCGTCTCTGTATTGTGGTTCAGCACTTCCGGCTGACCTTTCAGCAGCAACGTTTCTAATGCTTCCCAGTTGCCGCACAGGTCAGGAATCAGCACCTCAATCGTGGTATCTGGAGAAACCTTGCGGGTTTCCTGTATGCAGCGAATAAACTGACTGGCCCCGCCATCGGGCAAATCGTCCCGATTGACTGAGGTAATCACCACATGCTTCAAGCGCATACGCCGCACCGCTTCAGCCAAATGAATCGGCTCTAGCGGATCGAGCGGCTGCGGCTTTTTCTCAAAATCTATATCGCAGTAGGGACAAGCGCGGGTGCAGGCAGGCCCCATAATTAAAAAGGTAGCCGTTCCCACGCTGAAGCACTCGCCGATATTAGGGCAAGACGCCTCTTCGCAAACGGTATTCAGGCCCAAATCCTGCAAGATACCTTTGACGTTGCCAACCCGCTCCCACTGGGGCGCTTTGACTCGCAACCATTCTGGCTTAACTACCACGCCCTCACCCACCTATTGATTGATCGCCGCTTTCATCACCACTCCTTGCAACCTTTTGCAGAAGGGGCAACCCTGATTCTAACAAGGCTGAGCCCAAAAAAGGCACATAGGACGGTGGCGATCGCTTCAGCATACTGGTAAAAAGTTGGAAACGTTACAAGCCCTCCCCCAGCGGTTCCATGCGTAGGCAAGCCCCCATTGCTCGCTGTTTTGTCGCGCTCTGCTTCAGCGCAGCGGTGACCCTGGCGGTTTTTGAGTGGCGCAACCCTTTTCCTGGCCCGGTCATCACGCCAGATACCGCCCTCGACATTCGCTCAGATACGTTTTCGGGCATTGGCGCTCAGAACCCGGTGAGATCTTTGCTATCCGGTCTGCTTGCCCGTACAGATGCTGAGACTTTGCCAGTTGAGTCATCTGTTCAGCTAGTGCTTTCCTTGGAATCACGCCTACTTGAGGTTCGCACTGTCAATAAACCATCTGTTTTTTACGAAGTGGCAGTCGGTCAAGATGACTGGCAGACGCCTCAGGGCGAGTTTCAGGTAATCAACAAGTTGGAAAACCCAGCCTGGCAGCATCCCATCACCCACGAAAAAATTGCATCCGGCCCAGATAATCCCTTAGGTACCCGCTGGATTGGCTTTTGGAGTGATGGCCAAGCGCAGATTGGCTTTCATGGTACCAATCAAGAGGAGCTAATCGGTAAAGCGGTTTCTCATGGCTGCGTTCGGATGCGCAACCAAGACATCGAAGCGCTCTATCAACAAGTAGAAGTGAATACTCTGGTGACAGTAAAGCCTTGACCTCAGGACAAGGCTACAGATCCCGAAAAAACTCACGAAAAAGCGACTGCTAAGCAATTGCCTAACCGCCGCTTTTTTAAAATCTATATCGCGGGAAAAGGGAGAGTTGGCTGACTACGCTGCCTTAGGCTGCTGCTCGAAGTCATGGGCGTAGTCTTTGAGGAGCTTATTGACCTGGCCGAGTAAACCGCCCTCTTCATGTCGCTGGATGTCGCGGCGCTCAGGGAAGAAGTCAGGCTGGTTGAGGCTGCGCCCCACCGACTCAGACACCTGCTGGCCAATCAGCTCCGATAGCCTGGTGCGTGCTTCTTCACGCTGATAGTTGGCCCCTTCTTCGGTCGTTGCATATAGCGGTGGGAGACGGTTCAGCGCGTAGGCAGCGATATCTCCTAAGTCGAGTGTTTGATCGCTTTTGGCTTCGACTTCAGCGACTTGAGAGATTGCCTCGGCTAGGACTAGCTCTTCCATCACATTGATAAACTGCTTGCGGGGAACTGCGACAACTTCACCTGTTAGCAATGAACCCATGAGTCGATCTAGGGCCATATACTCTTCGATAGATAGCTCAGAAGCTGTATCACAGATACGGCCCACTTCTGCTTCCATGGCAGGGGTCAAGTAGCCATCCTGTAACGCCTGTTCAACAATTTTTTCGATACTACTCATGCTGGCACAAAGCTCCGTTTGATGGTTTCGCTTTTAATAGTTTTACGATGTGAGGCTTTGAAAGCGACTCAACTCTCGGGTGATTCAGAAATTTGGAATGAATCTGTAATCAAGTATTCCCATTGTTATCCCTCGATTTCCATCGCACGTTAATAACCTGTGTTGGGACAGCGCAACTCATTTTTGGCGCGACTATTCTACCCCGTCATAGCGCCAGGGGACTGGATCGACGGCTGTCCCATTGACAAACAGACCCCAGTGCAGGTTTGGCCCGGTTGCAAAGCCAGTAGAGCCCATGTAGCCGATGAGTTGGCCAGCTTCGACCATGTCGCCTTCATTTACCGCAAAGCCAGAGAGATGTATCATCACGCTGGTAACGCCCTGACCGTGATCGATGCCGAGGGTATTGCCGTTGAGTACGAAGCCATCCGCAACCCGGCCAACTAGAGCGATCCGACCGGCGGCGGGGGCATAAATGGGCGCGCCGTTGCCAGCGGCGTAGTCGACCCCACGGTGATAGTAGTCCTGAGCGAAAACGCCGTTGTAGTAGCGCCGGTTGCCGTAGGTAGAGCTGACGTAGCCGCTGCTGGGCTTGGTCAGCGGGCCGTTCCAATAGCGAGTAGGGGTGCGCAGGGCGCGGAGGGCGTCTAGCCGGTCAAATTCGTAGTCGGTGCCTTCTAACCCGGCGCGACCGGGCGACAGGGTAATGTACTGGGTGGGAAAGCTGCGATCGCCCACATTAACCGCGATATTGCTGGTACCGTCAGCACCACTCACCTGAAGCGTCATGCGACCCGGCTTGGTGTTGGGGCTGGTGGGCACTAGGGCGCGGTACCGATTGGCTGACAGCAAAAAGGTGGGGTAGTCGGTTCCATCGACACTGACAGTCGGTGCCTCTCCGCTGACGCCCTGCACGACTACCGAGAGCGTATCGCCAAGGACAGGACTACCGGGTGATACCTGCACCTGATAGGCTGCTTGCGAAGGGGCAGCCGTACTCCACACCACTGCCGTTGCTACGACCGACAGGATCAGCCAGGGAGTGAACTTAACGGGCCGAATCAGCTTGCGATAAAGGCTACGCAGGAGGGGGAGAAAAGACATGAGAATTGAGTGCTATGCCGAAATGGTCATTCAAACTTAGCAAAGACAATATCATCCCCAATGCCTTTGTGACTGTGATGCGACGACCAGCGTCTGCCCTAATGAGCCGCTTTGACGTAGGCAATAGCCCCCCGCATCAGGATCGTATTCTGCCCGTCCTCACTCTTGACGCAGATAGCGTTAGCATCTTGCCAGCTAACAGCGCCGGTCACAGTGTCACCGGTCGTGACTTTAATTTCTACAGATTGCTGGTCGCGAATGAGAGTCTGAACCTGGCGGATGCTGGGCAGGTCGGTATCAAATGCGTTGGATGACATAGGGATGGCAGAGCGTTACTCAGGTGAACGGATGTTTGACCTACAGGTTGCCCGAGGAGAGCGGTTAGAAATCGGGTAGGGATAGAGTAAGCGGTATAAAATGCTGAGAAGACGTTTTCAAAAGTCCTGATTCTTTTCTATGACAACCCTTTCTTTTAGCAAGTATCACGGCCTGGGCAACGATTTTATCCTGCTGGATAACCGGGCCGATGCAGAGCCGATGGTAACGCCTGAGCAGGTGGTGGCGCTGTGCGATCGCAATTTTGGCATTGGCGCTGACGGCGTTATTTTTGTGCTGCCTGCGCTGCTCGATGGCGACACCGACTACACTATGCGCATTTACAACTCCGACGGTTCCGAACCAGAAATGTGCGGCAATGGCATCCGCTGTCTGGCCAAGTTTATCGCTGACCTGGAAGCGAAAGACGGCAAAGCCCCGGAGCTTCCTCACACCTACCGCATTCACACGCTAGCAGGCACCATTCAGCCGACGCTACAGCCCGACGCTCAGGTCACTGTGGATATGGGTGAGCCCGAGCTGCTCGCCGGGAAAATTCCCACGACGCTGGCAACCGAAAATGAAAAAGCGGTCGACAAAACCCTTGAGGTGGCCGGTCAGCCCTGGCAGGTGACCTGCGTGAGTATGGGCAATCCGCACTGCGTCACCTTTGTAGAAGATGTGGAAGCGGTGCCTCTAGCGGAGATCGGCCCCAAGTTTGAGCATCACCCGGCTTTCCCGGCGCGGATCAATACTGAATTTGTAGAAGTGGTGCGGCCTGACTATTTGAAAATGAAGGTGTGGGAGCGGGGGGCCGGGCCGACGCTGGCCTGTGGAACCGGCGCTTGCGCGCTGCTGGTGGCGACTGTTCTGAATGGGCTGTGCGATCGCACAGCGACAGTAGAACTTCCCGGCGGTAACTTAGAAATCGAATGGGCTCCCAGCAACCGGGTGTTTATGACTGGGCCAGCCACGCTTGTTTTTAGCGGCGATGTCGCAGTTGAAGCGGCAGGCCGATAGCGAATGATTGTATTAACCAACGATGACGGCATTGGGGCTCCCGGCATTCTGGCCCTGCAAAATGCTTTAAAAGACATTGGCAAGAGTGTCGTTGTGGCCCCTGATGCGCCCCTGTCGGGCTGTAGTCATCAGCTCAATCGCGGTGGGGTCATTCCTATCGATCAGCGCGGGCCGGGAGAATATGCCATTGGCGGCACCCCGGCTGACTGTAGCCGGGTGGCCCTGAGCCATTTGTATCCCGAGGCAGACTGGGTGCTCTCGGGCATCAATGCCGGTGGGAACATGGGGGCAGATACCTACGTTTCGGGGACGGTGGCGGCAGTTCGCGAAGCCACCCTGCTACGAAAACCCGGCATCGCCATTTCTCAGTATCGGTATCGAACTCAGCCCTTTGACTGGCCGAGGGCAACTCGGTTAGCGGCGCGGGTGCTGCGTCAGCTTATGGCCGACCCGCCGCCGCCGGGTCAGTTCTGGAATGTCAACCTGCCAGCGCCACCGCTCAATGGCACGGCAGGCGAAGCCGACGAGCCTGAAATTGTGTTTTGCAAAGGCTGTAGCCAACCGCTGCCCACCGACTTCTTGGTCGATGAAGCGGGGTTTCGCTATGTGGGTGCATACGAAAAGCGGCTTCGCGACCCTGACGGAGACGTTGATGTGTGTCTAGGAGGGCGGATCAGCGTAGTCAGTATCCGGCTCTGGTAGGGTCAACTTTACGAAATGTTACTTTGCGAAACATTCGATCAGACTTCGGCCTCCATAACAGGTAGGAAAGCTGCGAGAACGAAAGCAAACCGCCTCAGGCGAGGCCCAGTGACGTAGCTTATGAAAGTTTCTCATTAAGGTCGGCGGCACATCGTAGTAAGATGTCACCGCGTTGTTAATACACCGATAAAGTTAAATAGGCTACATTTCATCGTATTGCTTTCAAGGTCAGGCTTTAAACAGCCAGCCTTGGCATTTCTCCTTGTAAAAGATGGTTCAGCTCAGTACTGGATTTACGCTATTTCTCAGTTTGCTGGTGGAGGCGTTTCCTTTTTTATTGATTGGCGTGGCGTTCTCTAGCCTGCTGATGTCTTTCGTGGA
>JBBQAC010000195.1:0-8821 GCA_038315915.1 Phormidesmidales cyanobacterium
ATTTGCGATCGCAAAAGCACCGTCATCGGATTGGTAGCGCGCAGGCAGGCTTGAACGTCGGTCATTTTTTCGGGGGGGAGCTGGCTAAGGCACTTTTGGTAGAGCGATCGCCACTCTTTCAGCAGCTCAGCCGCCGCCGGGTCAGACTTCTCAACGGCAGGCGTCAGAATACGCTCGTGCTCAGTTTGCCATTCAGGTGTAAATTGCTGGGTGAGCGCAGTGAAAAAGTCGTGATAGCCGACGTGGGTTTCTTCGAGAATGTGGATAGTTTTCAGGAGAAGATCGCGCTGGAGATCGGCAGGTAAGGTAGTAGCGAGTTCGGTGGGGAGGCCGAGTTTTTTGAGGGTGCGATCGCAAAACATCTCTGCATATTTAGGCTGATACTGTGCGAGCCCCGCCTCCAATCCGGCGCTATCGACGATACCTTTGAGCGCTACCGCCAATTTTTCTAAATTCCAATAGCAGGCTCCCGGCTGATTGCCGTAGCTGTAGAGCCCCGAATAGTCAAAATAGGCCGCTGTAAACTTAGGATCGTACTCATCCATGAAGGCGAACGGGCCATAGTCGAAGCTTTCGCCTGTGATCGACATATTGTCGGTATTGAGCACCGCGTGACAAAAGCCGACAGTCATCCACTGTGCCACCAGCGTCGCCAGCCGCTCGGCAAGCTCAGCAAACCACAGAGCATAGCGTTCCTGCTCAGCTTCGACCGACAGCAGATGAGGATAGTACACCTCAATTACGTGGTTTAGCAGCTTGTGAATCAATTCGGGCTGCTTCAGGTATTGCAGTCGCTCAAAAGTACCAAAGCGGATATGAGAATGGCTAAAGCGCACCATCACGGCTGAGCGCGTGGGAGAGGGTTCATCGCCCCGGTGGAGTGATTCTCCCGTTTCAATCAGACTGAGCGTCCGCGAAGTATTAACGCCCAAAGCGTGCAGCGCTTCAGAAGCCAGTACTTCTCGCACGCCGCCTTTAAGTGTCAGCCGCCCGTCGCCGCCGCGAGAATAGGGGGTTGGGCCAGATCCTTTGGTGCCAAAGTCGTACAATTTGCCATCTTTCCCCTGCACCTGACCATACAGAAAGCCGCGCCCGTCACCCAAAAAAGGGTTGTAGCTGCGGAACTGGTAGCCGTGATAGCGCAGCGCCAGAAAGGTATCTCGACCCTTGAATTCGCCAAAGGCTTCGATGAAATCGCGATCGCTCACCTGCTCAGAACGCAAACCTAGCTGAGAGAGCACGTCATCATTGCGAAACCGCAAAATATGCTCAGGAAAGGTGGCGGGCATGACCCGATCAAAATAGTCGCCCCCCAGATTGGCCAGAGGGCTCTGGTAGGGCAGGCTCAACAGAGGATTAGGCATTAAATAAATAAAGGTGACGGAGCGATCGCCTATTTATCCTATCCGCCAAAGCGGCTGTCAGCAGCGGTAATTCGCTTCAGGTTTAAAACATCGGCCATTTTACGAATTTGAGCAAAGGTCTTGTCGAGATGTCCGTGGTCGCGAATATCAATGCCCAGATCAATTTCAGCAATTTGGTCAGGATGAGTCCTGACGCCCGCATTGTGCACATTGATTTTGAGGTCTGAAAGCCGAGTCAAAATATCTTTAAGCACGCCGACCCGGTCTATTACTTCGATGCGGAGCTGTACCGGGTAGGTATCGGGCTGGCCTTTAGCGGTGCTGGGCTGGTTCCAACGTAGGGGAATAAGCCGCTCGCCGGGAATATGCTCCACGTTGATACAGCTTTGCTGATGGACGGCGATCCCTCTACCGCCAGTTGAGACCACGCCCAAAATATTCTCTCCCGGCAGCGGATGACAGCAGCCAGCAATGTAGTGCAGCAGCCCTTCTAGTCCAGCAATGGGGGCGTTGTCGTAGCCCGTGGGACGATTGGCGGGTGCCTTGACGGCAGGAATTTCATCTTCTAAGGTGCTGACCTTAACAGCGGTTTCTTCCGGCTGAATAGGCTGAGAGTCTTTGACCGCATCTTGCAGCCGGTTGACGACGGCGTTCAGCGTCACTTCGCCGTAGCCTAGTCCCGCTAGCAAGTCATTGACGGATGAATAGTTACAGCGCTCGGCAGTCGCTTGCGCTGGGGCCGACTTGAGCAGGGCATCAAGTCCGCTTTTGCCCATGACCCTTTCGAGCATTTCGTGGCCGCGTTCTCTGTTTTCGTCGTGGTGAAACTTTTTGTACCACTGGCGAATCCGGTTACGAGCGCCCGTGCTGACGACAAAGTTAAGCCAGTCAAGGCTGGGATGGCCGTTCTTTTGGGTAATGATTTCGACGATGTCGCCGTTTTGCAAATGAGTGTCAAGCGTGACAATCCGACCATTTACCTTAGCCCCGGCGCAGTGGTTGCCCACCTCGGTGTGAATGCGATAGGCAAAGTCGACTGGGGTTGCGCCCCGGTTAAGCGGGATCACGTCGCCGCTGGGCGTAAAGGCGTACACCTCTTCGTCAAAGAGGTTGTTTTTAACGCCAGAAAGGTACTCTTGAGCGTCTTTAAGTTCGTTTTGCCAGTCGAGTAGCTGACGCAGCCAGGTAAACTTTTCTTCGTCGCCGCTGAGGGCCGTATGGCTATTGCCCGCTTCCTTGTATTTCCAGTGCGCGGCGATCCCATACTCAGCAATATGGTGCATTTCCACGGTGCGAATTTGCACTTCGATAGGGCGACCGTGAGGGCCGATTACAACCGTATGTAAGGATTGGTAACGGTTGGGCTTCGGCAACCCAATGTAGTCTTTGAACCGGCCCGGAATCGGGCGAAACAGATCGTGGACGACCGCCAGGGCGCGGTAGCATTCGTCTTTAGAAGTGACGATCAGCCGAATCGCCGCAATGTCGTAAATTTCGGTGAATTCTTTTTGCTGCCGCTGCATCTTGCGGTAAATGCTGTATAGGTGCTTGGGGCGACCGCTGGCCTCCTCGCAGTGAATGCCGAGATTGCTGATACCTTCTCGTAGGGTCTGGCTAACCTGAGTCAGGCGGTCTTCGCGATCAGTACGCTTTTCGACGATGAGCTGCTTGAGTTCGCTGTAGGCTTCAGGTTCGAGATATTTGAAGCAAAGATCTTCTAGTTCCCACTTAAAGCGGCCAATCCCCAGACGGTTGGCCAACGGTGCAAAAATTTCTAAGGTTTCGCGGGCGATCCGTACCTGCTTCTCGGGGCGCAAATGCTGTAGGGTGCGCATGTTGTGCAGGCGGTCGGCGAGCTTGACGACGATAACGCGGATATCTTTGGCCATCGCCAAAAACATGCGGCGAAAGTTTTCGGCCTGCTGCTCGGTTTTGCTGTCGAAGTTGAGCTTGGAGAGCTTGGTGACGCCTTCCACCAGATGACGTACTTCTGCGCCAAAGATGGCTTCGATTTCGTCGGCACTGACGCTGGTATCTTCGACGACATCGTGCAAAAACCCGGCGGCGATCATAGCGCTGTCTCCGCCCAGGCTACGCAGGAGACCAGCCACAGCGACCGGATGGGCGATGTAGGGATCGCCCGAAGCTCGCATTTGGCCTCTGTGTAGCTGATAGGCAAACTCAAAGGCGCGGCAGACAAGCTGGTCACCTTCTACAGGTGCGATCGCCAACGCTTCCGCTTTTTCGTCGGCGGCTAAGGCGGCGATCGCGTCGGGCGTATCAGCTTTGGCACCATGCTCTATGAGACAGGAGGATAGCCAGTCAGGTAGCGAACAATCTTGGGGAACGACAAGGGCTGTTGCAGTCATGGCTAGCAAAATCTCATCAAGCTAGGGTTTACAAAGAGAGGCGGGGTTTGATTGCGATTAACCAGGTTTGAATAACGTTAGGTAAAGTAAGAATTAACTACTCGAAAATAAAAATCAATCTAAAAATGTAAGATGCCTCCTCTCTTGAGATTCAAAGGAGAAGGCAAGAACGTCTGGAAGTAGTTTGCAGGTACTGGTATTACCAGTAGAACGCTGTGCGAATCAAGCGCTTAGAAGATGGATAGACAGACAGTGTAAGAACCTCCAGTCAAAAGATTCTCACCCTTTCTAAGCGGGTAGTCGCAAAAGTTTGTTTACACTAATGATAAACAAAACTGTACCCCTTGAGGAAAGATTTAGGCAGAATCGGGGGACGTATTGAGACTCAGGTCAGCGCGAGTTTATGCCATCAGAACCACTCCCTAGCCATTTGTGCGAGCAGCTTCAATCTTTGCTGTGCGGGTTAACTGAACTGTATACGCTGCTGGGATCGGCATTTCGAGAAAGTGCGCCGCTGTCGCCTTCACCTCGGTCGCCTTCAGCAGTCACCTTTCAGCGGCAGGTTACCCAGCTACAGCAGCAATTTCAGCAGATTTTAGCGATAATTGCTAGCCTTGACCTCGACCCAGCGGTAGAGCAACGCCTGCGGCCTCATCAAACCGAAGCGCATCGGCGATCGCGCTTACTCGGCATCGAAGCTATGCGACTGCAAACCGCAAAGCAACCGGCAACGATCAATCGGCAGCGATCGCAAGTCGAAGACCATGTAAAACAGCTTCAAAAGTTCGTACAGGCCATGGTTGACGAGATCTGTTAGCTGGCGATCGCGCGATTTCTAGCGCCGATCGGCCCGCTGCGAGAGGAAGCCGATGTTGTAGGGTGCAAAAGGTGTATTAAAGTAGATACGCTTTTGACAAGCCTTCCCCCTATGACACTTTTGACACTTTGCTGCTTCACCCCGGAGTTTTGTGCGCTGTCCTAAAGAACCTACGATTGAGCTATCGCCTGCTGAACTCACCCACGATCTTTCAGCGCAGCGCTGTCCTGACTGTCAGGGCAACTGGATTCCTTTTTTCACCTATCAGCGTTGGCAGGCCCTCAACGCTGGGCTGGAGGCCGTTCCTGACGAGGTGCTGCCGCTGACGCTGGAGAGCGATTTCGAGCCTGCACCGCTCGACAGCCGCGCCGGGCTCTGCCCAGAATGCGGCACTTACCTGAAGCGATCGCGCCTGAATCTCAAGAAAACGGCCTTTTATGTGGAGCGCTGCCCGCTGTGCAGCGGCCTTTGGTGCGATCGCGGCGAATGGCAGGTTTTTGCAGCGCTGGGTCTCCATGTGCAAATTCCAATAGTATTCAAACCGGATTGGCAGGCCCGCATGAGAGTATTGGAGCAAACCGAACGTCAGCGGCTGGCCGTGATTGAAAAGCTTGGCCCCGAGATTGCCAGCCGGGTATTTGAGCTTGGTGACTTGCTCAAAGAGCATCCGCACGGGGACTTTGGCGTGGCCTACCTGATGAGAAAATTTGAAAAATAGCGCCTTGCTTGCCCTCGATTGATTTATGAATATGGCCGACTCCCCGGTTCCCCTCGATAGTGCTTCAGATCTGGCGACTGCAAACACTCTATTTGCAGTCGATAACTTTCGGGTGGCTTATCCGGGCCAGTCGGTGTGGGCTGTTGATGGGGTTTCTTTATCTTTGCGGCCCGGTGAAAAGCTCGGGCTGGTCGGCGAATCGGGTTGCGGGAAAAGTACGCTAGGACGCGCGGCGATGCGGCTGCTCCCGGCAGCGACTCGGATCGAAGGTAACGCTACGTTTGAAGGGCGCTCAATTTTAGACTTTTCACCAGAAGCGCTACGGCGGTTTCGGGGCGAGGCGGTTTCGCTGGTTTTCCAAGATCCGATGACCCGGCTAGACCCGCTAATGACCATCGGGGAGCACTGCATCGAAACGCTATTGGCCCATCGGCCCGAGATCGGCAGAAAGCAGGCCAAGGCGATTGCGATCGCCACGCTAGAAACCGTCAATATTCCAGCCGATCGCTGGCGGCAGTATCCGCACGAATTCAGCGGCGGGATGCGGCAACGGGTGGCGATCGCCCTGGCCCTGGTGCTAAACCCTAAGCTAATCGTCGCTGACGAACCGACAACCAGCTTAGATGTGACGGTCTCTGCGCAGATTTTGGCACAGCTCACTGAGCTATGTGACGAACGAAATATGGGCCTGGTGCTGATTTCACACGATCTGGCTTTGGTCGGGGAGTACTGCGATCGCATTGCGGTCATGTACCAGGGCCAGATCGTTGAAACCGGCCCAACTCAATCAGTCTTTTACCATCCCCAAGCCGAATACACTCAGTCACTGCTCAAAGCCGCCCATCAGCTACAGGCCGCTGGCGCGCAAAATTCAGCCCGCGCTATGGAGCGGCACAACGCACCAATTCTAAGCCTCAAGGACATCACCAAGCACTACGCCCGAGAACAAGGACTGCTGGGCAGACTGCTCGGGCAGGAGCCGCCTGAACCCATTAGAGCCGTAGATGGCGTTTCGCTCGATCTTTACCCCGGCGAGATTCTGGGCCTGGTCGGCGAATCGGGCTGCGGCAAGAGCACCCTCTCACGAGCACTGTTGCGAATTGTCGAACCGACTTCTGGCCAAATTCAATTTCAGGGCATCGACTTTAGCGGCCTGTCGCGCTCCGCCCTGCAAACCCGACGCCGCGACATTCAGATGATCTTCCAAGATCCCTTCGCCTGTCTCAACCCCATGATGACGATTGGTAGAGGCATTGCCGACCCGCTATTAATCCATGGACTGGCGACTCCCAGTGAAGCCGAACAGCAGGTGAAAGCCATGCTGGAGCGGGTTGGGATGACACCCGCCGAAGATTACTACAGCCGCTATCCCGGTGATATTTCGGGCGGACAGCAGCAGCGAGTGGCGATCGCCCGCGCCCTGATTACCCGGCCCAAGCTGGTTATCTGTGATGAGCCGGTGAGTATGCTCGATGCCAGTGTGCAGGCGCAGGTACTGGAGCTGATGCTGAGCTTAAAGAGCGACCTGGATTTGACGTATTTATTTATTACACACGATCTGTGGGTAGCGAAATATTTGTGCGATCGCATCGCCGTCATGGATCAGGGCAAACTGGTCGAGATTGGCTCTACTGAGCAAATTTTCAGCACGCCGGCCCATCCCTATACAAAAACGTTGCTTCAGGCTGCGCCGCTGCTGGCAAAAGCTGAAACCAGCTCATAGAATCACGCCGAAAGTCTCTTCTACAAAATCTGCGGCAAATTCTACAAAATCTGCGACAAAAACGCTTTGCTTCTCTCTTCGGTCGGATTGTTGAAGAAGGCATCGGGCGTATTCTCTTCAACCAGGACGCCGCCGTCCATGAGTACCACCCGGTCGGCCACTTCTCGGGCAAAACCTACTTCGTGCGTGACGCACACCATCGTCATGCCGTCTTTGGCCAGGTTGCGCATCACATCGAGGACTTCTCGCACCATCTCAGGATCAAGCGCGGAAGTGGGTTCATCGAACAACATGACTTTGGGCTGCATGGCAAGAGAACGGGCGATCGCAACCCGCTGCTGCTGACCGCCTGATAGCTGTCCCGGAAACTTATTCGCCTGCTCGGCAATGCCCACTCGGTCTAACAGGCGCAGGGCAATCTCTTCTGCTTTGGCCTTAGGCCATCGGCGCACCCAAATAGGGGCCAGCGTCACATTCTGCTGCACGGTCAAATGAGGGAACAAATTGAACTGCTGAAATACCATCCCCACTTCACGCCGCACCGCTTCAATATCTTTGATGTCATTGGCAATGCGCACGCCGTCAATTTCAATGCTGCCCTCCTGATAGGGCTCCAGGGCATTAAACGTGCGAATAAAAGTTGATTTTCCCGAACCCGACGGCCCCATTACCACGACGACTTCGCCCTTGTACACGTTCATGCTCACCCCTTTGAGCACATGAAAACCATTGTCGTACCACTTCTGCACGTCCTTCGCGACAATCACCGCCTCAGAACCTACCGTGTTGTCAGATGTCGTAGGCACTCGCATTTCAGATTGAGCCATCGGTGAGAATCCTCTCAGGTAAAAAGTAATTAAAAGACGTAGGCTTACCTTCTCGCAGGGTAGCCTACCGTAGGTCGGTGTTCAAAGCAGATTCGATTTGGCGACTACCGTAACTCATGGCATAGCAGAACACCCAATAGATCGCCGCGATGAAGATGTATCCTTCTTTGTAGTCGCCCAAGTAGGTAGGGTTTGCCAGCAGGTTTTGAGAAATGCCCAACAGCTCTACCAGTCCGACAATACCTAGCAGCGTCGTATCTTGAAACAAACTAATAAACTGGCCGACAATAGCCGGGATCGCCGTCTTGAGCGCCTGCGGCAACACAATCAAAGAAGTGGTCAGCGGCTTGTTCAACCCTAGAGACTGCGCCGCCTCAGCCTGCCCCCGAGGGACAGCCTGCAACCCGGCTCGGACGTTCTCAGCGAGGTAGGCCGCACTGAAAATAGTGAGGCCAATAATCGCCCGGACAACCCGATCAGGGCGCACCCCCTCCGGCAAAAATAGCGGAATCAGCACCTGCCCCATAAACAAAATAGAGATCAGTGGGACGCCTCGAATTAGCTCAATATAGGCGATCGATAGGGCTTTGACGATGGGTAGCTTGCTTTGCCGCCCTAGCGCTAACAGTACGCCTGCCGGGAAGCACAGAGCGATCCCGCTAATGGCTAATAGCAGCGTCAGCGTCAGCCCGCCCCAGCTATTAGTCGAAATATTCTTCAGGCCAAAATCCAACCCGAGTGCGTAGGGTACTCGCCACAGCACCTGATACACCACCACAAAGCCCACCAGAAACAAGATGACTTTACTGAGCCATGCAGGAATAGCTGGTATGAAGACCCGCTGCGCTAGCTGCCACCCGGCAACAATGCCCCCGCCCAGCATAATTACGATGCTGTAGAACAAACTCGGGCTAATCGTTCCTCGACCGAAAAAGGGACCCCCACCGAGCAGGTAAAGCGCGATAAAATAAGAGACAAACCAGGCTGCGGAAATCCACTTGGC
>JBBQAC010000262.1:0-5871 GCA_038315915.1 Phormidesmidales cyanobacterium
AGACTGAGAAGGCTATACACTAGCGTTTGGGCGTGCTGAAGCATGGTTTTGATGGCCGTCTTCGACTTTTACTTACGCCCTTTTTTCCAGATTTTGGCCCGCAATGCAACCCTTACTGAGAATGGTGCAAGATCTCAGATATCCTTCTCTTGGGTCTTTTTGTCTCCACCACAAAGCAAAAGGCAGGAAAGACCCAAGCCTCAAACCGACATGCCGACAAAGCAGCCAATCAGCAGCAGCGAGCCGGGTCAAAGTTTGCACCGTCCATTGAACGCTATTCTTAATCGGGAAATACTCTCATTAATGGTACTGTAACTGTTTCGGAAAATTAATTCAAAAGGGTCAAAAGCTCATGTGTTATTCGACCCGAGTGGCGTCAATAGAGCCTATTTAGTGAGTTCTTTGCGATCATCAGTTGAAACGGACTCCTATTAGAGTACGGAGGGCGACGAACGCTGAAACTAATTAGTTTGCGTAATGAACCTGAAGTGAATGTACTGCATTCGACTTCGCTAACACCTATGCTCAGCAACCGATACATGCCTTTATTCTCACCTGAGTAGTCAGAGATTCATACTTTGATCTATGCTTTCAGAAATAGACACCAGCTGTTGCCGTAGCTATAATCTAAGTGAATATACTTAAATCTTAAAAGCCTAATGGATAGTGCGTTCAGTAAGAACATGGGGCTGCTTTAGCCTCACATCGTCAAAACCAGAACGCCTTTGTAATTGGTTTATGGAAAGCGTATGATCAGCAGAGACATCCGGCTCGATATCGCCAAAGGGCTTGCTATTTTTTCAGTTGTCTTAGCCCATCTCGACACTGGGTTAAAAGGGCAGATCATCTATCTGTTTCACATGCCATTTTTCTTCATCATCAGTGGATATCTTCATCATACAGATGTTCGAGAGGGCCGCTATTTCAAGAAAAAATGTATATCATTGCTAGTGCCTTATTGCGTTTATCTACTGCTTTTTAAGGCTTCGTCAATCTTTAGTTTTGTCTTAGCCGCCATCAAAAATCCGTCAGGCGAGGCGGTTGCTTCCGTTCTGAAATACTTAGCTTGGCTAGCACATGGTGGAGATGAATTAACAGGCGAAGTTGGTGTCTTCTGGTTTGTGACCTGCTTGTTCTTGACCCAGCAGCTTTTCAATTTCGTGAGCGTTCGTATCAGCAGTAAAAGAAAGCTGATGAGTATTGCACTAGCCTCCTATATGCTCTCGGTTTTTGACCAAATCAGTCCTATACACCTGGGCTTTCCTTGGGCAGCAAACGTGGTTGCCTGCGCTTTCTTCTTCTATGCGACTGGCTTTATTTACGGGAAGCATCTCTTTGACAATCACAGCAGGCTGCTAACTTTTGCGGCTTTAGCTGTTTCGGTATTTTCTATAGTTCTACTAAACTCAGGTCTCGAACTCAGCTTTGAAATGAAGGAAGCCTACTATGGATTCTTTGTTCTTTCGCCGTTAGCAGCGTTTTCCTTTACAAAGCTGTTGTCATTGTGCTCAAGCTGGATAGCGAGAATCGGTTTGTTCGCAGTCGTGCTTTCATTTCTAGGCAAAGCTGCTATTACAGTTATGTTTGTGCATAGAACTGTGGAATACAGTCTGCCTGACTTTCTCAACAGAGGGTCAATATTTACCGCATGTGCCATCACTGCAATCTGCTGCGTTGCACATCTGATATTTACGCGAATTGGTCTCTTCAGGGCTTTGTTATTAGGATCGCGAGAGGATGTTCGTCGCCTGTTGACGACATCCGAGCTTGATCCGTAGGGCTGTGAAAGTCAGCAGCTAATTAGCTTTTGCGCTTAGAGCATGGCTAGTCGCTCGCGTATGAGCCTAGCCTGCTTTTCTGCTTCAGCAAGTGCGTCTCTAGCCCCCTGCACTACTTCTGCGGGAGCCTGACTGACAAAGCCCTGGTTGTTTAGTCGTCCACCGAACGATTTCATCTCACCTTCAGCTTTGCTCAGATCTTTTTCTAGCTTGGCCCGCAGCGCATCTACATCGACTACGCCTGTCAGGGGAATTAGCACCTGCACTGTGCCTGTTACGCCAGCGAACATTTTGCGCTGGTCTGCTGTTGAGCTTTGAGTGGGCTTGGTTCTAGAATCTCTCTTGATAACCTCAGATGGGGTCACACCTGCTGGCGCAGGGCTCATCTCAGGCGTTTTGTCAGTACTGGCAACAAGCGGGCTGGTTTTTTCCTGCCCGGCAATTTCAGCCCAAGCTTGCTTGAGTTCGGTGATGACGCGATCGCGCTGCTCAGCCGAATACACTTTCTTCACGCCAAACCGCACGACGTAAATTAGACCCACCAACTGAAAAACACCTGCCAGACCCGGCACATCGTCAATCGCCGCCAGCATCGAATCGAGAACCCGGTAGGTCATGACGACGCCCAAGAGGATGCCAGCAGAGAGCGCAGGCTTTTTGTAGTCGCTGAAAAAGCTAGAGAAATAGTAAGCAGGCCGATCTAAAAATCGCCAAAGAGGAGCGATGATTTGCTTCAAGGCAGAATCGTCGGCTGAAATTTGTAGACTGCCAGCCGGTTTGCCCGTCTCGACAATTTCCGCTGCCCGCGACACCGAAAGTGTTTCGGCTGTGCTCTCATGGTCAGGCGCAAGGTCGGTGCTGCCGATAGAAAGATTCTCGACTTTCGCCATATCTTGAATGTACGAGCGCGTTGCTCGGAGCACCTGTAGCTCATACGCGCTGTCCGTTTTGAGAATAGCTTCAATCTTGGCAGAAGGCTTGATACCCGCCTCAGCGCGAAGATTGCGAATGGTGCGAATGGTATCGATTAACAGCTCGAACTGCTGCTCTAAGTCAGTATCGATCTGCTGAGCAGTCACCGTCGGGTAGGACTGCACGGCCAAACAAGCTTCATCGCCTGCGCCAGTCAGCTTGTGCCATAGCTCTTCGGTAATGTGCGGCATGAAAGGATGCAGCAGCTTGAGAATGCCTTCCAGCACGTAGGCCAGGGTTTGCTGAGCGGTGCGCTTAGTGTCGCCATCGCCATACAGCCGGGGCTTTACCAGCTCGATATACCAGTCACAAAAGTCGCCTCGCGTAAATTCATACAGCGCTTTGGCAGCTTCGCCCATACCGTACTGATCTAACTGCTGCCGGGCCTGCTCAATGCTCTGATGATAGCGGGAGAGAATCCATTTGTCGGCCAGTTCTAAAGGGCTGTCTGTGCCCGGAATGCCTAAGTCGGCAGGCGTCTGCCCTGCTAAGTTCATCATGACGAAGCGAGAGGCATTCCACAGCTTATTGGTGAAGTTACGGGAGGCTTCTACCGCTAAAGATTCTTCGTTGTTGCGGTCGTAGTCGAGGCGAATATCTTGCCCCGCACCGACGACTTCGCGCACCAGGGTATAGCGCAGGGCGTCAGTACCGTATTTGTCAATCAGCAGCAGCGGGTCGATGCCGTTGCCTTTTGACTTGGACATTTTTTGATTGTTTTCATCGCGTACCAGGCCGTGAATGTACACGGTGTCAAAAGGCATTTCGCCGGTAAAGTGACCTGCTAGTAAGGTCATGCGAGCGACCCAAAAGAAGATGATGTCAAAGCCCGTAACGAGCGTTTGGGTGGGGTAGTAAAACTGGTAATCAGGCGATTCAACATCCGGCCAGCCCAGGGTAGACATCGGCCATAGCCCAGAAGAGAACCACGTATCGAGTACGTCGGGGTCTTGGCGCAGCTCGACTTCGCGGCCCATGTCGGTGGCCGCTTTGTTAATCGCTTCGGTTTCGCTCATAGCTACGACAAAGGGCGTGTCGTCTCTGATTTCGCCATCGGTTTCGCTGACGATGTACCAGGCTGGAATTTGATGGCCCCACCAGAGCTGACGAGAGATGCACCAGTCTTTGAGGTTGACCAGCCAGTCGCGATATACCTTTGTCCAGCGGTCGGGGACAAACTGAGGGGTTTGCTGGTCATCCAGGGCAGCGAGGGCTTTGTCGGCCAGCGGGCGAATTTTGACGAACCATTGGGTGGAAATGAGGGGTTCTACGGGGACTTTGCCGCGATCGCTATAGGGCACCGAATGCCGATAGTCCTCTGTCTTTACCAGCGCCCCGATCTTATTGAGACGGTCGATCACTCGGGTTCGCGCTTCAAACCGGTCTAAACCCGTAAACTCACCCGCATTTTCATTCAGCGAGCCGTCTTTATTGAGAATATTGATCACCGGCAAATGGTGACGCTTGCCCATCTCAAAGTCATTTGGATCATGCGCAGGCGTGACCTTGACGCAGCCTGTACCAAAGTCCGCATCGACAAATTCGTCGCCAATGATCGGGATCTCGCGCCCCACAATTGGCAAAGTCAGGGTCTGTCCAATCAGGTGCCGGTAGCGATCGTCGTTGGGGTTTACCGCCACTGCTGTATCACCCAGCATGGTTTCTGGCCGGGTAGTTGCCACCTCGACAAATCCCTCGCCGCTGGTCAGCGGGTAGCGGAAGTGCCACAGGTGACCATCCACCTCTTTATTTTCCACCTCCAGGTCAGACACCGCCGACTGGCTGGCCGGACACCAGTTCACCATGTAGCTGCCCCGGTAGATCAGCCCTGCGTCGTAAAGCCGGTTAAAGGCCGTCAGCACTCCCCTTGAAAGCCCTTCATCCATCGTGAAGCGCTCGCGCGACCAGTCTACCGATACGCCCAGTCGGCGCAATTGGTTGACAATCGTGCCGCCCGACTGGGTTTTCCAGGCCCAAGCCCGCTCCAAAAAGCGCTGCCGCCCGACCTGCTCCCGAGTCTTACCCTCAGCAGCAAACTGACGCTCCAGGATAGTTTGCACCGCAATGCTGGCATGGTCAGTGCCCGGTAGCCACAGCGTATTTTTGCCCTTCATCCGCTGATAGCGCACCACTGTGTCGATCAGGGTTTCTTCAAAGGCGTGACCCATGTGCAGGCTACCAGTCACATTAGGCGGCGGAATCATCACGCAAAACGGCTCACCACCCTGGCTGGGGTCAGCTTTAAAGACTTCTTTCTGCTCCCAGTATTGCTGCCACTTAGTCTCAGTGGCAGAAGGATCGTATTGGCTGGCGAGCTGGGGCGTCGTTGCAGTCATTGCGGGTATGGTTCGGGTGGAGTCAGGTTAAATGGTAGCAGTCATTTGAGCCCTGCGGACACGGCAGTCCAGCAATTGCTACACAGCTTCCTCGAACCCTCGAAATATAAAAGCCAAAAGGCACTCAACAATGAATTCGCTGAGTGCCTTTTACTGAATTTATCAAATCCAGGAGGATTGAATGAGCAGCCTATTCAGCGGTGGCTTCTTCGGCGGCGGTTGGCGGCAAAGTGTCAGCCGACCGCTGTTCTAAAATTGCCCGCTGCCGCTGCCGCAAAGATTCGGCCTGACTGTCAATACGACGGTTCTGGCTGCGGTAAAAACCGTCGTCTACCACGCCTGCGCCGGAAAGCGCACCAGCCCGGTGCACAATATCCCACAAGTCCACGTCTGAACCGAAGATGCCGTCGTTGGCCTCTGCTGATTTAAAGTCTTCAGCGGTGTTAGCGATGCCAGAGTCTTGAGCGAGGGCATCGCCTCCCTGCAAGAGAATCGCCGGAGCCAGCCCCCAACTCATACCCGCTACCAACCCCGCGCCCATTAGTCGAATCGCCAGCTTACGCATATCCATTCACACTCCAAAAGGTCTTGCCAAGTCAATTGATTGTAACTAACTGCTCTAGATCTCTCAAATCCTCTATGCCGGTCTTTCAGTCGGCCAGTAGAATTCAGGCAATGCGACGGGCTATCAGCGGACGAATTGCAGCAAAGGCTACTGCACTAAACGATAGCAGAATCCCCAGCGCTAACCCTAAGCTGATATCGCCAAAGGGTGCCTGCATGAC
>JBBQAC010000084.1:0-15372 GCA_038315915.1 Phormidesmidales cyanobacterium
GAGACTAAAGCGGTGGAATAAAGTCCCAAAGAGGCGTCATCTTCACCAAACAGCTCAATGCTATTGGTGCTGTCTCCAGCCGACCACCAAAAACCCATGTAAGACTGGGCTTCGTTAAAGGTGATGGTAGAGCCACCCCGTAGATAGTTGCCGCTGCCGCCTGCCCCACCGTACTGATTAGCTGCCTCAATCTTGGCCGCATTCATAACCCCAATTCCATTAGCAAACGAACTGTTAGTCGAATCGCCTAGCGCCATCGACTCAAAGTCTTCGTAGACCATGTTGCCGGTTACGGTGGTTTTCTGAACACGCGGGCCTTCTAAAGTAAACGTAATTCCTGCAAATGCAGGCTGGGCAGAAAGCACTGCCAAACCTGCTACCCCAACCGCCAAACCTAACTGAGCTGCTAGTTTAACCATGATTTCTAAAGTCTCGCAATCGACTCCAACACCGTAATCGAGGCTCAACTGCTTAGGCAATTGGGGAGCATTATCTTCATTGGGTATTTGAAAACGCTCTATGGGGAAGGTGTAATTACTGTCGTTACTCGAACGAATCGGCGGTGGCTCTGAAGATTGGCTCCGTATTTTTTTATATTAAGCGACGCAATTTGTTGTTCTTGTTGTCAAGTGAGCAGTACATATACTGAAGTGCCCTCTCAAGAATCAAACCAAATTGAAAGATGAAGCGCTTCTACCGCTATAGAAATCACTGAGCTATGAAAATATGATTGACAAGCCTGTCAACTAATGGACAACAGTCATGAGGGCTGGTTTAGCCTGAAGGATACGGTGCTCATGAGTCGTTGTATCAGCCAATCTGAACTGTATAGGCCAATCCCCTCGCTGCCCCAACAAGTGCCTTGCTTCGGCTATGTAAAGCTGAGGTATCGTTAACGGTTTAGCGGCTACTGCAATCACCTTTCTAAGAACTCGGTTCGCAGCATGAAACTTCAGCTAAGAAGAGGCCATGGCTGAACGGTTGGGCCGCGCAAAAATCATCCGGCCCGCCGAGGTTTGCAACGCGCCAGTCACCACCACTATCAGATCATCGCCGATAAAATCTTGACCTTCTTCAACGACGACCATCGTACCGTCGTTCAAATAGCCCACGCCCTGAGACGGTTCTTTGCCCTCTTTGAGCACTTTAATTTCAATATCGTCACCGGGCAGGTAGGTCGGTCGAATCGCCTTGGCCAGGTCATTGATATTGAGCACCGTCACCTGCTGTACGCTGGCGACCTTATTCAGGTTATAGTCGGTCGTCAGTAGCTGAGCGTTCATCTCTTGAGCCAGCTTTACCAGCTTAGAATCGACCGCACTGATGTCGTCATAGTCTGCCGGGTCAATAATCACCCGGTCGGGATAGGTTTCACGAATGCGATTGAGAATATCGAGCCCGCGCCGTCCGCGTGCCCGCTTCTGATCGCTAGAAGAATCCGCCACTCGCTGTAGCTCTTGCAAGACAAACTGAGGTAGCAGTAGCTGCCCTTCAATAAAGCCAGTTTCCAGCAAGTCTTCAATGCGCCCGTCAATAATGCAGCTCGTGTCGAGTACTTTGCTCTTGGAAGGCTTGAGCGTCCCTTCATTGATCAGCATAGTTTCATAGCTGTTGGGGTTGATCAGCCGCAGCAAGGCTCGCCCATTAGTTTCAGCCAGGCTCATGCCCGATACGGCAAACAGCAGGCTACCCATCACTGCCGTCACCGGTTTGATAAAGCCAAATTTTTCGGGAATGGGCAGCAAAAAGAGTGGGGCCAGCATCAAGTTGGCAATTAGCAGGCCCACAACCAGTCCTACCGCTCTAGAGAGCAGCAAGTCGGGAGACATTTCCTGAATTTGACGTTCTAGCCGTCGGTAGCTGGTTTGTACCACTAGGCCAGCGCCCATGCCGACCAGGGCTCCAAAGCCACCAGTAACCGCCTCCAGCCCTTTAATGTTGGTGACCTGCTGAAGGGCAGAGTCCGGTAAAAAGTCGACGCTGAAAAAGCCGATGCCTGCGCCGGTCAGAACGAATGAAAAAATGATAAGTGCGTCGAGCATAAGCTGTATATGAAGCCTGGGAGCGGCGATCAAACGCACGCGCTAAAGCATTGATGTGATTACGATTACGGCTATTATAGGGGCTGGGTTCGCGATCGCCCCCTTTATCCCTTTTTTTGTAATCTTGCCGACAGCAAGTTCTGTCTAAACATCTGGCAAAATCAGCTTACATCCATATTCCCTTTTGTCGGCAGCGCTGCTTTTACTGTGACTTTGCAATTTCGGTGGTGGGCAACAGCAAGCGAGGCGACACCTCACCCACCATCAGCCAGTATGTAGACAGGCTAATTGCAGAAATTCAGGCCACACCTGTCATAGAGGCAGACCCCTTAGAAACCGTTTTCTTTGGTGGTGGCACTCCTTCCTTGCTCGCGGTCTCTCAGATAGAGACGATTTTGGCGGCGGTAGATCAGCGCTTCGGAATTGCGTCAGCCGCCGAAATCTCAATGGAAATGGATCCGGCGACCTTTGATTTGAGCCATGCCCAGGGCTACCGAGCTGCCGGGATTAACCGCGTCAGCCTGGGCGTACAGGCCTTTCAAGACGAAATTTTAACGGCCAGCGGACGCTTCCATCGGCGCAAAGATATTTTTCGGGCTGTGGAAATTTTGCAGCAGGCTGATTTTTCCAACTTCAGCCTGGATCTGATCTCTGGGCTCCCACATCAAACGCTAGAAAATTGGCAGGAATCCCTGACAGAAGCTATTTCACTAGCGCCGACTCACATTTCTCAATACGACCTGATTGTCGAACCTCAGACCGCCTTCAGCCGCTACTACCAGCCGGGCGAGCTACCTTTGCCCAGCGACGAGCACACCGCTGAGATGTACCGGATGGCGCAGCAGGTTTTAACGAGCAGCGGCTATGAGCATTACGAAATTTGCAACTATGCCAAACCGGGTTACCAGGCCCATCACAACCTCACCTACTGGCACAATCAGCCCTGCTACGGCTTCGGCATGGGCGCAACCAGCTACCTGATGACGCCGCTGGGCTATCAGCGAATCGACAGACCGCGCACGCAAAGCACCTACTGGCAGTGGGTGGAGCGCTTTGTTGAAAACGGCGGGCAGAGCGGCGAGCCGGTATTGTCCGCTTCGGAGCGGGTTTTAGAGCAAATTATGGTGGGTTTGCGGTTGCAGCAAGGCATTTCGCTGGCGGAAGTAGGCCGGGTTTATGGAGAAGCAGGGCTGGCGAAGCTTGGTGCTGCCCTAGTGCCGCATGTGCAAAATGGGTGGCTTATCGTCGAATTGGAGGCCGCAAATATGAGGAAAGGGCCACAAAAAGCAACAAAACTCACGCCTAAAAGCCGCATTCGTCTGAGCGATCCCGAAGGTTTCTTAATGTCCAATATTGTCATTGTCGATGCCTTCAACGCGCTAGAAGTGGTTGATGCAGGCGATTGAACCCTCATCGGAAGAAGACTGTATGAGCGGCGACAATTTAAAGGTTCACAGATAACAGACCTGCCGCACGCTTCCCGCTTTGCAGTAAGATGGCTCTCTGTATTGCAACCCAAAATCTCGCTAATCCATGCCCAAGGTACTCGTCTCAGACCCTATCGACCAAGCCGGACTGGATATTCTCTCCCAGGTCGCCAGCGTTGATGTTAAAACCAACCTGCCTTTAGAAGAGCTGATTTCCATTATCCCGGCGTACGATGCCTTGATGATTCGCTCGGGGACAAAGGTCACCAAGGAAGTGCTGGAGGCAGGCAGCAATCTTCAAATTATTGGTCGCGCAGGCGTCGGGGTCGATAACGTCGATGTGCCCTGGGCTACCCGGCGTGGCATCGTGGTGGTGAATTCACCAGAAGGCAATACCATCGCAGCGGCAGAACATGCGATCGCCATGATGCTCTCCATGTCGCGCTATATCCCAGCAGCGGACCAATCGGTCAAGGCCGGTGACTGGGATCGCAAAGCCTTTACCGGCGTGGAAGTGTATAAGAAAACGCTGGGCGTAGTGGGCCTGGGCAAAATTGGCTCCCACGTGGCCACGGTTGCTCGCGCCATGGGGATGAACTTGCTGGCGTTTGACCCGTTTATTTCGAGCGATCGCGCCGAAGAACTGGGTTGCCGTCTGGTGGAAATGGACTTCCTTCTGCGCGAGTCAGACTACATCACCCTGCACATTCCTAAAACGCCCGAGACCAAGCACCTGATCAACGCCGAATCGCTGGCGAAAATGAAGCCCACCGCCCGCATCGTCAACTGCGCTCGCGGCGGCATTATCAATGAAAGCGACCTGGCTCAAGCGCTAAAAGACGGCGTGATTGCAGGCGCAGCCATCGACGTGTACGAAGAAGAACCGCTGGGCGAATCTGACCTGCGCTCAGTCGGCAAATCGCTGGTGCTCACGCCTCACCTGGGCGCGTCTACTGCCGAAGCGCAGGTCAACGTCGCTATTGACGTCGCCGAACAAATCCGCGATGTGCTCCTGGGCCTACCCGCTCGCTCAGCGGTGAATATTCCCGGTCTGCGCCCCGACATGCTCGAAAAGCTGCGCCCCTACCTCAACCTGGCCGAAACCTTGGGCAACTTTGTCGGTCAGCTCGCGGGCGGACGGATTGAAGAACTCAATATTCGCCTGCAAGGGGAACTCGCCCAAAACGACACCAAGCCAATCGTAATCGCGGCGCTCAAAGGACTGCTCTCGAATGCCCTGCAAGAGCGCGTCAACTACGTCAACGCTTCGATTGAAGCCAAAGAGCGCGGCATTCGCGTGGTCGAAACCCGCGACACGACTGTCGAAGACTACACCGGCTCGCTGTACCTGTCGGCTAAGGGATCTTTGGGCGAGCATTCGGTTACCGGTGTGCTGCTCGGCGGCAGCGAAGTGCGCATTATCGACATGGACAACTTCCCGATCAACGTACCGCCCACTCGGTACATGCTCTTTACCCTGCACCGTGACATGCCGGGGATTATCGGTAAAATTGGCTCACTGCTCGGCAGCTTCAACGTCAATATCGCCAGTATGCAGGTAGGCCGCAAAATCGTTCGTGGCGACGCCGTGATGGTGCTCAGCATTGACGATCCTCTGCCAGAAGGCATTTTGACTGAGATCAAAAAAGAGCCGGGTATCCGTGATGCCTATACCGTTGCCCTTTAGTCCTTGCCTCTACAGCCGATATGTCAGCCAATCAGTGGTGGGAAGTCGCCGTCAGTTGCCCGGTCGCGCTTGAAGACAGCGTTTACTGGCAGTTTGAGCAGCTCAGTCTGAATAAGGGGGCGAATAAAGGGACAGCGAGCCTGCGGAAGGGCGATCGCACTACCGTCACCGCCTACTTTCCCATCGGCCAATTTCAGCCGTCAGACTTCGAGGAGTTCAAGAACACCTTGCAGCAGGTGGTGGAATCTAATGCCGAAGTGCAGGTGAGCTGGCGGCTGATCGACGAAGAAGACTGGGCCACCAGTTGGAAATCTTACTGGCAGGCTGAAGCAGTGGGAGATCGCCTCCTCATCAACCCCGCCTGGATGGAACCGCCTGCCACCGAGCGCACCATTCTCACCCTCGATCCGGGCAGCGCCTTTGGCACCGGCGGACATGCGACTACTCAGCTCTGCCTGAAAGCGCTAGAGCAGCAGCCTTTAAAGGGCGCGACTATTGCTGACATTGGCTGCGGCTCGGGCATTCTCTCGATTGTGTCAATCTTGTATGGCGCGGCTCAAGCCTATGCCGTCGATGTCGATCCGCTGGCGGTGAAGGCCACGCGCTCGAACGCCGATCTCAATGGTGTTGACTCAGCCAAATTGCAGGTTCAAGTGGGGAGTGTGTGGGAGGCGATCGCCCTATCCAACGGCCCCGTGGATGGCATTGTCTGCAACATTCTTGCCGAAATTATTGTAGAACTGATTATTCCGCACTTGAGCGAGCTAGCAAGCCCGACCAGCTGGGGCATTCTCAGCGGCATTCTCACCAGCAAAGCCGACTGGGTGAGCGAACATCTAAAGGCCCACGGCTGGCAGGTCACGGGCCTCACCTATCAGGACGAATGGTGTGCCATGGCGATATCTCGATGAATGACAAAGCCCGCTTCGTCGTTAAAGTCATTCTGCTCTCAGCAGCTCTCAGCGCGCTGATCAAATACGGCGGGCCGCTACTACCCTTTCAAATGCCTTACACGCCAGCGGCGAATCAAGGGCTAAATGCGCTGGTAATCGCGATCATCTTGCTCCCTAGCCTGGTTATCGCCCTGATTATCGGCACTGGGCTCGCCCGCAAATCAAATTAGCCAAAAGACTGCCCCATGCGTACCGTCGCCGACATCAACGACAAAATTCGCCAGGGCAAAGCCACCGTTTGGACGATTACCGAGGCCAAAGCCCAAATCGCTGAAATGGGCATCCCCCAGGCGGCAAAAACGGTCGATGTGATTACCACCGGCACTTTTGAACCAATGGAAGGCTCCGGGGCTATCCTCAACTTGGGCCATACCGATCCCCCCATTAAGATTGTCGAATGCCATCTCAACGGCGTGCTTGCCTATGCAGGCTTTGGCGCGGTCGACCTGTACATTGGGGCAGGGCAAATGGCCGCGCCGGGACGCGATGGTGAAGCTGAAGAATATGGCGGCGGTCACGTGATTGCCGATCTGATTGCCGATCAGCCGGTGACGCTGTCGGCGACCGGGCAGGGGACAGATTGCTATCCTCGGGCCAGCTTAGATACGACAATTACGCGCGATCGCATCAACCAGTTCTACCTGTTCAACCCGCGCAATCTCTACCAGAACTTTATTGTCGGGGTAAATGGCGGCGATCGCCCGCTCTCTACCTACCTCGGCCCCTTACAGCCCCGCCTTGGCAACGCCGTCTACGCCAACAGCGGCGCACTTTCCCCCCTGCTCAACGACCCCGACCTGCAAACCATCGGCATCGGCACTCGCATCCTGCTCGGCGGCGGCGAAGGCTACATCGCCTGGGAGGGTACCCAGCACTTTCCGCTCCAGCGCCGCCTGCCCAACCGCGCCCCCATCGGCCCCGCTGCTACCCTTGCCCTGATCGGCGACGCCAAACGTATGGAAGCCCACTGGGTACGCGGCTGCTACTTCAAGGGCTACGGCCCCTCCCTGATGCTGGGCGTTGGCGTTCCCATCCCCATTCTCAACGAAGCAGTTCTTACCCGCTGCGCCGTTAGCGACGAAGACCTGGTCGCCCCCGTTGTCGACTTTTCCATTCCCCGCCGGGTGCGCCCCACTTTCGGCCTGATCAGCTACGCCCAGCTCAAATCAGGCAAAATCACTCTCGACGGCAAACCCGTCCGCACAGCCCCGCTCTCCAGCCTGCACTTTGCTCAGCAAGTTGCCCTCGATCTCAAGCAGCGCATCGACGCTGGCGAATTCGAGCTGACCGCAGCCGTCACGCCACTGCCCACCGACACGCGCTTTATGCCGCAAGATAGCTGGGGGCCGCAGTTGGACGTGAGACAGTACTGACTCTATTCCCCCTCTTCCGGGCTCTGCTGCACCAAATCACTCGAAGACCCCGCCGCCGCAAATTTCGGCTTTGGCTTTGGAACCTTTGCCTCCGTACTACGAGGCTTCTCTGCTGGCGGACGACGACGGTTGCTGCCCTCTTTGCGAGCAGATTTCGGCTTTCGCTTCGGCGGCACCACGGCGATTTGCTTACTCTCTTTCAGTACGAGCTGACCTTCCTGCCGCTCTACCTGTAAATCCCAGAAGTAACCCGTCGCTCTGCCATTGAGCTTGCCGCTGATCAGCAGCTTAAAGGGCCGCTTCGGTTTGACCGTCTCAGACTTACTCTTCTGGACAATATTGACGACGATTTCGTCTTTTTCCTCCGTGTACTTGGCTATTTCGCCTCGCACCGAGAACACGTCGGCCTCCGTCTCCGCCGCCGCCGTCGATAAATACCGAGGCTCATCGTCTGACTCGCTCTCTGACGGCTTAGTCTCGGTATTTAGGGTCTCAGGCTCCCAGATGCCAACAATTTGGACATGGAGCGCTGGAACATTTTCTTCGCTGTAAAGCGTGCGCGGATACACTACCCACAGGTGATCGGTCGCTAAGTCGATATGCTTCTTAATCAGGCTAGTCACCCGGCCTAGCAGCACTGCATCTATCAGCGTGCCATCTTCTACGGCAATGTTACCCCGGTGAAACTGCTCCTCTGAGGCGATGTATTTTCCCTTGAGCAAGCCAATGGCCCTGTACTGCATCCGCTCGCTGGGTGGAGAAATCGGGCCAATCAGCGGTGGCGTTTCTGGCTCGGGTGGTGCGACCTCAACGGGCTGAGGCACCTCCTCAGCGACGGGTGGCTTGGGTCTGGCAGGGGGGCCCATTAGCTGAGGACGACTGGGCGGCTGGCGCAGGCGCTGAGCCTTTTCTGCTTTGAGCGCAGAGGCATCAGCAGTCGTGTCAGACTGGCCACTAGAATGGGGGGGGCGGCTGGCGGCAGAACTCATCGATCCTCAAACTCCTGAAACTGTACCTGCAACTCTGATGGCAAAACAACGGTAGCGGCGGGAAACTCTGGTGAATACCCCGGCGGTGAGTAATCGTTGCTTTGCGAAGTAGATTTTAGGATATAGGCTAGCATTTGGGCAAAATTCAATTTATGGCATGGGCTACTTTCTCGACTGTCTTAAAACATTCTTCAAAAGATATGGCTGTGCCAAACGCCTCAGCAGTTGAATATCACCGCTTAAAACATTTCAGTTAACCACCTTCAATCCGTACTAACTGTAAACACTGACTGCTGCTCTAAAGCTAGCGTAAGCACCTACCTCTCGGCACTGAGAGTTCACGGTTCTTGTCAAAAAAGAGCATCTTTGCTTAAAGAAAAGTGAAAAACCTGCTCTATAACAGCGCCAGGCTATGGCGCGGGCTGTATGGGCTACTTGACCAACTACTTAATAGTTCATCCATACAGATGAAAATCCGTACTGTTTTGCTGGAAATCGCTTGAATGAACGGCTCGTATCTTTGTCAATATCAGATTTTCGCCCTCTGTAGGTTGGATAGAGAAAGGGGTAGGGTAATATGAGCAAGTTATTTTGATATATGTTGTTTTGGGGATAGCGTCGTGGTTTTTAAAAAGGATAGCTGGCTAATTAGAGGCGTGCTTATTCTTGCGGTAGCGGCATTTGTGGCAGTGCCCGTTCTGTTCGCGCTCAATGGCCGGTCTTCCAGGGGAGGCGCAGACGTTGCCTCAACTCAAACCACTGCCGACCAAACGACTAAGCTTCAGGGCACGATTGAAGGCTACAAAGCGGTGCTGGAAAGAGAGCCTGAAAACCAGACGGCGCTGATTGGCCTGATTCAGGCTCAGATTGCCCTGGGTGATTTGCCAGCGACAGTGGAACCGCTTGAGCGCCTGGCCAATCTCAATCCCGAGGTGCCAGAGTATTCAATTGCCCTTGCCCAAACTCAGCAGCAGTTAGGCGATCTGGAGAGCGCAGCGCAGGTTTATCGCCGCGTGCTGACGAATAATCCAGGCAGCGTACCTGCTCTTGAAGGGCTGGTCGCCCTGCTAGTGAACCAGGAGCGCACAGAAGCCGCCGTTGGCCTGCTGCAAGATACCTTGGCAACTGCCGATCAAACTAATGAGCTTAAGCCGGGCAGCGTCGATAAGCTTTCTATCAAGCTGTTGCTAGGTCAGGTGTTTGCCGAGCAGAAGAAGTACGACGAAGCGCTGAAGATATATGACGAGGCGATCGCCGATGCCAAAGCCGCCTCACCCACTCAACCCGACTTTCGCCCGACGCTAGCCAAGGCGCTCGTGCTCGAAGACAAAGGCGACAGCGGTGCGGCCAAGACCCTCTTTGATGAAGCCCTAGCCCTAGCCCCTGCCCAGTACAAAGACGGCGTGCAGCAGCTAATCACTGAAAAAACAGCGCCTCCAGCTTCGTCTGAAGCGCCTTCTGAGGGCCCCCCAACGGCTGCTGAAGAACCGCCCGTCGCTCCCCCTGCCGCCGAATAAATGAAGAAGCCCTCATCTGAAAGGGCTTCTGCTAGAGCGGTACGGTTTAGCGTGCGCCCTGCCGGGATAGTTGCTTAGCCTGCGCGGTGACCGTTGTGTCAGATTGCGCCTCAGCCAGCGGATCGACCAGATTAAACTCAATATGGTTGAGCAGCGTGGTCACAAAGGCAAACAGTAAAAACGGCAGTGACAGTACCAAAATGAGTCCCACTGTGGCAAGTGCGTAAATGGGCCGACTTGCGCCCATAAGCGCTAGCGCCGCCGCCAAACTTACAAACAGCACAATTAACCAGACGATGATTTGGCTGTAGATATCCCCAAAGGTCAGGGTGCAGTTCATCCGATACTTTTTATCCATAGCCGTCTCTAGCCCCAATAATTGCGAACAGATTTATAGTTCTCATAGGATATCGACTGGCCTTTAGTTTGGGGCGTTTTATCAACAGAGTTCAAGAATTAATAAGATTGCTTACGTGTCCTATCGGTATCTTCTTCTTTACAAGCCCTTCAATGTTTTGAGTCAGTTCACCTCGGGTGCTGACGGGTTTGGGTATACTACGCTCAAGGATTTTGTGTCGGTGCCAGCGGTGTACGCTGTGGGCCGTCTTGACCGCGACAGTGAGGGCTTGCTTTTGCTCACCGATGATGGCCCGATGCAGCACCGCCTCAGCCATCCTAAGTTTGGCCATCGGCGTCAATACTGGGTGCAGGTAGAGCGCCAGCCGACCGAGGCGGCTTTACAGCAGCTACGCTCAGGCGTTACCATTCGCAGCTACCGCACCCGTCCGGCTCAGGTCAGGGCGATCGCCGAACCCTGCTTGCCGCCTCGCGACCCACCTATTCGCTATCGTCAGCAGATACCGACCGCCTGGCTCGAAATTACGCTGAGCGAGGGCAAGAATCGTCAGGTTCGCCGCATGACAGCCGCCGTTGGCTTTCCTACACTACGCTTGATACGGAGCGCTCTTTTGTTACCAACCCTTTCACTGACGCTAGCAGGACTACAGCCCGGTCAGTGGCGAGAACTCACTGCCTTAGAGCAGCGATCGCTCCCCCGTTAATGCCTTTTACCCTCACTGCCGGTAACCAACCCATGCTATTTACTATGATGAACCTGCCCGCGCCCAGCCAGATAGAAATTTGATCAGGTTAAATCGCAGTAAAATTCACAGCAAAAGCCTTCTTCGAATTTTCTGCCTTTCTCAATATCCTTATACATAAAGCCTTATAGGCCGATATCACACCCGAAAAACCAGCGCTATAAGAAACAATATGCTCACCTGCCCTGCCTGCCAGTTTGCCAATCCCCCCGATCATCGTTTTTGCCAGCGCTGCGGTGAGCCTTTGCCCGTTGAGCCAGACGATTCTCAACGAGATTCGACCGATGCGGGCGTGCCGTTGGCCCCTGCCAAACTACTGCAAGCAACCTTGATGCCGACCGATAGGTATCCACTCGAACCAGCGACCTATTTGGATCAGGCCCAGCGCTATCAGGTGCTGACCGTACTCGCTCAAGGCAGTGCGCTAGTGAGCGATACCCGGCCTGAGCAAAGGTCACGGCTACAAGAGCAGCTCTCGCAACTCACCGAAGCCTCCATAGAAACCCTTCAATCTCTGCCCGAACTGCCGCCAGCCGCCTATCCCTACCTGCTGCTTTCTGAAGCTGCCCCCCTGCTCTACGACGTTTGGCAGCAAGACGACGTTACATATTTGATCACGCCCTCAGATCCGCCCGCCGTATTGTCTCTCATCGATGCTTTTTCGGCTGCGGTCGATCCGCTTCAGCATGTTTACTGGATGTATACACTCACCGACCTGTGGGTAGCGCTTGAGCCTATTGCCCAATGGCGCTCCAGCCTTTTGCTAGCCAATAATCTCGGGATCGACGCAGAGCAGTCCCTCTATATCAGACAGTTCATTGCCCCCAACGGCCAGCCGCCTTCTCTTGCTAACCTCAAAGCCTTTTTGCAGTCGCTGTTGGCCCAGCCTCACAGGGGTGCGATCGCCCCCCTCAGGCAAATTAGGCAAATCATTTTGGCGGTGACTGCTGCTGAAACTCTGGAGCAGCTTCGAGCCGAGCTAGGAGCCATTGGTGAATCTTTGCTGGATACCCCTGAAGCGATCACGCCCTTGGTATCAGCTGCTGAAGATATCAGCTTGAGCCCGATGCCCTTTATCCAGGCACCTCCAGAGGCTTTCGAAGCCGCTGCCCCCGAAGCTGAAGTAAAAGCTAGCGCGATGCCCGATCTCGCTGGAACTACCGACGCCGATTCCGTTGCTGTAGATCTTGAAGATGACGATTCTCCAGACGATTTCGACAGCCTGCTGCTAGAAGAAATTGACCTGCCTGAGCTAGGTGAGCTAGGCGATTCTACTGTGGTCTTACCGATGCAGCTAGTGTCTCTAGCAGATGCCGGTCGGACGGATGTCGGCAGGCAGCGCGATCACAATGAGGACTGCTTTCTGATTAGCAGTGCCTTGCAAAAGCAATCGGCCAATCGCGCTCAGCATACCCGGGCGCACTGCCTGTACATATTGTGCGATGGCATGGGCGGTCATGCGGGCGGTGAAGTGGCCAGTCGGCTAGCTGCCCAGACGCTGACTGATTATTTTGCCGAACATTGGCCTCAGCCCCCCTCTAACAGCCCGCCCAGTGCGCTCCCTTCAGAGGCTGTTATGACAGAAGCCGTGCAGCTCGCGAATCAGGCTATTTATGAAGTGAATGAAAAAGAGTCGCGGGCCGGACACGAGCGCATGGGAACAACCCTGGTGCTACTGCTGTTGCAGAATACTGAAGCCGTCGTTGCCCACGTCGGCGACAGCCGTCTGTATCAGCACACCCGGCGCATTGGTCTGCGGCAAATCACGACCGATCATGAGGTTGGGCAAAGAGAAATTCAGCAGGGCATTCCCCATGACATTGCCTACGGACGCCCGGATGCCTATCAGCTCACTCAGGCGCTCGGCCCCCGAGGAAAAGAAGATCTGCGACCTAGCATTTCCTATCTCAGTTTTTCGGAAGATACCTTACTGCTACTGTGCTCAGACGGTCTCAGCGATAACAACCTCATAGAAGACCATTTGGATAGCCATATTGACCCATTACTGAGAGGCAAAAAAGAGTTGGAAACAGGCGTCAATGACTTGATAGATCTCGGCAATGAGGTGAATGGGCATGACAATATTAGTGCGATCGCCATCCGCCTCAAAGTCAGCCCCGACATGGAAAAGTTGCGGACAACAGGTTAGTAAACTTCCCTCATCTCATTGCGCTTCTTCTGGCTCCATATGCAGGCCAATCATGTTTCCTTCTGTGTCGACTACTAGCGCCATAGAACCATATTGGCCGATTGACATTTTGGGTTTGAAAATTTTCCCGCCGGATTCGGCGACGCGGGCTTCTTCTACAGCGACCTCGTCACAGTGAAAGTAGGGTATCGTGCCGCTTCCACCAGATTGAACCCCCTCCATTTTCACTAACGCACCAGAAGCGCCTGCCTTATTCATCTCCATCGGGAATGCCCACATCTCCGCATCGGGGGATTCGAGCTTTTCTAACTGCACCTGAAACACAAATTCGTAAAACTGTCTCGCACGCTCCATATCCTGTACGTAAATCTCAAGCCAAACGATAGGGTTGGGTTTCATAATATGTCTCCAGTTTTATTTCGGTTTACTCACTCAGCGCTTTGATGCTTTTCAACGCTTCTGGCCAGCCAGATTCAAACATCGGAACGAAATCGCCGTGCGTTTTGATCTCAACCTGAAGAGAGGTGCGATCGCCTTCTTCGCTTAAGCTGTAGGCTTCGGTGGTACCTATCCATTTACCAGGCATTTCGCCCTCTGTGGTTTCTTCTCCGTCTTTACTGATGATGGAGACATGGCGGGCTAGGATGCGATCGCCCAGCTCAATCGTTTCCAAAAAAGCCTTTGTGCCCCCCATCTCTGGATCTAAGAACTTGATGAAGGTGCCCTGCTTCCATTCACCCTCAAAATATGAGTTAGGCGAGAACGCTTTTACCCATTTTTGATAGGTTTGTGCATCAGTCAATGTGTTCCACACAACAGCTTTCGGCGCGTTGATACCAATTTCGTATTTCAAGCTTTCCATAAGCATTCTTTAACCAATCGCTGAAGGAGAGATTTTTCCTTGGTTAACCTGTCCGGTAGGTTAAGTGGGAGACTTCAGTATAGTCATCTCTCTATAATACGCTAGTACTACACAAATTTTGTTTACATTTAGCCATCAATATTTACGTAATCTAGTCTTCTCAAGATTTGAGTAGCTGCTTTCGATCTTACTGATGTGGCTTTGTTAAGAGCTTTTGTCCGGTTGCTTACTCGACCTATAAATCAAACGCCATTTCATACTCCTGAATGTGTTGTCTCGGTGGCGGGAAGCGGCTGGTTCTGCCTGTTGCCTTAAAGCCTTTTCGCTTGTAGAGGGCGATCGCAAAACTATTCCCCTCGCTAACGTCGAGCAGCAACCGGGCGTAGCCTTCTGAACGGCCCCAATCGATTGCGACATCAATGAGTGCTTCTCCAATCCCGAAGCCTCGGGCATTCGGCGCAACCCACATCGAGATCAGGTCTGCTGTGTCCTCACTGTCCGGGCGCGGCGAACATCGTACAATACCGCTATCCAACCCCTGTAGCACCGCCACGAATGTCGGTAGAGATGCAATCTGTGCTGTCCAGTCGGATTTGGGTCGAACAGTCGTTTCTTGAAAAGTGCTACCGAAAGCATAAGGAGCTTCTGAAATCGCTGCTAATCGAATCTTTCGTAGGCGCTTCCACTCATCTGTATTAAGTTGTTGAATCTCTAACATGGATAGAACCCTCAACTTAGTCCTTGGCCTGCCGAAGCTGTTGCTTTGCCTGCTGCCAAAAAGTCTCTAGCGCCGCCTGGTCATATTCAGCCAGGGGCTTTTCGGCTTGAGATTCTACTTTTTCAAAGCGTTCTGTGAAGCGGCGGTTTGTACCTTGTAGCGCGGCAGTTGGGTCGAGCCCGCGCCACCGGGCGATTTGAATGAGGGAGAACAGGACATCGCCTAGTTCGCTCTCCTGCGCCGCTTTGGATTCGTGCGCTAGAGCATAATGAAGTTCAGCTATCTCTTCATCTACTTTGCCCCAAACGGCTTCTATGTTGTCCCACTCAAAGCCCGCTTTGGCCGCTTTTTTAGAAATTTTCATCGCGCCTAGCAAGGGTGGCATGGAGCTAGCGTAGCGCCGAAGTTTGGGCGAAATCTGGGTCGGATCTTCAGTCTCTGCTTTTTCCTGAGCTTTAATTTGTTCCCAGTTCACTTTCACCGCTTCTGGTGTTTTGGCTTCTGTATCGCCAAAGACATGAGGGTGACGGCGGATCATTTTTTCGGTGATGCCTC
>JBBQAC010000173.1:0-9723 GCA_038315915.1 Phormidesmidales cyanobacterium
CACCTCGCAGCTCGCCGAATCCAGAGAGAGATCTCCCCAGCTAAAAATCGGCGCTGAGTCGGCAGGCGATCGCCTCAGCAACACCCGAATACGAACCAATAGCTCTTCGATATCGCAAGGCTTGACGACATAGTCATCGGCTCCGGCTTCCAGCCCTTTGATTTTGTCTGTTCGTTCATCTTTGGCGGTGAGCAGCAGGATCGGTGTGTCATCCCCCTGCGCGCGCAATCGCTCACACAGGCCGATACCGCTGAGCTGCGGCAGCATCCAATCCAGGACAATGAGGTCGTATTCAAAGGTAACGGCATAGGCCCAGCCCGCCTCACCATCGCTCACCCGATCCACGACGTAGTTTTGAGTGCCGAGCTGAGCAATCAGGTGACTCGCAAAGGCGTCGTCATCGTCAACAAAGAGTACTCTCATCCAATCTACGCTATAGGTTCCAATCTAACAGTTTGGCAATCTCGCTAGCCAGCGCCAGTGGATTAAAAGGTTTAAGAATCACTCCCGCTACCCCAATATTTTGAAACAGTCTTTTTTCAGCGGTTCGGGTTTTGGCCGTCAGCAAAATTACCGGGATGGACTTTGTCTTGGGGTTGTTGCCCAGGGCTTCAAACGTAGAAATGCCATCGAGTTCAGGCATCATGACATCGAGCAAAATAGCATCTGGGCTGTGAACTTCAGCCTGCCGGATACCCTCTTTGCCTGAAGAGGCGGTAATGCTCTCCCATCTGGCTTCTAGCTTTAAGCTGAGGCTGACTACTTTTTGAATAGACTCTTCATCATCAACAATTAAAATTCGCTTGGGTGGCTGCATAGCTTTACGGTGAGCGGGGCGGTGAATGAGTAGAGGAAAGCGGAACGGTAAAACAGAATCGACTGCCGACGCCGATCTGGCTTTCTACCCAGATCTGGCCGCCGTGCTGCTCTACGATTTGGCGGCAAATAGCCAGTCCTAACCCCGTGCCGCCTTTCTTGCGGGAGTCAGAAGAATCGACTTGCTGAAACCGCTCGAAAATACTGGTGAGCTTATGAGTAGGAATGCCCTGGCCGCTATCTTGAACAGAAAACAGGGCCAGAGTCGACGGTTTCACCTGATGAGGGCGGCGCGGCACATCAGAGGGCGCTCTCGCGCGCGCTGGCTTAACGTAAGGACGAACGCTGAGGTGAATCGCTTTGCCCGGTGCCGAAAACTTGATAGCGTTGCCGATTAGATTGGTCAGCGTTTGCATCATGTAGTCAGGGTCAGCCCAAATCGACAGGGGCACAGAGTCGGTGTGAATTTTGATATCGTGCTGCTGAGCGATCGCCTGCATTGCTTCAGCCGCTTCTGCTACCAGCGCCGTCACCTCACAGATTTGCACATCCATTGTGACTTCACCCGATTCGATGCGCTGCAAATCGAGCACGTTGTTTACCAGGCGCACCAGCCTATCGGTATTTTCATCGGCAACTTCCAGCATCTGCTGGCCGTCTTCATCGAGCTGACCCAGGCGACCGGTCGCCATCAGCTTTAGAGAAGTGTGGATAGAGGTCAGCGGCGTTCTCAGTTCGTGGCTGACCACCGCGATGAATTCGTCTTTCATGCGTTCGATGGCTTTGCGATCGCTGATATCCGTCGTCAGTGCAAAAAATCCCTTGACGGTCGGCCTGGTCTCAGTCTTTTCAATATGGGGAATGTAGGTGACGCTGACCGAGTGCACCTGACCATCTCGAAAGGTCAGCTCACCTTCATAGGTCGCCTGAGTGCCTGAGAGCACGGTTTCTACATAAGGCCGAATCGTTTCGTAGTCGCCGCTGTCCATGACTGCCGCGAGCGACTGACCATAGATATCGGCAGGGATGCGGCCTAGCCAATGCTCGTAAGCCTGATTGTTAAAGCGGTAGCGCTGCTGAGCATCGACATAGGCAATCAGCACGGGCAAGTTGTCAGTGACCAGCCGCAGCTGTTCCTCACTTTGGCGCAGCGCAGCGCCGACCTGTTTACGCTCTTGAATTTCCTGCTGAAGCGCCTGGTTTGCCTGGGTAAGTTCGCTCGTGCGTAGCTTTACCCGTTCTTCTAAATATTCCATGAGCTGCCCCTGAGACAGCGCAATGCTAATTTGACCAGCAAGTTGCTGCATCAGCTCTATCTCAAATTCACTCCACTGCCGGGGGGCCTGACACTGATGTGCGATCAATAGCCCCCACAGGTCATGGCGTGAGGGGGCTTCGTCTGCGGGCGACTTCAGTGGATGCACAATGGGGACAATCAGCTTGGCCTGAATGCCCCACTGCTCAATAAATTCGACCAGGCAGTCGGCCAGCCCTGAGGTCGAGGCGTGAACATCGGCGATCGCCCGCACTCGCCCCTGAGCGTAGAGCGCCTGATAGTCTTCAGGAAACACCTCTTCCGGGAACGGAATGCCGAGAATCGCCGGGTAAGGCGACACCACCGATTCGCTAATAGTGCTACCGGTGCCGTCGGCAAACACCTGATAAATTAGCACGCGATCAGCCTGGAGCAGCCGCTGTACCTCATTAACTGTCGTATGCAAAATGTCCTTGAGCTGCAACGACTGCCGAATTTTGAGAGCAATCTCTGAAAATAGCTGATCTCGCTGGTGCTGGGTTTTAACACCCTGCTCATGGGCTGCCTGAAGCAGACGGCTGCGATCAATTGTCCCGATGAGATTGCCCTTATCATCCACCACCAAGAGGTGATCGATCTGATGCTGGTCGAAGCGCTTAAGCAGCCGATCAAGCTTGTTTAAGTCTGAGTGAGAGACGGTTACAACCGGGCAGGACATCACCTGAGACAGCGTCATATCGTGCCAATCAGGATGTTGGGTCAGTGCCCGAATCAAGTCTTTATGCGTGGCAATCCCGACGACTTGGCGACGGTGTAGCGCCACAATGCAGCTCGCCTCTGGGGTTGCGGCCATTTGAGCCAAAACCTTTGGCAGCGTCGTCTGGCTGGAGACGGTTACGGGATGGGTTTCGATAATGGCGCTGTCCACCAAAAGACCGACATCGGCTTCAGTAAGCAGCTCAAATGTCCGGGAATTAGGAGACATCAGCGATCAGCTCTAACAGGAGGCACGTACTCTTCCCAATCTAGGAGGAGTCAGGTGCGATCGCCGCGCAATTGTTTTTATTCTTTAAGTTTTGACCTGCTTTAGTTACCCACAGCAGCACTGCGCCGCGCCTGCTGTCTCATCAGCAAAAATCCAGCCCCCAGCCAAAATACCAGCAGTCCGCCCGTAATCAGCAGCGTTGCCCACAGTCCTAGCTGCACAATCAAAGCGGGTGCTGCCGCTGTAAACAAGCCGCCACCGACAATCGGTTCAAAAAAGAGCTGTTTGTAGGCAAAGCTTTCAAACGCACCTGATTTGTTCTCCGGGTCGACCATCGTCAGCAACAATATCCCGGTAGCCGTCACCCCCATCGACTGTCCCAAGTCACTAATGCCTTTCTCCAGCCAATACTCAGGAAAAATGCGGGGCGCATAGTACATAAAAAAGAGAATATTCCAGGCGATCCCGGCAATGCTCAATACCAGAAAGATACCTAAATTGCCGCCAATTACCTGTAATGAGATTGAGGCCAAAGCGGTAACGACCACGACATCGAGCGCCATACCCGCAATGTTTTTGGTTAGCCTTGGGATAATCAGCGCGTCTAATCCCAAGCGAACCATGCTAACTTGCACAAGAATGCCGCCAATTAGGGCCATCGGAAACAGCGGTACGTATTCCATCATAGTGAAGCCGGTTCGTCCCCAAGTCAGCGTTTCAATCAGCACCAAACCCTGTTGAATCAACCAACCCAGAATCACAGCAATGCCTACAAAGCCGAAGTTGAGCGAAAGTGGATCGACCAGCAATCCTCTCGAAAGATACCGCCGCCGCTCTCTTACTTCTGGATTATCGGTATGCGTCAATTCAGGAATGCCTTCTGAATCTTGCACATCAGCTTGAGCTGTTTGCACATATCCTTTGCGGCGACCCCAATCGGCAATAACCGTGCCGGTAATGATGCCAGAGACAATTCCCACAGTTGCGAGACCCAAAGCTAAGTCAGCACCTTCCTCAAAGCCTAGTTCACCGAGCGTTCCGGCCATCCCGCCTGCTGTTCCATGCCCACCTTCAAAGCCAATCTCAATCAGCGCCGCCGAAATCGGATTAGCATCAAACAGCGGAATGAGAATGATCAGCGTCACCAAAATGCCAACGACGTACTGCCCCCAAGCTAAGGACTGACCAAATACCACCTGAGGCGCTGCTTTTCGCCAGATCGCACCGGGGCTTGGAATCACTTCTCCTAAGAACAGGGCGGCAAAAACGATATTGATAAAGATGCCAGGGGACTGAGACCACACGTCGCGAATCGCTTCAGTGAACAACCCGCCCGAGAGTAGCGTCCCTTCTCCACCAATTGCCGTGGTGATCGCCCCCAACACCTGCGGCCCTAAAATCAGCGCAATCGCTCCCGCAACAATCGACTCCGGCAAATAGAGCCGCTGAATCCAGCGCACTCTTTGTTTTACAATTCGCCCCGCCAAAACCAGCAGCGCAATCCAGACAAAGGCAAAGAAAACTTCTTGTAACATGGTGGTAATGCAGCGGGATTTGTGTAAGGAGAACTGAATTCAGGCCAAATACAAGCCTTTCAATGTGCGTATTTACGCTTAAATTGCGTTCGCTTGCTGTAGTCAGGCTTACCGTTAAGCAGGCTGGAGCTGCCGGTAAAGCTCCAGGTGCATCTGCGCTGAGGTTTGCCAGCTATAGCGCTGGGTGATGGCCTGGGAACTGATCGGGGGTCGCTCAGACTGCGCAATAGAGAGCATTCCGTCCGCGATCGCCGCTACATTCTCCGGCTCTATCAAACAAGCGTCCGTGGCCGAAAGAAATTCAGTAAAGGGGGCTTGGTTGGAGGTCAGGACGGGAAGACCTGAAGCGATCGCCTCCAGCACCACCAATCCCCAGCCCTCCTTGACCGAAGGAAACACGAAAGCATCCGCTAGCCGATAGAGCGCAGGCAACCACTCATCAGGAACCACGCCTGGTAATACCAAAGCATCCTCCAGAACAGAAGCTTGAACCATTGCCATGAACGCTTCTCGATAGTCCTTATAGTCAAACAAAGTTGCCCCGCCAGCGATTACGAGCTGAGCGTTTGGCTGTGTCGCTCGAACTTGTTCAAACGCTTGCAGTAGCCGGATCGAATTCTTGCGGGGCTCGATTCCGCCCACTGTCAGATAAACCGGTTGCCCAGTAATGCCGTAGGTTTCAGCGACCAGTTTTTCTAGTCCGTCGGGTTGGGGGGAGAAGCGATCGCTCACCCCGTTTATCACCCGATGCGCGTCAATTCCATACTCAGCCTTCAATACCTTCTGCCACAAGTCGCTTACACAGAGACAGCGGTCTGGCTGATAAATAGATTTCTCCTGACAGGCTTGCAGATAAGGACTGCGAAAATTCTCAATATGGTGAACCGTCCGCACAAAATGAGGAATGTTGCCATTCTCTCTCAACAGCGCCAACGCATTTGCACTCAAACAATCCTGCGCATGGTAGATATCAAACTGCTGCGAAAGCCTTTCAAAAAATAAAACAAACTCACGAATCCGCTGTTTGATCAAACCGTCAATATCCCCCTCGTAAGGACTGGCGGGAACTGCGCAGGTTTGAAAACTAACCGGGCGATGAAATCCCTGACCGTCTTTGTCCAGGGCAAACACGCAGGGCTGATGTCCCAACTTTTGCAGCGCATCAGCTAGCTCCAGCGTATGAACAACACTACCCCGTGGTTTTGTAGAATAAGTTAGCAGTGCAATCCGAAGAGACATGGAATGTAGGCGTTACAGCGTTCGCTTATGGTAGCCTTCAGCGCGATCGCCAAATCCCGTAAAAGGCCAAGCCAGATCCCAAAACAACTGCTGCTCTTCCTGTTGCTGCCAATAGATCTGATTGCCCGCAGTGATCACCCCAATCGACTCACAGGCTAGCCCCTGAGGAACAAATATCTCTCGTACCTGAACAACATTCTTAGCCGGGACGCTCAGTAAAAAACCAAAGCTAGGAAAGCTGATCAGCCACTTCTTCCAGGAGACTTCTGGCGGCAGTGGCACCCGGTCGAGATTGAGAATGGCACCACAGCCTGACGCCTCGGTCAGCATCAACAGTGTCCCGGCCAAACCGCCCATGCTAATGTCTTTCCCGGCATGAACTAAACCACTCTTAGCAAGCTGAGGCAACAGATTTAACTGCGCCCTGAGCTGCGCCGGATCAACCTCGGTCGCTGCATTCCAAAAAGGATAATCGCCGTAATACTGACCGGCCAAATTCACGACCATCACCAGCTCATCGCCGAGCTGCGCGTCAAAGCTGGTGATCAGAGAATCCGCCCGCCCCAAAATCGCAACCGCCAGTCCTGCATGTGGACTATGGCAGTTCGTATGTCCGCCGACAATCGGCACGCCGTAAGCCTGAGCCGCCGCCTGCATTCCTGCCCACAGCAGCTTGCTCCCATCGGGCGATTTGCTCCATAGCGCATCGACCACCGCAACCGGCACCCCGCCCATCGCCGCCACATCCGAAATATTTACCATCACCGCGCACCAGCCCGCAAACCAGGGATCTTGCTCCACTAGCTGCGGCCAAATGCCCTCTGTTGCCAGCAGCAGGTAGCCATCTCCATCAGGAATTGCCGCGCAGTCATCGCCTAAGCGAATTTGATCGCAGTCCTCACTCTGCACGTACTGACCAATCGCTGCTGCCGCCGTTTGAATATCTTGCTTTTGTAAGATGGTTAAGGCGGTCTGCAAAGACGCAATCAGGTCAGATAGTCCGGCAACCTCAGTCATGACCATCAGGCCGCCACCACAATGGGTAGCGCCGGACGCTGCTGATCGCTGGCAGGATAGTAAACTAAGTCGGCCTGCATCAGGTGATGGGGTCGCTCCAAGATCTCCGTTTCCTCCAGGCTGTCCCAATGGAGTCGGGTGAAAAAGCGGACATTTTGCTGCTGGACTGTAGCAAGGAACTGGTCACACCCCCAAGTGTTCGCCGTTGTCACCGCTTTTTGAATCAGCCCCTTGCCAATTCGCCAGCCTCGCCGAAAGTCAGGATGTACGCCCAATCGCCCGCCATACCAGAGCCGGGGCGACTGTTCGTAAATTCTCACAACGCCCACCACTCGGCTTGGCTGATTGGGTTCATGAGCGATCGCCACAATTGGATAAGACCGCTCGTCGATCAGGTCGCGATCATGCCCCTCGAACAAACCCTGTTCTTCACAAAAAATCTGTTGCCTCAGCGCAAAATAATCAGCCATCTCAGCTTCTGAACGCGCCAGCTGAAAACTATAGGTTCGTTGAGGAGTGGTCATAACAGAATTCGCCTTAAGCTTCAAAACTAGAGAGCGCCGAACAAGCCCCACACCTAGCACAGCCTGCCTTCATATCGGCAGACAGCAGGTTTGCTCGCTTTAGCCGCGCGCCGATGGCCTGATACAGCTCGAACATAAATTCGCTGTCAGGAGGTGATTGCTCTGCTAAAGGTGTCCCAACGATGGGGACAAACGGCACAACAAAGGGATACACGCCGATATCGATCAGGCGATCACTCATCGCCAAAAGCGTCTCCTGACTATCGCCCAAACCCGCCAACAAGTAAGTACTTACCTGGCCCCAACCGAACACTTTCACCGCCGCCTCAAACGCTTCAAAATAGTAGCTCAGCGGCACCTTCGCCTTCCCCGGCATAATCCTGGCCCTGACTATAGGATCTGCCGCCTCCAGGTGCATTCCCAGGCTGTCGACCCCTGCCGCCCGCAGCCGCTCAAACCAGCGAAAATTGTCTGGGGGCTCGCACTGTGCCTGAATAGGAAGATCTCTTACTCGCGCTCGGATCGCCTGCGCGCAGTCTGTCAGATACGCCGCGCCCCGATCTGTTGTATTCGGCGTCCCGGTTGTCATAATCATGTTCTCAACGCCATCTAGCCGCACCGCTGCTTCAGCGACTTCTGCAAGCTGTGCCGGTGTCTTCTGCGCGATCGTCCGTCCCGCCTCAAGCGACTGATCGATGGCACAAAACTGACAGGCGGTCTTACGATTGTCGTAGCGAATGCAGGTTTGGAGCACCGTGGTCGCTAGCACACTGTGGCTGTGCAGCAGCGCAATTTTCCAATAGGGAATGCCTTCGGCAGTCTGTAAACTGTAAAACTGAGGCTGTTTAGGAAAGTCAATAGAAGCGACCGTTTTACCGTCGCAGGTGAGCGTCGATTTGCCGGTGCTGCGATCGCGTCTCACCGCATAAGGAGAACTCGCTGCTCCGTTTGTATACACGGGTACCATCACAGTTGTTGTCCCGACTGTGACCGCCTTGTGATCTGAAGGGCCAGCGCCGCCCTTGCGACCGGAGGCACCCTCGGTATCCACAGCCAAATTGAGCCCCTTTGCCTGTAGTTCAGTAATAACCTGCTGCTGATTCATGAATTAAGAGTATAAAGAGGGTAGTCCCGGCTCCGGCTGGGGAATCAGCGAGTCGAGCACAAAGGGCGTCGTAGAATCTTCTGGGTTCAGAGCCTCTTCACCCGGCGCAAAGGTCGGTTTGGCAGCAGGGGCAGGCGAGATTACAGCATAGGCATCTGTATTGACCTTGAGCTGAAATAAATCGGGGCGAGCATAGTGGCCAACTGAGTCCATCATGCGTTTGCGCTTGGTGATTAAAGAGAAGTCGAGATCGGCGATCGCCATCCCCTCGCCCTCTCGTATCGGGTCACACAAATGCACCCCCTCTGGGCTGATAATCGTCGTGTAACAGCCCCCTCGCAAAGCCTTTTGCAAAGCCTCATCCGGGGTAACTTGAGCGATCTGCTCAGAGGTTAGCCAGCCGGTGGAATTCACCACAAAGCATCCCGACTCCAGCGCATGGTGGCGCATTGTCACTTCCATCTGATCGGAGAAAATATCTCCCACCATAGAGCCCGGAAACTGACTACAGTGAATTTGTTCATGGCTGGTCATCAGGCTGTATCGAGCCAGCGGATTGTAATGCTCCCAGCAAGCAAGTGCCCCCAGCCGACCCACTGCCGTATCGCAAGTCCTTAGCCCAGAGCCATCGCCCTGCCCCCAAACCATACGTTCATGGTAGGTAGGGGTAATCTTTCGGCGCTTCAGCACGCAGGTACCATCGACATCAAAAACGAGCTGAGTATTGTAAAGAGAACCGTGGTCTCGCTCGCTCACACCCAGAACAATCACCATCTCATGCACCCTGGCCGCGCTGCTGATAGCATCTATCACTGGGCCAGGAATTTGCACAGCTTCCTCATAGAGCTTCATATGCTCTTTGCCCATCAGCACTGGCGGCAGCACGAAAGAAAAGTAAGGATAGTAAGGAACAAACGTCTCTGGGAAAACAATCAGTTCTACCCCTTGCTCGTAGGCGTTCTCAATCGCACCCAACACTTTTTCTACCGTGCCAGATTGACTGTGCAAGACAGGCGACATCTGTACGGCAGCAGCGCGTACGGTTGCAGACTTCATGGTGAATTCCCCAGAAACGTTCTGTGCTATGGCATTTACTACATTGTCCAAGTATCTAGAATGAAGGCACCTTCTTTGCGGTGCATTAGCACAATATCCAACACATCCAACGGGCTAATTGGCTTAATGCCAGGAATCAGTGACGGCTCACCGTGCCCGTACAGTGCCTGTAGCGCAAACCGGCAGGCGTA
>JBBQAC010000343.1:0-3732 GCA_038315915.1 Phormidesmidales cyanobacterium
TCAGGAAATCTTTATCGGGACAAGTATCGGTATTGTCGTCGGCACCGCTCGCTATGACAAAGCAGAGGAACTCTTACGAGATTCTGATCTCGCCATGTACTGGGCTAAGCAAAAAGGTCGCGGCTGCTATGCCATTTTCAACCCGACAATGCACTTGAAAGCCGTCCAGCGGATGGATATCGAAAATGAGCTACGAAAAGCCCTGGAAAACGATGAGTTTGTGCCCTATTATCAGCCCATTGTTCACCTGCAAACGCAGACAATTCAGGGGTTTGAAGCATTGGTTCGCTGGCAGCATCCGCACCGGGGACTGGTGTTGCCAGCAGAATTTATTGAAATTGCCGAAGAGACCGGCCTGATTGAGGCAATTGGCGAACGGATTTTGCATCAAGCCTGTCAGCAGCTTGAGATCTGGCAGTTTCAGTTTCCGGAGCGACAGCTCAGAGTCAGCGTCAATCTTTCGGTGAAACAGCTTCACTGTTCGCTGTTGCCGAAGCTTGAAGCCGTCCTGATGGCTTTTCCGATTAAGCCTGACAGCCTGGTACTCGAAATCACAGAAAGTATGCTGGTGCAAAACATTGATGTCACCGTCAAACTGCTTGAGCAAATCAAAGCGAAAAATATCCGTATCAGCATTGATGATTTTGGGACAGGTTACTCATCTCTCAACTATTTACACCAGCTACCGGTGAATTCTCTTAAGATTGACCGCGCCTTTGTCAGTTCGGCTCAGTCAGGCGATCGCAATCGGGTGATCGTCGAATCAATTATTGCCCTGAGCGATTTGCTGGCGATCAATGCGATCGCCGAAGGAATCGAAACACCTCAGCAGCTAGCCTGGTTACAGGCACTTGGCTGTGAATCAGGGCAGGGATATTTCTTTTCTCCGCCCATACCGGCAGACCAGGCCACTGAGATCATCAGCAGCAGTCGCTTTCACCCCTAGACTGACTTTTCTTCAGAAGTAGTAGATATGATCATGACGGTTTCTCTGGCTACAGGCGAGGGCTGTTACTCATTTATCTCAGTTTGCACAGGAGAATCTACGGCGCTGCGCAAGCTGTAGGTAATAATGGCAGCGAGTATGCAGATCAGGGCGAGCGATCGCAACAACCAGGCTACCCCAATACTCTCCTGCAATATCGGCAAAGCCAACGCCCCCAGTACTGCCCCTGCTTTTGCAATTCCACCAGCGAGGCCAGCACCACTGGCCCGAATCGCCGCCGGAAACACCTCCCCAGACAGTAAGAACGTCGTAGAATTTGGCCCCAAATTCATCATCAGATTAAACAAAATAAAGCCAGTAAAGAGCAAAGCCATGTGAGTCGCTCCCGCAAAAGAGAGAATACAAAGCCCAACTGCCATCCCCACAAATCCAACCACCTGTAGCGGAATACGACCGACCCGATCAACCAGTAGAACGGCCAGCAAAAACCCAACTACCAGGAACACATTGACAATGGCAGCACCCCGCGCGGAGGCCATCTCCTGCACCAGCAAATTTTCGCCTTGAGCAAAGGCCAACGCCGCGATGATGGTCGGCGTGAAAATGCCAACGCCATAGGTTGCAATATCTTGCAGAAACCACGGAATAGAGGCGATCACCGTCTGCCTGAAATAGGCAGGCGAAAACAGATCGCCGTAGCCTAAAGCAGTTTTATTCATACCCAAATTCGGGCTCTCGCTTGGGCTAACAGGCTCCAGATAAACAGGCTGTCCTAACAGCTCAGAAGCTGCTTTAGAGGCTTCCTCATACTTTCCCTTTGCCAAATAATAGCTGGGGCTCTCCAGCAAAAACAACAGCCGCAGCCCGCCTACTAAAATAGATAAAACAACGCCTACGCTCAGCATCCACCGCCACGCGTAGGAAACTGCTAGATCTGGCACACTCTGCTGAAATACCCAAATAGTCATCCAGCCGACCAGCGCCCCTAGCAAGGCACCGACTGACTGAAAGCTAAAAGCCCCAATCACCATCCGGCCTCTCAACCTGGCGGGCACATTCTCAGTAATATAGGCCACGCTAATTGGATAGTCTGCACCGATGCCCACCCCGACCAAAAAGCGAAAAACCAACAGCGACCAGGCATTCCAGGCCAGCGCGGTCGCGGCTGAAGCAACGATAAAAAGGCCAATATCCACCACCAGCATGAGCTGACGGCCTACCTTATCAGTAACCGGGCCAAGGGTGAGTGAGCCGACCAGGGCACCAGCTAAGGCAGCAGTGGCAATCGCCCCTACCCAGCCCGCACTCAGGCCAAAATCTTGCTGAATAAACGGCATCGCCACGCCGATAATAAAGAAGTCAAATCCATCCAGCGCAATCAGCCCTGCCGAGAGAATCCACAGCATCCACATGGGCCGAGTCAGCGTTGACGCATCGAGTTTGGCCTGAAAGCAAGCTTCTGGAGAGACGGGCTCCAACTCGCGCAGAGCAGATAGATCTGGGCTTGCAGCAGATTCTGAAGAGGACATCGCAAACTAAGGCGCTTGACGGCCCTTTCAGCATAGGGGGGTCGCTGCCGTCTACTCACCGCCTGTAGAGAGAAACTCAAATGTCCTAACTGAGCTTACGGGCCTTGTATGGGCAGCTTAGACGCGATTTCTTCCAGAGGGTTCGCTTGCCTAGTTACCGGGAGCGTCGCAGGTACAATAGCAGGATAAACCGCTAGTTCACTGCCGTCCACCCAGCCAGAGTAGTAGCGTACTTGGGTACTTTCTACAGTCAGTTCGAGCAGGTCAACGTCTCCTCGAATTGCCCGATGGTCAAAGGCTAAACGGCTATTGTCCATCTCAGCATACAGGCCATAAGGGCCACCGCCCACCAGGTTCAGTGAGACTTCGTCGAAACCGCGCACAAAGCGATCGCCGCTCCAGTGCCACTGCCACCCCGGCCAGAAAACCGGTTCTCCCCTCACCGCTCGTTTAGCCGCCGCATTAGCAACCCGGTATCCGCCCTGCGGCAGCAGCGCTTCAAACCCCGGCTCATAAGCGACTTCGTAGCGAAGGATCATGCTCAGTTCTGCTGCGGTCGGGTCAGCATCCCGCTCAGGCTGCTCTCGGGCGACCCACAGAACTTCTACGGTCGGATCATTTAATGTAGCCGCAGCATCTGTGGCCAAAAAGCTAGGGTAAATATCGACGCCGCTTGACGGGAGAGTTGCGGTAGCGCTAAATCGCCAACAGCTCCAGCTATCGGACTGATCCGCAGCCTGCCACTGCACTTCACAAGTCCCGTTGCCAGTCGCCACCCAAAGCGAGTCATCGGCCACCGCCAGCTGATACGGAATGGCCCCCACCATAGAACTGTTGGTGACGGTGTAGCGGGTTAGCGTTTTGCTGGTGGGCTGATAAGTGACCAAGCCGCTGGCCGGGAGATGGGGGTTGCCTTCCCCGCTGCGCTCTGTGCCCAGCCAGAGGGTGAGGTTTGCGGTGTCTGAGATATTTGAGGTATTTGAGATATTTGAGGTATTTGAGTTGCCGGTGGTGGAGATCGCCGTGATCTGATCGCCCTGAATTTCCGCTGGCCGATCGACCCTCAGTTCGCCTGTGTCAGGGCTGTATTGCAGCAAACTTGCGAAGCCGCTGTCTCCTTCACCCTGGCTAGTGGTCGCTGCAAACCAAAGCGCATCCTCTACAACAACAGCGCCCGCAATTTTAGGAATGCCAAGGCTTGATCCCAGCTGCGCGTCTTGTACTTCCGCTAGCGTATAAAGCTGATGACTCGTCTTC
>JBBQAC010000107.1:0-13818 GCA_038315915.1 Phormidesmidales cyanobacterium
GGAGACCAACCGTCATAGCCCGGCACCACCAAAAGCTGCGTTACTAATTCAAGTCTAGACCTTTTTGCAGACGCGACCGGTAGGCAGAAGGCAGTAGGGTGCGGTTGCCTTCACGCGCAGTTGCTCAAGGGAGTAGCTGACCGGCAATTCCTCTTAAGTGCCTTCGATGCTGCCGACCACAAAACCAAGAAGGTGGGCAGCATCGAAGGCTCCAGTGCCGCGCAGGCATTAAAGCAGCAGCAAATTTCCTTTCAGCCAGTTAAGGGCGTTTTAGCCGAGATGGAAGCGGTGGATCAAGGCCAGCTCGATGCCTTTATATACGACACGGCCCTACTTCGCTATCTCAACAGAGACAGCTTTAAAAACCGACTGGCAGTTGAAGCGACCGGGCTACAGACGCGCCGCTACGTATTTGCCCTGCCTGACAATTCTGCTCTGCTAGAGACGGTCAATAGCCAGGTTATGCAAGAGCAAACCGAATCTGACTGGCAGAGTCTGCTTAAGCGCTTTTTGCCTAAGTCAGAAAGTTAGGGCTGAAAACAGAGAACCGACGTTTTCAGACACCCTGGCTGAGCGTATAGCGACTTCTGACTGAGGTGAGGGTGCTGTGATAAAGCTGCTCTAACAGCGTAATATTCTGGCTAAGCGTATAGCGCTCTAGCACTCGCTGACGTGCTTTTTGCCCCAGCAATGCCGTGATTTCAGAGTGCTCGCGAAATAGCGGCAGCAGCGTTTTTAACTGGCTAGGGACTCTTTGCGTACCTAGAATAACTCCGGCACCCCGCTCTAAAACTTCCCCGTCGGCACCGGCATCTGTCGCCACACAGGCGCTGCCGCAGGACATGGCTTCTAGTAGCGACAGGGAGAGCCCTTCGACTAATGAAGGGAGGATAAAACAGTCAGCGCCGCGCAAAATTTCGATGCGGCGTTCTTCATTGGCGACAAAGCCCAGCCAGATGATGCTGCTGTCAGGGTAAAAAGCTTTCAGTGAAGACTCCAGGGGGCCGCTGCCCACGATCACAAGCTTATTTTCTTCACCCATTTTCGCTAGCTTCCACCCTTTAAGCAGCGACTCTACATTCTTTTCAATCGCTAGCCTGCCCTGATAAACGTAAAGCTGTTTAGCCTTGAGCTGCTTTTTGATACTCGAAGCACCCGGAGAATAGCGATAAACATCGACGCCATTTGGGATGACGGCGACTCTATCTGAAGGTACGCTCAGCTTGACCAATAAATTTCGCTGAACTTGAGAAAATACAATGACCTTGTCGTAGTGAGACAAGCAGGGCGCATACACCTGATAGGTCAGATGCTGCGTGCTAGAAGAAAGATTGCGGCGCTTGCGGTCGAAGGCGGGATGAAACGTCGCAATTAGGGGAATCCCCAAGCTCTGGCAGATTTCAGGCAGCCTAAAATCCAGCGGTGACAAAGTGAGAGAAGCATGAACCAGATCGGGGCTCAGCTTTTGTAGCGTCTCAGCTAAGAGGCGCGCCGACCCCAATGCCGGAATCGTCAAAATTTGCGACTTGAAGATAAAGGGTAAAGAAACCTCTTCATAGCCAGATTGGTCGTCGGCACTTTCTTCGCTTTGAGCAAAGTGTAGAAAGGTGACCCGGTGGCCCCGGTCTAACAGCGCGTTAGTGATTTCTCTGCCGTAGGTAACGTTGCCACAAAATGGAGATTTTTTACCAAGCCACGCAATATGCATTTACCGGTTAAAACACGCTTGAATAAGGGGATGGGTTCAGCCAGCGAGGACTTTCCAAAGCTGCGTAACCAGCTTTTACCCCTATCTAGACTCTATCAGAGCGGGCGATCGCAACAGAGGGTACCGACAGCGCAAATACGATAAACCGCATAGCGGTTTTTACCCAAAGCGTCGTCGATCTTATATACCCTTTAGTAGTATATGCGGATTAGACATACGTACATCGCTGCTTTTGCACCGGGATTTCAGTGCACGATTGACCAGGTAATCAGTGAGTGCGATGGCTGATCGGTCGGCTCAATCAAACCGCTTCTGGACCGCTCTCGTTTCGAGCATCTCTGATCAATGACCAAGTGACAAATCCGCTCAGTGCCACCAACATCGCCAACAGACCAAAAACTGTCCGCAGACCCAGAAAAGTTTCAGCAATACCGGCCAGGGCCAAAGGCAAGCTCAGCGCGATATTGACGACGTTGTTTTGCAAGCCGAAAACCTTGCCTCGCATTTCTTCGGGTGTTTTCTCCTGAATGGTTGTCTGCATCGGAATGCCAACCATCGCCCCAAAAAAACCTAGCCCTGCAATCAGCCCCAGACTGGGCCATAGCTGCTGGGGCTCTAAAGAGAGGCCAGTGAGCATGACAGTCATACCCAAAGAGCCAAACAGCCCTAACTGAGGCCGAGAAAACCGATGGCCAAACTGACCGATAGAGACCGCTCCAATCGCGAGTCCCACCCCACCAGCGGCCAGCAAAAAGCCAAACTGAGAGGAGCGAATCGTCGGAATCACCTCAGCTAGCCTGACGGCCAGAACCGCCAGCGCCGCAAATACTGAAAACAGGACGGTGAGCTGAATTAAGGCGTTGCGTACCTGAAGCTGCTGTTGCAGGTAGGCCAGCCCTTCTTTGATGTCGCTCCAGACGTGAGCGGGTTCGGGGTTTTCAACTTTGGTTTCGTAGGTAGTCATTAGCAATAAGACAACACCCGCGATCGCGTAGCTCACGCCTACCAGCACTGACTTACCCATGCCTGAGCCGCCATCTAACGGTGCGAGCAGCCTGTCGGCGATCGCCAACAACGGCTCACCGACTGCAAACCCTACGATCACTGAAGCCATCATCGTCGTGGTATACAGCGAATTGGCGGGCAGTAAATTGCGCTCCTTTACGATTAGCGGAATCACCGCCTGCTCAGCTGGGGCAAAAAATTGGGTCAGCATCGAGACCAAGAATGTCACTACCAGCAAGCCATAAAAGCCTACTGGTAGCCCAGCGATCTCCCAGCCCTGCGTCGCCCACAGCAGCACCGGGATCACCGCGACCAGCAGCCCCCGCAGCAGGTTAGTCAGCACCAGTACCGGCTTCTTTTTCCACCGATCTACATACACGCCTGCCAGCGAACCAAACAGCACCGCCGGGATTGTAAAGGCGATCATAATCGCCGATACCCAGCCGCTGATCGTTTGATCAGGAGACTTAAAGGTGCTGGAGATGATAGAGATCATCAGCACCAGATAAATTTTGTCGGCGATTTGGGAGAATACTTGGCCGCTCCACAGGGTCAAGAAGTTGCGATTGCGAAAAACTGGCCACAGCCCCCTTGAAAGCGATTCCTTCAACGGAGATTCTGGCTGGGGCTTTTCTGAACGGTCTAAATCGCCCGCACTGTCAGCCTCTGCACCATTATGAGCAGAGCCGGGGGTATGAACTTCGTCGGTTTTCAGCGGATCACAGTTGGCCGAAAACTGCTCCGGCGATAGATTCTCCGGCTGGCCATGGCGCTTACGTCCCGAAGGTTGAGCACTTTCAGCCTCATCGCCATTCAAATTGTCGGTGTCGGGCTCAGACTCACGAAGCATGGGTTAAGGGGGTAAAGCAAGTGTCGATCAGGGCGGCAGAACGAATGGGCCGGTCAAATTGATATTGGGTGTACTGCCTGAGGAACTTTTCGATATGTTGCCACATCAGGTGAGGGCCAGATTCTGCCAAAGGAGTGTCGGCTTTTCCTATTGTGCCTGATTGTGTGCCTGAGCGCGGATTCCACTGCGCACCGACAGCGCTATCAGCAGTCATGACCAGGGTAGGCTTGCTAAGCTGCTGCATTAAGGCCAGTTCGGACGCGCTCAAATAGCCAACGATGCCCAGCTCAGCGGTCAGCTCTTTTGACACTTTAGCCTTAAATTCACCTGTCGGCCTTCTTTCGGGAGTAGGGTTCGGAGAATTGCTATCTGCGACCCGATCCTTAGCTTGCAGGCGATCGCGCAATATTCGTTCAATTTCAGCCATGTCAATCGCGCCGCCCGACGAAACGCTAAAGCCCGCCCGCCAGTCGGGATTGCCCAAGCCCGGCGTGAGGGGCGACCGCGATAGACAGCAGCGAAAAACCTCGGGCGCAACCCCAGCTAGCGCCAGCAGATGAAAAGTCGCCTGAGCCAGGCAGGGTAAGATATTTGGCTTGCTGGCTACCTCTAACCGGGTAAGGTGCTCCACCAGCAGATAGTACAGTTCTTCTTGAGGCTGGTCGGTGAGCGCCTGAGAGAGGACGATTTCGGCGAGATACTGGCTGGCGGTGAGCTTGGCCAGGTCTTTGCTAAGCCCCGGAAAGGAGCGCTGGGTTTCGGCCTGCACGAGCTTGTCAATCGACTTGCCTTTGATAAATAGCAAATCGTTGACGACAAACAGGCCAGAGCGACCGGCCAGTTTGGATTTGTGTTTGCGGGCACCGGGGGCGATCGCCCGAATCAGCCCGTTCTCTTTGGTCAGTACGGTTACCATTCGGTCGGCTTCGCCCATGGGTATGGCTTTGAGGTTAATGCCAGTGGCTTTGTAGCTGCGTTGGGTCATTGAGGGGGAAGACAGTCGTCAGTAGGTTAGTCGTCTGATTCGGCTTGTTGCTGGAGGATTTCGGGGCCGCGTGAGGTGCCAATGCGGGTTGCGCCGGCTTCGACCAGGGCTACTGCCTGCTCAGGAGTGCGAATGCCACCGGAGGCTTTGATGCCAATGCGATCGCCGCCAATTTGTCGCAGTATTTTCACATCCTCGACGGTCGCGCCGCCCTGCCAGCCTGTGCTGGTCTTGAGAAATTTTACGCCTGCGTCCAGGCAGACTTCAGCCGCCAGCCGCTTTTCAGCCAGCGTCAGCAGCGTAGTTTCTAAGATCGCCTTCACGGGCTGACCTAGCTCCGCGATCGCGGCAATTTCTGCGTGCAGTCGGCCCGTGTCTCCCATCTTTAGCCAGCCCAGGTTAATCACCACATCCAGCTCGGTCGCGCCATTTTCAACCGCTTCTTGAGCTTCATATAGCTTCACTTTGGGCGTGGTCGCGCCGCTGGGGAAGCCGATCACTGTGCAGACCTTGGGCCGCTTACCGTGCAGCCGCTCCACAGCCAGGGGTACATGCACGGGGTAAATACACACTGCGGCAAAGCCGTAGCGATCAGCCTGATCGCAGAGCTGGAGAATTTGGTCTGCTGTGGCTGCGGGTGCGAGCAGCGTATGGTCAATCAGGGGAGCGAGATCAATCGCCTGCGCAGTTTCTGAGCGGCCAACATTCATAGGGGGAAAAGGGTGTTAAATTTATGACGCTTTTATAAGGAATTACTGAACCTTAATACAGAAGCAAGATGCCTTGAGCTTAGATGTGAACAGGCAGTCCACTATTATTATCTCTGACTAAACCAGAAACGGGCGGCTGCAAAGGGCAATCTTGATCCGTGTGCCTTTTACCGCCTCCCCTTATTCCCCCTCCCCCAACGCTTCCGCCATGCCCGCACCGCTGATTTCAGCCATCATTTGCACGCATAATCGCGAACAGTATCTGGGCGCGGCAATCGACAGCCTGCTAGCACAAACGTTAGACAGCTACGAAATCATTGTGGTGGACAATGCTTCTACTGACAGTACGGCAGCGATCGCCCAAGCCAGAACCGGCACCGGCAAAGTGCGCTACCTGTACGAACCCACGCTGGGCCTTTCAGTCGCTCGCAATACGGGCGCAGCAGCAGCCCAGGGCCAAATAGTCGCCTACTTAGATGACGATGCTGAGGCTAGCGCCGGTTGGCTAGCGGCTTTGCTGAAGGTGTTTGAGGAGAATGCTAAGGTGGCGATCGCCGGCGGCAAAGTCACCTTGATCTGGCCGCCCGATGCCCACCCGCCCCGCTGGCTCTCTGACGATCTCTCCAGCGGCTTAGGCGCTTATGATTTGGGTGATGAAATCCTTTATATTCAGCAGCCCAGCCTTACTCCCCGAGGGCTTAACTACGCCGTGCGCAAGCAATTTCTCCAGGACGTAGGCGGCTTCGATACCCACTTAGGCCGGGTGGGGAAGAACCTGCTTTCCAACGAAGAACAGCAGCTCACTCGACTAGCGTTAGAGCGAGGCTGGCAGGTTGCTTACATCCCTGACGCCCTGGCTGCGCACAACGTCGCCCCCGCCCGGATGAAACCAGGCTGGTTTCTCAGCCGTAGCTGGTGGCAAGGCATCAGCGAAAGCTACCGGGAGCAGGCCAGCGGCACGACAGGACTGTGGCAACTGCGCAGCGGCGGTGAACGACTGCTTCGCGGCCTCTATAAAACGCTTAAATATATCCATCGGCCCGATCAGCGATTTGAAAACCTTGCCTATGCCTATGGCCAAATTGCCTACCTGGGCAACGTTGTTCAGCATTTAGCTCGCCGTCCGGTCAAGCCTCAAGAACCCGCCTGAGATTTCGACTAACTGCCTCACTCTACTTGCCGCTCTCCTTTTTAATGTTATGACTCCTGCATCCATTCCTGTTTCTGTCCTCATTCCCGCTAAAAATGAGCAAGAAAATCTACCGGCCTGTCTGGCTAGTCTGGCCCAGGCTGACGAAGTTTTCATGGTGGATTCTCAAAGCGACGATCGCTCGGTTGAAATTGCCGAAAACTTGGGAGCAAAGGTCGTTCAGTTCGACTTCAACGGTCGCTGGCCCAAGAAGAAAAATTGGTCGCTGGATAATTTGCCCTTCCGTAACGAGTGGGTGCTAATTGTCGATTGTGATGAGCGAATTACGCCCGAGTCCTGGGCGGAAATTGCCGAGAAGATCAAAAATCCTGACCTGGACGGCTACTACATCAACCGCCGGGTGTTTTTCCTAGGCAAATGGATTCGCCACGGCGGCAAATACCCCGACTGGAACTTGCGGCTGTTTCGCCATGCCAAAGGCCGCTACGAAAACCTGAACACCGAAGATATTCGCAATACCGGCGATAACGAGGTGCATGAGCATGTAATGATTCCCCACGAAAAAGTGGGTTACTTGCAGGAAGACATGCTGCACGAAGACTTTCGAGATCTGTATCACTGGCTCGCTCGTCACAACCGCTACTCCAACTGGGAGGCGCGGGTATACTACAACTTGCTCACCGGCATGGGCGATGACGGCACTATCGGCGGCAATCTGTTTGGTGATGCGGTGCAGCGTAAGCGCTTCCTGAAGAAAATTTGGGTGCGGTTGCCCTTTAAGCCACTGCTACGCTTTGTGCTGTTTTACTTCATTCAACTGGGCTTTTTGGACGGGCACGCAGGGTATGTATACGGTCGCTTGCTCAGCCAGTACGAATACCAAATTGGCGTCAAGCTTTACGAGCTAAAGTTTGGTGGCCGCTTGAATATTCAATCGCCGGGCGCTGAGCCTGCTGTTGCCCGCAGCGCTGAACCGGCTGCTCAAGTCAGTTCGGCTGATGCGTAGGGATGGAAAGCTTTGACTACACTGATCGTCCTGCTGTAGATGAACTGGGTGCACCGCCCTTTGTCGATTTGCGTCAGTATCATCAGCCCGGTTATGATGCGGGCGGATCGCGAGTGAAGATGCTGCTGTGGTGGCTGGTGCAGGCGATCGCTTTTCCCCTGTCTCTCCACACTGCCCACCGCTGGCGCTGCTGGCTGCTGCGATTATTCGGGGCCAAAATCGGCCAGCAGGTGATGATTCGCCCCACTGCCCGCATTACCTATCCGTGGAATATTGAAATTGGCGACTATAGCTGGGTAGGCGACGACGTAGTGCTCTACAGCCTTGTCCCGATCAGGCTGGGTCAGCACTGCGTGATCTCGCAAAAAAGCTATCTCTGTACGGGCAGTCATGACATCAGCGACCCGCGATTTGGCCTGACAACCGGCGAAATCGTAGTTGAGAACGGAGTTTGGATCGCTACCGACTGCTTTATTGGCCCAAATGTGCGAATCGGTGCAAATGCAGTGATCGGCGCTCGCAGTACGGTATTTCAGACCATGCCAGCAGGACAAATTTGCTTTGGCACGCCCTGTAAGCCGGTGAAGCCGAGACCGTTTGAGGCTTAATCATCCACCTATGTAGAGGCGGCTACCGTCGTGGGTTTGTAGCTGCGCCAGAGGTCGGAGTAAATGACGCGATCGCTCTGCCAGGGCTTATGGTGACCGCCGCTCCAGTGAATAATCTTGATTTTCTCCACGGGGCGCTTGATCAATCCGGCGATGAAGTGGCTCTGGCCGTAGCCACAGGTATTCCACTGGGTATTGAGCGGGATGTAGGTGTCTTTAAACATCAGGTTAAAAACGGTCTCATCGCCGAGATGGTAGAGGCGATAGTTATTGCGAGCATCCAAGTCAAGATAGTGCCGGAGCAAGTCGTAGGTTTGGCTCGTCCAAAAGGAGAGGTCGGTCAGCAGGACGCCGCTGTTGAACGTGCTTTTGAACTTGCGCAGGTCGCTCCACATTTTGAACGGATTGGAAAAGTAAAAGATTGCTGGAAAGAACTGAGGTACCGCTGCCAGGTAGCGCTGCGGGGTGAGCTGATCGCCCTGGGCATGGAGCGATCGCACATCACCGAGCACCAGCGTATCGCAGTCGAGATAAACCACCCGCTGTATGTCAGGAAAAATATCTTTCAGGAATAAACGACCGTACTGCATGTAGCGAGAGAGCCGACGCTCGGGCCTTTTCTCCTGAAATTTGCTGTCTAGATACTGCTTGAGGTAGTCCGGCGGGGTGAAGTCCTGCACGCGGAAGATGACCGATTCTGGCCCGTATTCCTTGCCGAAGGTTTCCTGGAGTTGGGTTTGGAAGAAATCGCGATCGCCCGACGGCACCACAATGTTAAAGCGCAGCGGCGCAAGCTCATTTGCCCTGTCACTGGCTGAGTCCTCACTATGCGACGTGTTGCGAAGAATAGAACTAATCACCACTTGCAGCGGAATATGCAGCGAGCGGTTAAGCGAAAAAGCAATATCAACGTACATAAAAAACTCGCTTCACATGACCTGTGACGGCTGTTTGCTCTCAGCAATCTCGACAGATAAGGATTGTATATTTTACAACAAAAAATATCACTCTGTGATAGGAATGGCGCTGGATTTGGCAAATCACTTGCTCTTCCCACGACTATCTCTAGATGCTAGCCGCTTTTGCTGTTTGAGATAGGGGCAGCCCGTGTTGAAAGATGCGATCGCAGCTAACTGCTCGGGTTTTCCAGCCTATGGTCAGCTATATTTCGGCGCAACAATATATTTTATCTGTTAGTGCCTGGGAACACTACAGGCGCGAAATAACTAGGCCGTTGGAGCCGACTCCCGCCGTTAGCCCGCCGCCGCTGTCTAAGCGGCGGTCGCGGCTCAACGGCTCTTCAGCTTCCACAAGAAACCTCGTACAAGTACCCTAAGTCCAAACAAGAATCGGAGTCCGTAGCTTTGGCCAAATTCCTCAACACCAGCGCCACCAACTATTTCCTAGAAGAACTGATCAAGAGGGCGTCAGATCGACTAATTTTGATCAGTCCGTTTCTGAAGCTGAATGATCGGGTGAAGGAACTGCTTGAGGACAAAAATCGGCTGAAAATTGATGTCCGGATCGTTTATGGGAAAAACGAACTTCAGCCCGAAGAAATTAACTGGCTCAAGGAACTGAGTTTCATCCGAACCAGCTTCTGCAAGAACTTACACGCCAAGTGCTATCTGAACGAAGAAACTTGCATCATCACTAGTTTAAATCTGTACGAATTCAGCCAGATCAATAACAATGAAATGGGTGTAGCGCTCAACCGCGCCGACGATGCCGAGTTGTATCGGGAAGCATACGAGGAAGCTCAGCGCATTATCCGGATCAGTGACGAGATCAGGATGTCGTTTGAGAAGGTAGCAAAGACCTCAGATAAATCTGAAGTGCCTACGGCCTTAGAAAAAGATGGCGGAGAGAAATTATCTACATCAAAACTCGGCAAGAAGCTGGGGCTTGGGACACAAGACCTCTTGGCAAAGCTAACTGAATCTTGCTTGCTGGAAGTGAAGGAAGAAAAGCATTACCTCACTGACACCGGCAAGGCTGCTGGAGGGGAGTTCAAAGTGAGTAAGCGTTTTGGTCCGTATTTCCTCTGGCCAGCATCGCTGACGGTGCGGTGAAAGCTAACAAATCGTTGCAGCGGCGGAATAAAGATAGGTGGTATTTGGGAAGCAGGGTTCAGTAACCGCCGCTGAACTCAATCGTTAGAAGCTAACAGAGATTTTGATTGATTTGTGCTTCAAAAGATTGATGATCGCGATCGCACCCCAAACCCGTCCAACTCTGGTAGCGCTCACACCTCTACAAACATCATCCATATTCGTCGTCCGTTCGCTGTAGATAGATCTCGCCCCTAGTTGCAGAGTGCCTGAAGCGCTGGTTCCAGACTTCTGCCATAGTCTGTAAAGGCACATTCCGCGTGGGGTAGCACTTTTGCAAAGACCGTTCGACTGACGATGCGATCGCTCTCCAGTTCTCGCAACTGCTGAATCAGAACCTTTTTAGATCTTCAGGTACAACAAACTCTTCAGGGCGAAGTTGCGATCATCACGGGTTTCTCTCATGGCATTGGTAGGGCGATCGCTGAACGACTAGGCCGAGCCTTTATCTTATGACGGCCAAGTGAAGTAAAACGTAGCGCCCTGTCCCACTTCAGAGACGAGCCTGAGCCTACCGCCGCGACTCTCAACAATCTTTTTGACGATGGCCAGTCCGATACCAGTGCTGTCAGGCCGGTCGCTGGCGAGTGTTTGAAAAATCTTAAAGATTCGCTCGTGGAACTCCGGTGCAATCCCCGGCCCATCATCAGCCACTGCAAATTCGTAGCCGCCGTCATCGGTTAGCTGCGCTGATACGATGACTTTTCCATCTGTGCGGTCGTGGTACTTGAGACTATTGCTGATCAGGTTGCTAAAAACTTGCTGTAGTAGCAGTCGTTCGGTCTCAATCGTAGGCAGATTCGGATCAATATATATCTGAATTCCGGGCGGTTGTGCTAACCCTTCTGTCACTTCTTGTACCAGTTCACCCACATTCACCGGCTCGAACCGGCTAATCTCGCGGCCCGTTCGAGAATATTGCAGTAGGCCGTCTATGAGCGATCGCATCTTCACCACCCGTGCCTGCAATAGTGTAATCTGCCTGCCCGATTCACTCTCAGCCGGAATATCTAGATCTTCAGCAATCCAGGTAGAAAGGTTGGCGATCGCCCGCAGCGGCGCTTTGAGGTCGTGAGAGACCGTATGCGTAAATTCATCAAGATCTTGATTGCGCTTGGCCAAAGCAATATTGAACTGACTGAGAGACTCATTGGCAACTTCTAACTGCCGGTTGCGCGTCATAATCTCCTCGTCAGCCAGCCGGTATAGATAGAAAGCCACCGCATAGCTAAGCAAGCTCAATACCACAGTGATAGACAGCAGCCGATCCACGAAGCGCTTGGTTCTTAACAACTTTTCACGTCTCAGACCCAGCAACGCCTGTTCTTCAGTTCTCAGCGTGCTCAGTTCTTTTCTCAACGTATCCAGGTCAGTCTTTCCCATCCGTATCAACTTCTGTAGCTCAGCCGAACTCTCCGTACGAGCATTCCCCATCTCGCCTAAAAGCTCGCGAGCTGCTTGCAACAGGGCTAAATAATTGTTGATTCGAATGCCAATGTCCTCTAATTTCACCTGCTGAGGAGACCCGTCAGTCGTGAGCCGATCAAGCTGCCCAAATCGATCCGGAATGAACTGCTTTGCCTCTTCATATGGCTCTAAAAACGCAGGGTCTTTCGTCAGACCGTAGCCCCGTACGCCTGTCTCCGCATCTACCAGCAGCGTCAGCAACTGACTGCTTTCTTTCAGAATTTCCTCAGTATGAATCACCCAATCGGAGGCGATTTTCTCCTGCTTGCGTGACCATGCCCAATTGATCAAAGAGCTGAGCGTGAACAAAGTCGGCAATATCAGGATAAAGGCACCTCGCCGCGTAATCGAGAGTCCCTGCCAAAAGCGACGCATGTAGAGAGACCAAATAGTGCCAGTAACCAACAGTCAGATTATGCTACCACAGCAGAAATAAGACAGCGATAGAGAAGATTACTCTGTGAATTTGGGTCAATCCCTCTTACTGGCAAGGCTCAAAGTTTTGGCAGCCGATTAGCTCGGGTAGAGGAGTCGCTGCTCCAGTGGTCGCCCAGCCTTTTGCGTTGATTGTGCGCTCCAATCGGCGAATGCGATCGCCCGTCAGCGGATGGGTTTGCTGCCACTCGGCTACTTTGCTGAGCGCCCCCCGGTCAGGCTCTTCTGCCTGCGCTCGCTGGAAAAATCCCAGGCTGTGATCGGCATGCTGGTAGTGGGTGACAATCAGCTCTAGCGCGTAGTCATCGGCGGCAGTTTCCTGACCTCGGCTGTAGCTCAGGTCAGCTAGGTTAGCCGCGCCGACAATCGCATCGCCGCCCTGTCCGAGGCCCAGCAAAGAACTGAGGGTGACCCAAACGAGCGATCGCCCCAACGCCTTCAGCGGATCGCGGTGCTGCAAATGCCCCAGCTCATGCGCCAGGACAAAAGCCAGCTCATTTTCACTCTCAACATTTTGCAGCAGCCCGTCAGTGACAAACAGATAGCTGCCCGCCGTCACCATCGCATTCTCCACCTCCGTATCGAGAATGCTCACTTTCAAAGGCGGATACGCGGCCTTACCCAGCGTCGTTTTGGGTACATCGGTCTCTAAGTCAGCGAGCAGATCTTCTAGATAGGCGACCCGGCTGTCGTCAGCGGCTGTTTTAAAGGGTATTGCTGCCGTCATTGCAGCGCCGATACTTTCCTCGGTTTTGGGGTCGATGCGCGTGGCAAGGCGCGCAGCAATCAGACCCAAGCTGCCGTACACCAGCGCACCCACAAAGGCGACTGTCGCCGTCAAATAGGCCAGATTCACCAGCGGGTTAACCGGGGTAACATTGACCTCTTCGGTAATTTCTTTCGGGATGTAAGGGCTCATTGTGATAATTAGCGAATAGCGGTGCCGTAGGCCATCACTTCTACTACTCCCCCCTTGCTCGATTGACCAGCAATGTTAGACGTTTCAAAGCGGATATTGACTACTTGAGAAGCGCCCCAGGCGATCGCTTCCTCTTTCATCCGCAAAACCGCTTCCCGACGAGCACGGTCTAACAAGCTCTCGTACACCACCATGCGCCCGCCGACCAAATTGCGCAGGCTAGCTGAAAAGGTTTTGAAATAGTCGTTGGCCACTACGATGCTGCCGACAAAGAGCTGAGTTTCATGGGCGTGAGGCAGCGTCTGCTTCGCGCCAAAGTTCATCATGGGAATGTGCAGCGTCTGCTTTTCTCTGGCTCTGATCGATTTGTAATGCTTTTGCTCAAAGTGCTGCCCGAGGAAAAAGCCTATCCCCATCAAAATCGCAAATATTATCAGGCTATCCATAGCGGTCTCCAGGCTTTTCCTAGCTCGGCGAATAGTACAGTCCGGCAAGCGGGCGTTGGTGCAGCCTCTCCGCAGGAGAATCGCTCAACCGGTTCAACCCTCATTACAGAGTTAATTACACCGACTGCTGCCGGGGAGTTCTCACCCTGTCTTGCTTTTGTTCGGGTACCTGAGCAGGCACTTTTGCCTCTATCGGGCGAACCTTCACTGCCGTACCGTAGGCAAACAGCTCAGCGGCCCCCGGCGCAACCGAGGAAGTGGCAAACCGAACGTTAACGACCGCATTCGCTCCCAACTGCTTAGCCTGCTTAACCATTCGCTCTACCGATTCTTTACGGGCTTCTTGCAATAGTTCGGTATAGCCTTTCAGCTCACCTCCAACAATGTTTTTAAGCCCCGCCATAATATCTCGACCGAC
>JBBQAC010000124.1:0-12554 GCA_038315915.1 Phormidesmidales cyanobacterium
GACTTCTCGCAGGGCCTCTGTGATATTTGCATCCGAAATTTTGTCCTGGCCACGCAGCTTTTTCCAGGCGGATTCAAATTGTTCTGAGAGGGCTTCAAACATAGGACTGAGCGGGTGATGAACTGAAAACGGTATATCACCTATTCTAAGGGGTGCGGCTCCAAATGCTTGCAGCCTGGCCGAGCAGATAGCATCTGATAAGCTGACTGGGTAGAACCGTTGAGAATTTTTGAGCTTGCTACAGAGAGCGCCTAATAATCGAACCTTGACGCTCAGTGAGTCAGAGGCAAAACGGTATGCTTCTGAGCTATTGACCTTGAGCAGCCCGCAGTCGGTGGCATCTATACTCAATCAGACCATTCACCAAAGTTTGTTTGAGGTGCTGCCCTGGCTGCCGGATGAATTCGTCGATTTGCTGATTGTCGATCCGCCCTACAACCGGCACAAGGACTTTAACGGGGTGGCGTTCAAGGCGAGATCTGCTCAGGCGTATCAAGATTGGTTGGTGACGTGGATTCCGCATTTGCCGCGATTGCTGAAGCCGACCGCCTCTATATATATGTGCTGCGATTGGCAGTCATCCAACGCGATTTACGAAGTGTTCTCCCAATACTTTCAGGTGCGCAATCGGATTACCTGGGAGCGGGAAAAAGGGCGCGGAGCTAAGCGCAATTGGAAAAACGCCTCCGAAGATATCTGGTTTGGCACGGTTTCAGATGACTACACTTTTAACGTGGAAGCGGTGAAGCTTCAGCGGCGAGTGCTTGCGCCTTACCGGGACAAGGCAGGTCAGCCTAAAGACTGGCAGGAGACGCAGCAGGGAAAATTCAGAGCGACGCATCCTTCTAACTTATGGACGGATATTTCGGTGCCCTTCTGGTCGATGCCCGAAAATACGGATCATCCGACGCAGAAGCCGGAGAAGCTGCTTGCCAAGCTGATTTTGGCAAGTTCAAACCCTGGCGATGTGGTGCTCGATCCGTTTTTGGGATCGGGGACGACTTCGGTGGTGGCGAAAAAGTTAGGGCGGCACTATGTGGGGATTGAGCAGGAAGGACTGTACTGCTGCTTGGCCCAGAAACGGCTGGCGCTGGCTACGGAAAATTCAATCATTCAAGGCTATGCTGAGGGTGCTTTTTGGGAACGCAATGTTTTGTCAGGTGCGCAGTCCAAGGCGCACAGCCCCATCAAGGACAGAATTTGAATCAATACTCACTGTCAAGAAATTTTGACTGTAAAGCTTAGTTAGAGAAGCCCGTCTCAGCAGTTCACACTTGTCGCGCTCCCCTCTGGCAGCTATGAACCTACTATTAATTTAGTTACCTACCACCAGAAATCACTCATGTTGTCCGCTGCCCTGCCCCAATCCCCTACAAATAATCAGACTGTTTACTTTCGCTGCATCGCAGGCTGCTCTGCCAAGCACTCGATTTTTGACGTGATCTACACCTGTCCGTCCTGCGGCAACTTGCTGGAAGTCCATCACGAGCGTGAACCGCTCAAAAAACGCGACGCCTCCGAATGGAAGCAACTGTTTGACTCGCGGGTTGGCACTACGAAATGGCCCTACGGTAGCGGCGTGTGGGGAATGCGTGAGTGGGTTATTCCTTCGTTGGCTGATGAAAATATAGTCAGCATGTGCGAAGGCAACACAAACTTGTTTTGGGCCGAACGCTTAGGACAGCAGCTCGGTGTCCCTGATCTGTGGATTAAGCTCTGCGGCATCAGCCATACCGCCAGCTTCAAAGACCTGGGCATGACTGTGCTGGTAAGCGTCGTCAAACAGATGATGACTCAGGGTAGCAATGTGAAAGCCGTGGCCTGTGCGAGTACGGGTGATACCAGCGCTGCCCTTGCAGCTTATGCGGCTTACGCTGGCATTCCGGCAGTGATCTTTTTGCCTGCGGGTAAAGTCAGTACGGCGCAGCTAATTCAGCCGGTGGCCAACGGCGCGCATGTGCTCGCGCTCGACACCGACTTCGATGGCTGTATGAAAATTGTGCAGGAAGTGACGCAGGACAACTCCATTTACCTGGCCAACTCGATGAACAGTCTGCGTATCGAGGGGCAAAAAACGGTTGGTATCGAAATTATCCGGCAGTTTGACTGGGAAGTTCCCGACTGGATCATCATCCCCGTGGGCAACCTTGGCAACGTTAGCGCGCTCTATCAGGGATTTCAACTGATGATGGATATGGGGCTGATCACCCGAATGCCGAGGTTAGTCGCCGCGCAAGCTGCCAGGGCCAATCCTTTTTATGAGTCCTTTAAAACCGGATTCAAAGAAAAAATTAGCGTGACCGCGCAAAATACGTTGGCCAACGCCATCCGGATTGGCAACCCGGTCAGCTATGAAAAAGCAGTGAAGGCAGTAGTAGAAACGAACGGCATTGTCGAACAGGCTACCGAAAATGAATTGGCCGCTGCCGCTGCCCATGCTGATTTGACCGGCATGTTCACCTGCCCCCATACCGGTGTCGCGCTGGCTGTGCTGACTAAGCTAATCAAGCGCGGCGTGATTAAGTCGACTGATAAGACTGTGTTGATTAGCACGGCCCACGGGTTGAAGTTTACCGACTTTAAGGTCGGCTATCACGAGTCAACGCTGGAAGAAGTGACCAGCGAGTATGCCAACCCTGCGGTGCACTTACCCGCCGACCCGGATGTCGTGAAGGCTGAAATTGAAAAAAGGCTCGGTCATTAGGAAGCGGGAATTCTGCTTTGATTGAGCAGTTGCGATCGCAAACTTTACTGATACGAACGCGAGGAAAAGGTAAAAGTAGTCATGGGCTAATCAAGTTCTATTGGACTGATTGGGCTTTCCAGAGGTTGATACAGGGAAAAGGGGTGCGTGATGAGCTTGAAAACGATTGAGCTGAAGTTTTTACTGAAACTACTGGGCTGTGAGGATTATCGCAGCAACATTACGGCGTTGAATCCTAGCAGCAAAACACCAACGGCTGAGCGCGATCGCGTTTGCGAAGCCCTAAGTTCAAAAGGCTTGGTAGAGTATGACAGCGAAGTCGCTTCCTTCAAAATTGCGCCCCCCGGTAGAACGCTGCTAACGCTAGATACCACCAGCCTGCCGGTCACGCCCGACGAGTTAAAAGTGCTGAAAGCCTGCAAGGACAGGATGACGCCCGGTAAGCTGCCGGTGCCCGCAAATGCCCGTCAGCAGCTCATTAATAGCTTGGCCGAGCGGGGAATGCTCACAATTACAAAATACACAATCAAAGAAGTCAGGCTGAGTACGCAAGGCAAACAATTCCTGCGAGATGAGTATGATCCGACGGGCAATTCTCCCGTGGCGACTGGGACAATGTTGGGCCACTATGTGAAGTTCCTCCGCGCTAGCTTGGGCGAGTCTTCCTCGTTCCAGCGATTGCCGACAGCCCAGCCCAACTCTCAGTCTGCTAGCACAATGCCCATCGGAGCGCAGACAAAGCCAGATGCCGCTGCGGTGCTACAGCAAATTAAACAGCTAGATCAGCTAGTTGGCTCTGACAATTATCTGCCGATTTTTCACCTGCGCGAAAAGCTACAGCCGCCGCTGACTCGGGAAGAGCTGGATAGCTATCTGTATGAGCTACAGCGCTCTGATCTTATCGAGCTGAGCAGTTTGCATGACAAAGGCGACTATAGCGATGCGCAGGTTGCTGCTGGTATTCGACAAGAAAATCAAGGCTATCTGTTTTTCCTTAGCGTTGTTTAACCAATCCCTGATAACTCGGTACCCGAAACAAGTATAGAGAATTTGAGCGTGGCATCACTAGAGCAGTTAATCCGTAGAAATATCAATCCGTTTGATCCGACGACGTTTAAGCCGGGCAACTTCTGGAAGGAGAAGCTAGATAGATCTCAGGACGTGACTTCTATTCACGCCCATGTGGTGAACAGCGTAGAGCAAACTCTAGCTGATGTTGTGCGCGACCATAGAACTCGAACGTTGATGCTGTTGGGCGATTCAGGCTCGGGGAAAAGTCATCTACTGGGGCGAATCAAAAGACGCCTCAATGACCAAGCTTGCTTCGCCTACGTAGGCCCTTGGCCAGATAACCAATTTATCTGGCGGCATGTACTGAGGCAGACCGTTGATAGCCTGATGGAAGTGCCCGAAGGCCATACGGAATCTCAGTTGCTGCGCTGGCTAAAAGGATTAGAAATCTTCAAACGCGAAGGTTTTGCTCAACGATTAATAGGTACGCGCGGCGTCTTCATTCATGATATGAAAGCAAGCTTTCCGGCTGCATATCAGGGCAGGGATTTTTTCAGTGCGCTGTATGCTCTGTTGGATCCCGGCCTACAAATGGTCGCTGCTGATTGGCTACGTGGTGAAGACCTTGATGAGGAAGACCTAAAACTCATCAAAGTAAAACGCTCAATTGATTCGGAAGATGCAGCTCAGAAGATGCTAAGCAATCTGGGCTGGGTTGCCGACTCCACTCAGCCTATCGTTATTTGCTTCGACAACCTAGACAACATCCCAACCATGCCAAATGGTAGGTCGGGGTTGCGGGCGATGTTCAATGTGAATAGCACCATTCATAACGATAATCTTAAGAATTTTTTGGTATTGATTAGTCTGATTACTAGCAATTGGCGGGAAAACAGTAAAGATATCGAACACGCTGATCGTGCTCGTGTGGATCAGACACTAACCCTTCGTGCTATTAATCTGGAGCAGGCGGCAGGTCTTTGGTCTGCTCGTCTACGACCGATTCATGCTCAAGCTAGTCCGTCTCCTACTTCGTCCATCGCACCTCTCACAAAAGAGTGGCTGGCACACAAACACCCTGGCGGTAAGGTTGCACCTCGTTCGGCATTGATCCTAGCAGAACAACTGGTTCGAGAATACAAGCGGACGGGAAAGCTGCCTAAAGTTCCTGGCAATGCCCCTTCAGAAAAGACTCTAGACCCGGTAGCACCCCCTCCCCCTAAGAATGATCGCGCTAGCTTTGAGCTAACCTGGCAAAAAGAATTTAAGGGAGTCGGCGACCACTTACGGCGGATATCTCAGTTCTCCTCTCCAGATCTGATTCGCCGTTTGCAAGAAGCTTTAGAAGCCTTGGAGATACCAAAGATTCAACGCGCTATTTTGAATAGTAATGCGTATTGCAGCTACTCACTTGGGCACGAGCACTCGGGGGTGAACGAAAAAAAGCGCGGGAATAGAAAAAAGGGCGTAGTGTCAGACAAGAAATGACGTCGAGGGACTACGCCGAATGCAATTAGAGTCTATCGTAAGCGAGCAATTGAAAGGACTACCGAAGTTTTCGGCAGCAGGGCAGAGCGCGGAAGCCTATGTAGAAGACTTCAGCCAAGCTTGGCGAGAGCTAGGCAGAGTATTACTTCAAAGCCAGTTACAGGCACAGATCGAGACCACCGAGAGTCAACATCAAGGAGCGAGAGCAAAACGGACGCGGCGCTATCAAACGCCGCTAGGCACAGTCGAATTAACTCGCCGAGTCTATGGCAGTCGTGGTGGTCTCTGTTATGCAGATGAGCAGCTAGGACTGCCGAGTGATGGCTGGTTCAGGAGTGTTCAAGAGCTATCAAGCGCCTTAGGGGTGGGCAGTGAATTTGGCAATGCCAACCGCTTGCTGCATCGCTGGAGTGGGGTTAACGTAAGTGAGAAAACGCTCGCTAATCATGTCGAAGCCTATGGCAGTGCGCTAGTCAAAGCGGAAGCCGACGTTGCCGTTGAGGCGGTTTGTCCCATCCGTTCGAGCCTCAGCACTGCCACCATAGCGCCGCCTAAACGCCCGGTTTTCTATATCGGTGCCGATGGCATCCACACGCCGATGCGTACCGGCGGCACGAGTGAAGCCAAAGTCGGTGTGATGTTCTGGGACGCTGACCATTTGAGAGTGGCTAAGACCCGAGCCATCGTCAAAGCCCGTGAGTATGTCGCCACCCTCGAAGGGGTCGAAGGCTTTCGCGAGCAGCTCAATCATTGCTATGTCGCGACCGTAGAAGACAAGCCCCATCAGGTAGTTTTTCTGGGGGATGGCGCAGCTTGGCTATGGCTGATGGCCAGCTTGCTCTTTCCTGATGCCATTCAAATTCTCGACTTTTTCCATGTCTCGGAATATCTCTGGGAAGTCGCCCGCGCTGCTTTTGGCGGTCAAGCCGAAAAACAGAAGACCTGGGTAGAAATGCAGCAAAGTGCGCTCAAGCAATCGCAGTGGCCTGCTGTCGTCAAGGCGGCTCAACGCTTGCCGCCGACCTCTGATGAGTTAACCCAAACGGTTGATCGCCTAGTGAGTTATCTCACCAATAATCAAAGCCGCATCGACTATCAGCACTATTTGAACCAAAATCTGATGATTGGTTCGGGCATTGTTGAAAGTTCTAATCGCCGTATTGTCACTATGCGACTCAAGCAATCGGGTATGTTCTGGTCTAAGCAAGGCGCTGAAGCCGTGATGTCACTGCGCGCTTGTTATTTGAGTGGTTCTCAGCGTTGGCATGATTTCTGGTACAAATAACCTAGTCAGCAATGACCGCGCTTTTTTTCGTTCGCCCTAAGACTTTCACAATCAAACCAGACGAAAGTTTCAAGATTGTGTCACCATTGATCGAATCTGAGCACCTCATCGTCCTGTTGTCGTTATTATGTCTGTCCAGAAAAGCCAGCCCGGTTCCTCACGGCCTAATCCCGCTTTACCCTTCTTGAGCGGCGCGGACATTCGCCAACAGTTTTTAGACTTTTACGCGGCCAGAGGACACAAAATTTTGGCCAGTGCCTCGCTGGTGCCGGAAGATCCGACAGTGCTGCTGACGATCGCCGGGATGCTCCCCTTCAAGCCGATCTTTTTGGGCCAGCGCGCGGCTGAATGTGACCGGGCGACAACGGCGCAGAAGTGTATTCGCACCAACGATATCGAAAACGTTGGACGGACGGCTCGCCACCAGACATTCTTTGAAATGCTGGGCAATTTTAGCTTTGGTGATTATTTCAAAAAAGAGGCGATCGCCTGGGCATGGGAACTCTCCACCGAAGTCTTCAAGCTGCCCCCAGAGCGCATTATCCCCAGCGTTTTCCGGGAAGACGACGAAGCTTTTGCAATCTGGCGAGACGACATCGGCATTGCTGAGAACCGGATCATTCGCATGGGCGAAGCCGACAACTTTTGGAAATCGGGCGCGACTGGCCCCTGCGGCCCCTGCTCAGAGCTGTACTACGACTTTCATCCGGAACGCGGCGACGACGATATCGACCTGGAAGACGACAGCCGCTTTATTGAGTACTACAACCTGGTGTTCATGCAGTACAACCGCGACGCGGAGGGCAAGCTCACTCCGCTGCAAGCGCAAAACATCGACACCGGTTTGGGGCTAGAGCGCATGGCCCAAATTTTGCAGAGCGTGCCGAATAACTATGAGACTGACCTGATTTTTCCAATAATTAAGACTGCCGCTGGCATTGCAGGCGTCGATTATCAAGCCGCTAGCGAGACTCAAAAGGTGTCGCTCAAGGTGATTGGTGACCATGTGCGCTCGGTCATGCACATGGTCGCCGATGGCATCTCTGCGGAGAATACGGGCCGGGGCTACGTGCTCAGGCGGCTGATTCGCCGGGTGGTTCGTCACGGCAAGTTGCTGGGCATTGAAGAACCGTTTACAACCCGCGTGGTGGAGACTTCTATTGAGCTGTCAGAGCAGGCGTATCCGGTCGTGCGCGCCCGTGAGAAGGCGATTAAGAATGAGCTGTCTAGAGAAGAAAGTCAGTTTCTGAAGACGCTGGATCGCGGAGAGAAGATCCTGGCGGATATTTTGGCTGAAAAGCCCGAGCAGGTTTCGGGCGAAGATGCTTTCAAGCTCTACGATACCTACGGGTTCCCGCTGGAGTTGACACAGGAGATTGCGGAAGAAAGCGGGATTGCGGTGGATGAAAGCGGCTTTCACAGCGAGATGGAAAGGCAGCGGGAGCGCGGTAAGGCAGCGCACGAAACGATTGACCTGACCGTGCAGGGTAGCCTGGACACCCTGGCTGAAAAAATTGACGCGACCGACTTTGTCGGCTACGAAAAGTCTGATGCGCAGAGCAGCGTTGAAGCGATTTTGATAGCGGGTGAGTCGGTTGCTCAGGCCGAAACGGGCAGCGCTGTGCAGATTGTGCTGGATCAGACACCTTTTTATGCAGAGTCGGGGGGGCAGATAGGCGATCGCGGCTACCTCTCAGGCGAAAATCTCGTCATCCGCATTGAAGATGTAAAAAAAGAAGGCGCTTTCTTTGTGCACTTCGGCAAAGTAGAGCGCGGCACGATTCAGCTTGGCGATCAAGTTAGCGCCAAAATCGACCGGGCCTGCCGCCGTCGGGCTCAGGCTAACCACACGGCTACCCACTTACTACAGGCAGCGCTCAGGGCTCTCGTCGACGATTCAATTTCTCAAGCCGGTTCCCTGGTTGACTTCGACCGCCTACGCTTTGACTTCCACGCGCCTAATGCGCTCACGCCCGAGCAGCTACAGCAGGTCGAAAAGCAGGTCAATACCTGGATAGCAGAAGCCCACAGCGCCGATGTGCAGATTATGCCGATTGCCGAAGCTAAAGCCAAAGGCGCAGTGGCAATGTTCGGCGAAAAGTACGGCGACGATGTGCGCGTGATTGACTATCCGGGCGTTTCGATGGAGCTGTGCGGTGGCACTCACGTGGGTAACACTGCTGAGATTGGCGTGTTCAAGATTATTTCTGAGACAGGGGTAGCTGCGGGCATTCGGCGGATTGAGGCGGTGGCGGGGCCAGCGGTGCTCGACTATTTGGAAGTGCGCGATCGCATTGTCCGAGGGCTAAGCGACCGATTCAAAACCAAACCCGAAGAAATTACAGAGCGGGTCGCCAGCCTGCAAAGCGAACTAAAGACCGCGCAAAAAGACCTAGCTGCGATCAAATCTGAACTAGCCCTGGCAAAATCCGATCAGCTCTTAAGCAAAGCTGAGACCTTTGGCGATACGCCCGTGCTAGTTGCCAATATGGACACCGTCGAACCCGATGCGCTCAAAGCTGCCGCTGAAAGGCTGCTGCAAAAGCTCGGCAATGGCGCAGTGGTGCTAGGTTCTGTGCCTGAAGAAGGCAAAGTCAGCCTGGTTTCTGCCTTTAGCCAGCCCGTGATTGGCAAAGGGTTGCAGGCGGGCAAGTTCATCGGCGGCATCGCCAAACTGTGCGGCGGCGGCGGCGGCGGCAGACCCAACTTCGCCCAAGCGGGCGGACGCGACGCAGCTAAGCTGCCTGAAGCGTTGGCGGCAGCAAGGGAACAGCTAAAAGACGCCTTGAGCTAGCTGCTGTAGCTAGCGTCGTATCCAGCCGCAATTAGCGGGATCGGCTATATAGACGTTTGGGAGTGAAAAAAGTAAAGTTGCCAAAGAAAATTCGAGAGCTTGAAGCTATGCTCAAGAAAGCTGGTTTTTTTGAACGCTCTGGCAAGGGTAGTCACAAGAAGTGGCTTCACCCGCTTTATCCTGGTCGTATGACCTTGTCAGGAAAAAGCGGCAAGGACGCCAAGCCTTACCAGGAGAAAGAAGTCGAAGCAGCGATTAGAATAGTCAGACAGCAAGGAGAATAGAGACAATGAGTACCCTTCGATATCCAATGATCATCTCTTGGTCAGACGTTGATGACTGCTATCTGGTACACTTTCCTGACTTTCCTGAACAGACCTATCGCACTCACGGCGACAGCTATGAAGAAGCTGCTAGAAACGGCGAAGAGGTGCTGCAACTCTTACTCGAAGAAGATGGATTGTCTCTGCCTACACCCAGCTCTGCCTCTGTGCTGACCTGTTAATTCGCTCACCTTCTCAACGACTTGAGAACTGTCTTATTAGCGCTATGCGTAATCAAGATGGTTTTTGTTCCTCAGCTCAATGCAGATTCTGTTCTACTGATCTAATCGGGTCTTGGGACATCGCCTGAGGGCAGATCGGTTGCTTCTGGCTCATCGCTTGAGGGGATATGCTCCTCTACCGTAGAAGAAACGCCCTCACTGGCTGCATTTGGCGCTTCACCCGCCGCAGCGTTCTGTGCTTCTTCGTTGGAAACTTCTGGGTTGTGCTTAGTTTTTGACATTCTAACACCCAGGTTTTGCGCGACCTCATCGGTCGAAATATCGTCGTCGCGAGAAGACTCTGATGACATAGTTGTACTCGATTGATTGGTGTTTAAATTTAACGCCAGTGCTCTTCAACTGGAGTCATTTTCTAACTGAGGGCAGGCGTTTCGCTCGCAGTCGAAAAGGGTTTGAGAACAACTTTAATGCAGTTCTCTTTTTTGTCCCGAAATATCTTGTAAGCGCGGGGCGCGTCCTCTAAGGGCAACCGGTGAGTGATAACAAAAGAAGGGTCGATCTCTCCTTTTTGAATTCGCTCTAATAGGGGTCGTAAGTATCGCTGTACATGAGTTTGCCCTGACTTCATGGTGAGACCTTTATTGACAAATGCACCCATCGGCATTTTGTCGATAAAGCCGCCATACACGCCCGGAACAGAAACTTTGCCGCCTTTCCGGCAGGCCGCGATCGCCTGACGTAACACCATCGGGCGACCGGTCTCCAAGCGAATAGCCTGCTTTACCGTGTCGTATAGCGCCATTGCCCCGGTGCCATGAGCTTCCATTCCAACGGCATCGATACAGCAGTCAGGGCCGATACCACCGGTCATCTCTTTAAGCGCTTCCCCAGGGTCGACTTCTTCATAGTTAAGAATCTTTGCGCCTGCTGCCTCGGCCAAAGCCAACCGTTCAGGAACGCGATCTATTGCAATTACCTGCTCGGCTCCCAGCATAAAGGCGCTGCGAATCGCAAACTGTCCGACCGGGCCGCAGCCCCATACAGCCACTGTCTCACCCGGCTGAATATCGCAGTTCTCAGCGGCCATGTAGCCCGTCGGGAAAATATCGGTCAGGAACAGCACCTAATCATCGCTGAGTCCCTCAGGTATCTTAATCGAGCCAACGTCGGCAAAAGGAACGCGAACATACTCAGCCTGACCGCCTGCGTACCCACCCAGCAGGTGAGAGTAACCGAACAATCCAGCCGGGGAATGGCCCCAAAGCTTTTCAGCCATCCACGTGTTAGGGTTGGAATTGTCGCACAGAGACCACAGGTCGCGGTTGCAAAAGAAGCAACTGCCACAGGAAATGGTGAAGGGATGACAACGCGATCGCCCTGCTGCAAATTCTTTACGCCTGGGCCAGTTTCAACTACCTCGCCCATAAACTCATGGCCTAAAATATCTCCTGACTGCATACTTGGAATATAGCCATCGTACAGGTGCAGATCGGAGCCGCAAATAGCGGTCGAAGTGACTTTGATAATAGCGTCACGAGGGTTGAGAATGGTCGGATCGGGGACGGTATCTACCCGTACATCTTCTGCCCCGTGCCAGCACACTGCTCTCATAATAATTTCCTTACTTAATGTGTCTTTGTCCGTAACTTATTTACGCTGAGCCTTGCTGAAAAGGAGCCTATCTGCCTGCTGGCTGGCCTTCTACCGTAGCGATTTCGCCGGTTTCCATCAGCTGCTTAAAGCGGCTCAGCTCATCGCCAATTTGCTGCTCAGGTTCTTCTCCAAACAGCTTTGCGATCGCCGCTGTCAACATCCCGCCCGGTGGTTCGTATTCGATCACAACTTTGACTTCAGTGCCGCGATCGCCGCTTGCCGGTTGAAATCGCACGAATCCAGAATTTGGCACTAAGGCCTCTTCTGCTGAAGCCCAAGCGATCAAACGGCCAGGTTCATCAGAGACAATTTCAGCGTCCCACTCAACGTCCTGCCCCAGGGGGGCGTTAGCCACCCAGTGAGAATGAAGTTCATCTTGAACGGTCACAGACTTGAGATGCCGCATAAAGCTTGGCAGATTTTCCAAATCTCTCCAAAAGCGATACAGTTCGTCTGCCGACCGATTGATAGTGACTGTTTTCTCGGCCCGAATTGCGCTGTCTAATCCCATCACATCTTCTACTTGTTTGAGCGTACTTTTTTGATTAGCGCCCTGGTATAGCAAGCCACCGCCTGCCATTGCCAGGATGACGCCACGCAGCGATCGCTGATTCAACCCAGCTAACACCATTGCCCCGCCACCAATTACCGACACCCACCGTTCCAGGTCGCTTGCCTGTTGCTCACCGGTTTGCTGACTCCCTATTGTGGGACTTATCGACTCTTCCATTACTGACCCCTGCTGAGCTTCCTTTAAGGTGAAGTTGAAACCCTTAGAATATGCTGCCAGCGTAAAAGGTCGCCCCAGCAGATACGTCTTTCAAAGGGCAGAAGCTCAGATCTGTAGGGACTATCTTGGGTTGAGTCAAAATTTACCTATTTACAGTTGCCTGCCCTTCGGACGCCTGAGGGAAAAGCATTGGGAAAAGTGACGCCTGCTGCATTCAAAGGACTGGGCACAAGTTAAATTTGTGACACCTGATATACTCCATCAGAGATATTTAAAAGCTAAAGCGTAGGGAAGATACATGACCAATCAAACGTCTAAAATCGTTTACACGTTTACCGATGAAGCGCCTGCTCTGGCGACGTACTCTTTCCTCCCGATTATCAA
>JBBQAC010000075.1:0-16217 GCA_038315915.1 Phormidesmidales cyanobacterium
TTCATCGGGCTCTATCTAAATTGCAAGAGCACGATACAGGGCTCTGGGCGTTGCCGCAGAGCTTTTTCTATTTCTACCAGGCTATGTGCTATTTTTTACGCTGATGCCAACTTAGCTTTTCCCGCTTTCAGTTGATACCCGAGTTTTTAGGTGGCCGTGTAGGCGATCGCGGGGTAGTGCGATCACTGCTAGCGCTAGGCAAGCTGTGACAAAACCTATCTCTCATGACCTATGACAGATGTCGCCCGAATCTTTAGTGTGAGCCTAGTGGAATCAGGTGCCTACCGCCTGAGACACGCTGTTCAAATCTACCCTTTGGCCTATGCGTCAACTCACGATTCAGGTTCCTCAAGGCCACGGCACAAAAGTATTGCAGCTAGCCGAACACTACGACGGTCAGAGTCTGTCTTTGTCGGAGATGACGGGGGTAGAGGGAACGGTGGATCACGTTTTTGGGCTGATACCCAACCGCAAAGTTGGTGAACTGCTAGATGCGTTAGAGAGAGACATTCCTCAGGCTGAGGTGTCGTTGTTACCGAGCGCAATCCTCCTGCTGCGGCTACCGACGGAGGAAATTCCTCAAAGCTTGCAGGAAGTTGAGCCGCGCAGCGCGTTAGAGGTCTTTTTACAAGGGGTGCAGAGTATTGGCTCCTGGCCCAGCTTTTTGATCTATGCCGGAATTGCTGGGGTTATTGTATGGATTGGAATGTACACAAACAGCGTCTTTTTACTGGTGGCGGCGATGCTGATTGCGCCTTTTGGTGGCCCGGCGATGAATGTGGCGATCGCTTCGGCGAGAGGGGACGGTCACCTGCTCAAGGGCAGCATCCTGCGATATTTTGTTGCCTTGGTCGTGATTGTAGCCGTCACGCTGCTGCTCAGCTTGCTGTTTGGCCAGACAATCGCCACTGCGCAGATGATTTCTACCAGTGAAGTCTCGGCGACGGCGGTGCTGCTGCCGTTGGCAGGCGGTGTGGCAGGCGCATTACAGCTCGTGCAGTCCGAGCGCAGTAGCCTGGTTTCGGGTACGGCAATTGGGATGCTGGTCGCGGCGGCTCTGGCTCCACCGGCTGGGCTGATTGGGATGGCGATCGCTATCGGTAGGCCAGAGATGGTAGTCAGCGGTGTCTTCCTACTACTGCTACAGCTAGCGGGTATTAATATCTCCTGTGCCACCGTCTTTCGGCTGTATGGTGTCCATCCACAGGGAACCGTTTATGCCAGAGGCAAGCGTCGTTTCTTCCCAATAGCTTTAGGCGTATCGGCCCTAGCTCTGGCTTTGTTGTTGAGCTGGCAGTTCTCTAGCACGCCCAATCTACTGCGCTCTAGCCGTACCCAAAAAGCAGTTTCAGTTGTTCAAAAAGTAATCGAAAACGATCCCTATGTCAGCCTGGTCGAAAGCGACGTTCGCTTTACCCGTGCTAATATTCCGAGCCAGGATACGCTGCTGAGTACAGTTTACGTTCAGCCCAGAAAAGGCCAAGACATCGCAGCCGAATCGACCGGTCGTCGGCTGCGCACAGAGATTCAGTCTGAGCTACTCAGCGAAGGGTTTAATGTGACGCCGCTGGTGAATGTAACGGTGTTGGAGCCTCCTGAGTAAAATCTAACAATGATAGAAAAACAACGACGGTAAAGACGATTAAAACACGGTAAACGCGCTTTCTGTCAGTTCGGTGACGCCTGACAAAATGGCGAGCGTTTCATCGCCCGCTTGGATTAGCGTATTGCCCGATTGCGCAACAATCGACAGACTGCCAAAGGTGAGACCATCTGCTAGACCAATAAAGTCAGTGCCTGCTTCAAAGTCGGTAATCGTATCTATCCCTTCGCCGATGGCCAGGATAAAGGTGTCGCTGCCTTTGCCGCCGGAGCGGTTGTCGCCTGTCAGAGTATCGTTACCCAGCCCGCCACGAATCAGGTCGTCGCCGTCGTCGCCGAAAATGATGTCGTCGCCCGCGCCACCAAAGAGACGGTCGTTGCCCGATTTGCCACCGATGCGATCATTGCCTGCGCCGCCGTAGATCAGGTCGTCGCCGCCCGGTTCGCCGGTTTGCCCGCTGCGACTGTTGCGATCGCCCCGCAATACATCGTCCCCATCGCCGCCGAGGATCACATCGTCACCGAGCCCGCCCGCTATCAGGTCGTTACCGCCCAGTCCAGCGAGTTTGCTGTTGCCGTCGCCATCTACTAACGTATCGTCAGCATCGGTTCCGCCTGAGAGGGTGCCTTGAGGGTTCACTTCAAACTGGTTGAGGATGACGGGCGTTTGATGGGCGATCGCCTCAGGATTAGCCAGCAGTTCTGCTTCGGTATAGCCGTCAATGCCCCAGGTGGTAACCGTTAGCTTTTGGCTTGCGGGGTCAATGTCAAACTCACTCCACGAGTAGCTATGGCCCACGTAGTAATCGCCTTGCAGCAGCGTCGCGTCGATTAGCCCTTCCGCCTGAGGCAGGTTGTTGTCTAGCCCGATGGGATCGTAGCCTAGCGGCGTGAGCAAAGTACTGTTGATAGCAGCTTTTACAAAGTCATCTTTGTCGTTTGGCAAATCATCTGTATCGGGGGCAATCGGCAAGCTGTCGTAAAAGGCTTTGAGGGAGGGATTGCCAGCGGTAAACAAATCTCCTAAAAACTGTCCGGTTGGCCTTTCGTATGCGACGGCTCCGGTAGAAATTTCAAAGGTGCTAGTGGCAATCTTTTCGCCAAAGGGAACTTCCTCGTAGGTGAGGTTGTTAACAGAGGTCATGTGAACATCTGCGGCGACGAATACCACGTTGCTGATCCCGTTCTCTTCAATAAACTTCAGAACTTCGGTTCGCTCTGCGTTGTAGCCTTCCCAAGCATCGGTATTGACCCCCGGAAAGAGATTTTGAATAGGTTCAGGCACCATCACAAATTTCCAGGTGACTCCTTGAGCCTGCGCGTCCAGTAGATCTGCTTTGAGGTCGGCCTTTTGAGCTGCGCCCAACAGCGATCGCCCTGGTGTGAAGGTTGCCGCCAGGGTGGCTCCGACCTGCTGAGGATCAGTGAAATTTACCGGCGCTGGAATCTCTTCATCTCTAAAGGAGCGAGTGTCGAGGACGAAAGTCGCCGCATCGCTGCCGAAGGTGTTGTATCGGTAGATTTTTCGCTCTCCGGCTGTGACCGGATCGCCCGTTTCACCGTAGAACTCATCTCTAATTGGATTGTATTCCTGAAAAACTTGCAGCCCGTTTTCAAAGAGCGTGCTGTCGTTGATTAAGGCATTGGGGTCGTCTCCCGGAAAAGCCGCCTGGAAGCGCTCGTCTGAGCCGATTACCTCCGCACCAGCAAAGTCATTGGTGACTTCGTGGTCATCAAAGGTGGCAAAGACGGGTGTAGAGGCGCGGACTTCGGCCCAATAGTTTTCACCAAAGCGATCGCTATACACTTCATTGTGCTTGGCCCGGTAGTCGGCAATCGTAATGGCCTGAGCTTTGGGCGTGCCGTCAGGGTTGAGCAACCCAGGTGAGGGGTCGTCAGCGTAAATAGTGTCGCCGTGTAGCAAGAAGAAGTCGAGATTTTTCTCGGCTACATTGGCGATCACCGGATAAGGAGCCAGTTCACCACGCCAGTCTCCTGAGACCCCGAAGTCTAGCCCGGTTTGTTCGCCAGCGATCGCTGGAGTAGAAAACTGGCCTACTTTCTGCGCCCCGGCAGCGTCGGTAACGCGGTAAAAGTATTGCGTATCGCTGCTTAAGCCAGCCACGCTCACTTTAACGGGCTCGGTAATATCAGTGACTGTTGCAGTCGCAGTGCCCAGCACAGTGTCAAATTCGGCATCGGTGGCATATTCAAACGTCACTTCGCCAGGAAAGGTGCTGCGCGTCCACAGGACGATAGAATCTTGCGTCACATCGCCGCTGGCAATGCCATTGACTAGAGACTGAGGCGACGGATTTCGGGGATCATAGCTAGCCATATTAATATCCAAAGGGTTTTCAAAAGAATTTGCCACGGATTCCCAGGGAACAAACTTAAAGTTGGTGCTGTTGTTCTCCAGCTCATCGCCATCTTCAACGACGTTCTGCGGATCGTTCGCGCCGTCTTGCAGCACCAGCAAGCCATTGGGAAAGGCCGATCCCAGCGGCAAGTTGATCACATCCAAGCCATCGCTCTCATTGACTTGATCAATCGAGCCATTGCCGCCGACCACAAAGCTGCCCAAGTACTCGTTCGTCCCTTCCCGGCTAAACACCGCATAGGAAGAATCGCCCTGACTATTGGCAATCAGGTAGCCGCTGCCGTCTGCGCCGTAGTAAATATTCAGCCCTTCAATATCGGGCACCAGATAGTCTGCGCCGATGGGTTGAATGACCTGGAAACTATCGCCGCCAGCGGGCTCCGCTGAGAACTTGAGAATGCCGACTTCAGTTTCTAAAGAGACATATAAGAGGCCCTTCTCTTGGTCAATCACCAGCCCTTCAGCTTGAGAATCTTCCGGGTCGCCTGTGGGCGTAGGTAGCGCAAGCGTGCGAACAACCTTTGCACTGACCTTGCCATTGTCAGCAGTCAGTTCTAGCTGAGCGACCTGAGCGCCATCGGCTTGAGTGACAAAGGCGTAGGATATCCCAGATACCGGACTTTTGTAAGTCGCTAGGCCGTAGGCTGTGGCCTCACCGTCGTCTATGCCGAAGATGGTTTCGAGAATGCCGTCAGCGGTGACATCTTCTAGCTGTTGGTTGTCGGGGTTGATTTTGAAGATTGCCAGGGTGTCGTTGGTGCGATCGCTCACCACCGCCAAATCTACACTCTCTCCGCCCAATTCAAATCCGTACACCAAATCCACGTTGTTATAGCGAATCTCTCCAAACGCCGCTGGGAGAATGGTCTGAACCAGATTGCCCTGCAAATCGAAGGTTGCCAAGCCGCCATCCTTCAGCGTCGTAATCACCAGGCTCGCGCCACCATCGGTTGGGTTCACCCAAATAGCCGGGTCGTCAGAATCGCCTTGAAGCGGCGTCGCTGCGTTCTCGTCATTCTGAGTAAGCGGCGTTTCTACCGTGGGCAGAGCCGCTGGAGTCGCCGTCGAATCGATTGCAAAGGCCAGAAACTGGGTGCGCTGAGTATCGCTAAAGTTGTTGTCGCTGGCGATAATCAGCGACTGACGACCATCAGGCAGCTTGGGGCCAAAGGCCAGCGCTTCCAAATTATCGGGCTCAATGTCCAAATCGCGCTTAATATCCAACAGTTCGCGCTTGGTGACTGCCGGGTCAATGCTAAATGGCCCCGGCGGTAGAATTTCACCGTCATCGTCCAAAGGCTCCTCCCGGAACAGATCGTCTGACTGAAGGACATCCAGTGCGCCCTGCGTCTGAATTTCAAAGAGCTTGACGGTATTGCCAACGCCTGCGGAGAATCCGCGCTCCAGAGCGAGTAAGGTGCCGTTGTTGTCGGTCGCCAGCAGCTCTACCAGGCCATTGGTGCGGAAGCCGTCAGCAGGCTCAGGCGCGTCCGGAACCGGCTCCACCTCGTAGACGAAAGAAGCCACGGGTTCACCTGTCGCCAAATCGTACTTGAGAATTCGCGACAGGCTAGGCTGGTCGACATCCGCATTCGGGCCATCTTGAAAGAGCGCATCTTCTGTCGCGGTGTACAGAAACTTCTGGTCGGGCGTAATGGTGAGACTTTCAAAAGCTAGATTGTTGCGAATGCCGCTGGACTGATCGGCAGTGGGTAAAAACAGTTCGGGAACCGGCAGTACGCTGAGCTGTTCGCCAGAAACTGAGAACCGATTGACAAAGGGCGCGATCAAATTGTTGGCATCGCCTTCGGAGGATATGTACAGGCTGTTGCTGGCAGTATAGACAATTCCTTCTGGGTCGATGGAGCCTGGTGCAAAGGGTTCACCGTCCGCGTTGAGCAGCGAATCAACGCCGATAAAGGAGATGTCAGCATCTTCTAAAACGCCGTCGCTCAGGTCGATGTCGAGGGTGTAAAAGCGAGCCGGATTGATATTGCTGCGGTCGTCGGAGAGGGCGTAGTAAACGTCGAAAACGCTGTTGTATGTCAGACCTGAAAGCCCGCCTACCTGAGTCTCTCGCACTGTCAAATCGTTTGGAACAATCGCCTCACCGATAAACTCTACGCCGCTGACGCTCCGGCGGGTCATATCAGACGCTACTGGCAAAAGAGAAGTGCCCTGGACGGTATCAGCAGGTTCTACCCCCAGCAGGTCTAGCACGGTAGGGGCGATGTCGATATTTTGCAAATGGTTCAGCCCCCGGAAGTTCTCAGGCGCAAAGTCAGGCCCAGCCGCGATAAAGGCCGCTTCCATTGACGTAAGGTTGGCGTCGTAGCCGTGCATCCCGTAAAAGTTGGGTACCGAGAGGAAAGCGTCGCCTTCGCCAGGAACCGGATCGCCCTGGCGCGGCACCTCCGGGCGAAAACCGTCGAAGTTGTAGCCCGGTGTGAGCAGGGCAAACACATCGCCTGCGTCCTGACCAATAAAGCCGTTGGTGGCGTTGATAATGTCTTCGGTCGTAGGATCAAGCGGGATGGGACGCTCGTAAATTTTGTCGAAGAGATCGACCGCGCCTGTGGGGGCGTAAGCTGCGTTGCTATCTTGCAGACCTGCGAGCGTTTCAACCACCTGCTGCTGAAGGGTGACGTACTCTTTGAGAGAGACTGTGCCATCAGGTTCGCGGCCTGCCAGGTTGATGTAAATATTAACCGCAGGGCCGCTGGTTACGGCACGCACCTGATTCGGATCGAAGCCCGCATTGGCCAGAATGTTGTTGATGGCGACAGCGGTATGAAAGGTCGTAAATCCGTGGTCGGATACCACCATAATGTTGCTGTTTGGCACACCGTTTTCATCGACGCCGACTTCATCAATAATTCGCTGAACGGCGTCGCTGGCGACCTGATAGGAGAACAGCACATTCCCTGCGAAGCGCTCTACCACCGCCGGATCTTGGCCTGCGCCGATGGTACTGGCGTCGTTGAAGTCGGTTGGCTGGCGAGAATCGGTGAGTAAAAACTGGTGCTCGGCCCCGTCTGGCTGCTGGAGGTATCCCAGAGCCAAATCAGCGTTGGGCGTTTGCCGGATGCTGCGCAGGAAAACGTCGGTTTGATATTCTACAAAGCTCTCGACGAGATCTGAATAGACGGCTTCTAGCTCCTGGTCAGAGAAGTCTTCGAGTCCGGGGGAAAGCCGTTCTGGGATGCGAAAATCTGATTGAGGTTGCCAGAAGCCGACGTTGTTGTTGATGTCGTTGACGTTATCAATGACGGCAGCGTTGCGGGGAATGCTATTAGCTGAGGTGCGAATAATCCGGACGGTGGAGAGATCTGGATCGAGCGCAGTCAGGTCATAAGCCGTTCCGACGACGTTGTTGCTACCTTCGAAGTAGAAGAGGCCCAGGCTATTTTCATCGCTGAGAAAAGCGGAGCCGACTTCTAGCGGGCTGGTGGCCGCTTCAATGCCCTGGTTGGCGTCAAAAACTACCACTTCGTTGTAGTTGACGATGCTGTCGTCAGTGGTGTCAATGGCTGCTACCTGCATAGCGTAGTCGCGATCGCTTCCCCCAAAAAGTTGAGTAGAGGCGATCGCCTCCAATTCAGCCACCTTCACATCGCTAAAAGAGACCAGTCCCAAAGCGGCCAAATCCGCCGTCGCCTGCGCTGCCGCAGCGGTAAAATCTGCCGCCTCCAAACTGAAGCCCTGCGCACCAATCCCGGCAAAAGACCCAAAAGGCACCGTGTAATCCACTGTGCGCAGCTCACTTGACTGAATCAGGTCGCCGCTACCCGGCAAGGTAATATCAGCACCATCCGCCCCCGGAAAAGTCGCCGCGACCACCGTTTTACCTTCCTCTCGCAGCCGCAGCCACAGCGGTTCGGCAGTCAGCACTTCACTTTCGCTGGCCCCTTCACCATGAATGTCGTACCCGCCGATGGGTGCCCCAAATCCGCTGATGCCAGCCGTGAAGGGGCTTGCTACCGGGTGGAAGAAATTGCTGTTGATGTCGTTATTGGCAGCGATGGAGCCAGTGGCAAGCTCAATATGCCCCGGCGCAGTCAGCGAAGCCGTCGCTGGCGTACTCGGTAGAAAGATCCCAGCATTTGCTAAGTAGCCCAGTCCTGTATTGCTATCGAGCTGATTGTTGGCGAAGTAGTCCTGCAGAATCGAGAACGTTGCCCCATCCAGGGAAATTACAATATTTTTAGGAGTCATAACAATTAACCTGAGTAAAAATTCTGATCACCTTCCCTCGATTTCAGACATTATCTTGCTTAGGTAAAGATTGGTTTGTGAGCAGTTGATCAATTCTGCGGATGTATTGAGCGCAACATAGAAATAAAAAGGGATGACCTCGAAAAGCCATCCCAACCAAGTCAACTTGTCAACCGTTCATATCTGTTTGTGTGACTGTTTTTGACCTTTAGACTAAACAGCTAGCTTAAGCCAGAACAAACGAGCTTTCGGTGAGGCCGTTGACGCCCAAAAGCTCAGCAAGGGTTTCATCCCCCGCCGAAATTAGGGTGCTAGTCCCCTGCGCTGTCACCGACAGACTGCCAAAGGTGAGGCCGTCAGCGAGCCCAATGAAGTCGATGCCCACCTCAAAGTCGGTAATGGTGTCAGTCCCTTCGCCCAGCGCGAGAACGAAGGTATCGCTACCGCTGCCGCCGGAGTTGTCATCACCGGTCAAGACATCGTTACCGAGACCGCCGCGAATCAGGTCGTCGCCATCGTCACCATAAATACGGTCGTCGCCCGCTTCGCCAAAGAGCCGGTCATTGCCGCCTTTGCCGCCGATGCGGTCATTGCCCGCACCGCCGAAGATGGTGTCATTGCCGCCGACTGTCCCGCCAGAACGACGGCTGTTATTATCACCGCGCAAAATGTCATCACCCGCGCCGCCGCGAATAACATCATCTCCCAACAGTCCGGCGATAATATCCATCCCGCGACCGCCAGGAAGCGCTTCATTCCCATCAGTGCCGATCACTTCTTTACCGGCGGGAATATCCCCTTCAGGTGCCCTCAGGAAGGCTAGCTGCCCGCCTTGCACTAAGTTTTCATCAGCAATCACACCATCTACAAGGCTGTGAGCCTGCACATCAAAGAGGAATAGACTGCCCGGATCTTGGTCGAACAGACCGGAAACATCGATGATGCCAGAAGACTCCCAGTTGCCGATATCTCCCGGGGCGCTATCGGTTTGGCCCAGCGGCAGGGCGCTGCGATCCATCTGAGCAACGCGGACAATTTCACCGGTCTCCGGATCGAGCCGCCAGATCGAGGCTTCTTCGCCCGAGGTCAGACCAAACTCACTGTAAGAGCGGTCTTCCTGAACGTAGATGTAGCCGTCATCAGCCCAGTCCACGTTGTCAGGACTGCGCAGGCCAAAGTCAGGCCCTGCAAACTGACCCGCCCCGGCATCGTCACCATCGTAGAGCGCTTTCACTTCAGCGGTTAGCGGCATTCCCTCAGCGCTAAAGTCAGTGTCAATGCGGTAGGTCGTTCCCCAACTATCTGAGGGGAAGAGACTGTCACGACCTGTGGAAGCAAGCACGGCTATCGTCCCATCTTCGGGGTTGGTAGCGACATCTTCAGGCCGAGAGAACCGGAAGGCCCCAACCGCTTCTGCCAGGGCATCTTGCTGAGCTTGAGTGGCAAAGCCATCGGCATCGTAGCCTAGCGAATCCTGGTTGCTGTCGCCATTCTCGTCAACTTCAGCAGTACCGGCCTGACTAGCGTCATAGTAGTCAATCTCCATCCAGCTACCGGCACGGCTCTCAAAGGTGCCATTGAACTCCTCAGGGGTCGTTTCACCGCTGCTTGCTGCCCACACATAAAGCTGACCGCCGACCAGGCCATTACGCTCCAGCAGCCCGGCGCTTTCACTTGTATCTTTAGTGCCGATGTACATTAACAGCGGCGCTCCTCCCCGGTCGTCGCCGACTAGAATGGCTACTTTGTCTGTTGTGCCGGTATCTAGCTCGGTGACGCTCTCCCAGGCAGCGCGACCCATCCAGGGAACCGCGTACAGCGTATCGGTTGCCGGATCGACAACAAACTCAGTACCGCCGCCGGTTTCTTCGCCGGTAAAGAAGAGTGCATCTGCTAGCCCTCGCCCTTCACCAAACTGCTCAGCCACGATGTACTGCGCAGAGCACAGACGATCTAGCCCTTCGTGTTCAAGGTCGGTCACTTCATCAACCACTTCTCCTTGTCGGTTGATGATGGTGTCATAAGCGAGTCCTGCTTCTACAACCGATAAGCTCGCTTTGTCCACATCGAAAAAGTTAACTCGCCCGCCCGTGAGTTCAGTCCCGTTGGCGAGCGTATAGGCGTAGCCCTGTTCGCTGCTCAGCTCACTGTTGGCAAACACGCGCACGGTGCTGTCATTGAGCGCATAGGCACCCAAGCCGTCTAAAACGCCGGTTGGCGTGTAGCCACCGTAGGTTTCACCAATGGTAAAGAGCGGATCGACGGTGTAGCCCGCTAAGCCATCCATTTGAGCGGGTTCAACGGTGTCAAACTCGCTGCCCTCAATGCCGTAGCGATCTAGGCCCGCCACGCCCAAACGAGCATCCAAATCGAGCGGCTGATTGAGCTTGATTTGAATAATTTCATTGTTGTCAATTTCAACAGAGTCCCGTCCTTGGGAGAAAGGATAGTTGTTGTCATTAGCTACGAGGATGGTGTCTTTATCTAACACTAAGACATCTTCGATAGTGACAAAGGGAAAATCGAAGGTGGTATCGCCGTCGCGATTGAGGTCAGCCGGGTCACCAATGCTCAGCAGGTCAACCACTGCTTCTTTCTTGACAAAGCCATCACTGTCAATGTTAGACAGATCGATTTTAAAGATTTGCTTGAACTCAGCAGCATCGCCCTGGCCGCCATCCCGCTCAATTACCAAAAACTCGTGGGTATTGATTGGGGTAAAGTCACCGATCGCATGATCCGGCGCGGCTAGCTGGTACAGACCGGCCAACCCTTCAAAGCTGCTGCTAGCTACGTCAAATTCGTAGATCCGCAGTGAACCGACCGGGTCGCCTAGTACTGTGCCTTCTAGCATGGGATACAGGGTTTGTCGATCAGGGCTGAAGGCCATGCCTTCGTAGCCGCGAGAGCGAGGTAGATTTGCAGTGGCCTCGCCACCGAGCACTGCCGGGTTATCAGGAGAGAAAACGGTGGCTGCGGTAACGGTATCAATAACCTCTGAGCCAATGCCGGGGAAGTCGGTGAAGAAGCCGTCTACCCCGACTTGAATGAGCTGAACAATCTCATCTTCCAGGGTTTGGGGAGTGCCGTCGGCGGTGAGGGTCAAGAACTGCTCTTCGGCCCGCAGCGTGTAGGGATGAACCTGCAAACCAGCGGCGTGAGCGTCATCGACTAGAGAAGTCACTTCGCCTGTGAGTTGAGAGGCGATTTCAGCCTTGCCGTCCCCATCGCCATCTACCGGGGTCTCCAAGGATTCGCGCAGCAGGAAGTTGTTCTTCCAGGGGCCAATGCCTTCAGCGTAGCGATCGCTGATAATTTGCAAAAACTCAGCATCGTCGAGATCGGCGTAAACGGTGTTTTCAGAGAGCGGATTTTCGGCAGCATCCAGAAAGTCTTGGCCGTAGATAGCGGCCAGGTCATTGCCTTGAGCAACGTTGTAGCGGATATCGTAGGGAAAGGAGAAAGCATCTGCTGGATTTGCACTGGCGGTGGTGTCCCCGTAGAGCTGTACCAGCGGAATGTCACTCAGCCCTTCAGCGTCCAGGCGAGCCTGAATTTCGATCAGGTTTTGCACTTCAAAAGACTGAATGAAAATCCGGTTAGGATCGGTGAAATCTTCTGCAATCAAAGTGTCTATCAGGAGTTGGCTGGTGTCCTGGTTAATTGGCGTACCGTCTAGATAGCGGCCTTCCTGAGATAGAAACGTGGGGTGCTTGGTCTCCGGATAGATGCCGATTTGCTTGCCGGTTTCGGCTTCGACAGATTTCACCAGATCGATGACTTCCTTCAAGGTCGGAATCTCGAACTGACCGTCAAAGGCAGTGTTATCGGGGCGGACGCTGGGGATGCGCTCTGTGGCCCTGAGGGTCTTTAGCTCAGCTAGGGTAAAGTCCTCGACAAACCAGCCGGTCTGCTCGATGCCGTCGATGGTTTTGGTAGTTTGGCGGTCGGCGAACTCGGGGCGATCGCTCACATCGGTCGTCCCCGAAATCTCGTTCTCGTGGCGAGCCACCAGTACCCCGTCTTTCGTCACCACTAAGTCAGGCTCAATAAAGTCTGCCCCTAGTGCGATCGCTAGCTCATACGCAGCCAGCGTATGCTCCGGGCGGCTACCGCTAGCGCCCCGGTGACCAATCACAATCGGATCTTGTCCGTTCAGCGTGTTGAAATTAGTCACGTTTGGTGTCGGGATCGGCGCAGCTAGCAGCTTGCCTGTTACGTCAAAGTGCAGTAGGTAGGGGCCGAACTCTTCCCCGATCCAAATTTCGCCCTGGCTATCAATCACCAAAGACTCCACATCAAAGTCAGAGCCGGTCAGATTTCGCTCAGACGTGCCCTCGTTTTGAATGTCGAATGGAATCAGCCCATCCGGGTCGCTGAGCTGGACAAAATCTTGAATTTCAACCGTCGCATCGCCGCCTTCTGACCCGGCAAAATCAGGATCAACCTGATAGATCCGCAGCAAATAGTCAGCGCTGTTAGTCTTTGAACCAAAGCCATTGTCTGACAAAAACCAATAGGATGAGCCGTCGCCACCCGGTGCGAACTGCACGCCGCTGAAGCCTTGAACAGGTGGCCCTGCAAACGGCCCGGTGCGACCGTTAGCGTCAATGCCTGCGCCAGTCGGTGGCCCTTCAGCAAAGGTGTCAGCGGGTAGCGAGGCGTAGCCTTCTAGCTCGGCTACGTTGGCAGACAAAAAGAAGAGTTGCCCGCCCTGCACCAGATTTGCCTCATCAATGATGCCTTTCTCCACGCTGTGAGCTTGAACATCGCCAATAAACAAGGTGCCAGGATCTGCGTCAAACAGCTTAGAAACGTCCAGGATGCCGGAGGATTCCCAGTTGCCAATATCGGTGGGATCAGTGTCGGTCTGCCCAGCCGGAACACCGGTCGTGCGATTCGTCTGGGCAATCCGGGTCAGCTCTCCAGTAGTGGGATTAAGCTTCCAAATAGAAGCCTCTTCACCAGAGGTCAGACCAAATTCGTCAATGGAGCGATCTTCCTGGACATAGATAAAGCCATCAGCAGACCAATCGAGATTGTCAGGACTGCGCAAGCCAAAGTCAGGGCCTGCAAACTGACCCGCCCCGGCATCGTCACCGTCATAAATAGCTTTGACCTCAGCCGATACCGGGGTGCCACTGGCATTAAAATCGGTGTCGATAGTGTAGGTCGTTCCCCAGCTATCTGAAGGGAAGAGACTGTCGCGGCCCGTGGAAGCGAGTACTGCTATCGTCCCATCTTCGGGGTTGGTAGCGACATCCTCAGGCCGAGAGAATCGGAAGGCTCCGGCAGCTTCTGCCAGGGCATCTTGCTGAGCTTGAGTGGCAAAGCCATCGGCATCGTAGCCCAGCTCATCTTGAACATCGCCGTCGCCATCCGTATCAAGCGCGGTGCCTGCTTGAGCAGCGTCATAAAAGCTAATGGCAGCCCAAGAACCATTGCGGCTCGCGCCAGTTCCATTAAATTCTTCAGGGGTAGTTTCGCCTGAGTCTGCTACCCATACATACAGATCACCGCCGACTAAACCGTTGCGCGCTAGTAAGTCGCTGCTACTGGCATCCTTAGTCCCCACATACATGATCAAAGGTGCGCCCTCTCGGTCATCGCCGATGAGCAAAGCCACCTTGTCTGAGCTTCCTGTATTAAGCTCAGTGACGTTCTCCCAAGCAGCCCGACCCATCCAGGGAACGGCGTACATGGTATTGGTCGCCGGGTCAACAACAAACTCAGTCCCACCGCCTGTTTCTTCTCCGGTGAAAAAGAGGCTATCGACCAGGCCCATGCCCTCGCCAAACTGACTGGCCGGAACGTACTGAGCCGAGCAGAGGCGATTGAGCCCTTCGTACTCCAGGTCGGCAATATCATCGACGACTTCACCCTGGCGATTGATAATCGTATCGTAAGCAAGGCCCGAATCCACTACCGTGCGGGTCGCTTTGTCAACGTCATAAAAGCTCACTCGAGCCCCTGGCAGCTCAGTGCCATTGGCCAGCGTGTAAGCGTAGCCGATGCCCTCTGCTAACTCATGATTGACCAAAATCCGAACGGTGCTGTCATTGAGCGCGTAGGCACCTAGTCCATCGGGAACGCCGGGAGCCAGATAGTCGCTGTCATCTGAGTTAGCAGTGGGAGTAGTGTCGCCAATGGTCACGAACGGATCAACAATGTAGCCGGTGCCGCCAACGCCTTGGATCTGAGCGGGATGAATGGTATCGAAATTTGCCATGAGTAGAACTCCTAAAAGCCGTATACCTGAGTGAGCATAAAGAAACCGCTGAAACGCTGTTGAATGAGATTAGTGTTTTTCTTTCGAGCGCTTTCAGCCTTCAAAAACAGTGAGCAGCATTTTTTTTAAATTGGCTTAGAACCTGGCAGAACATTTTCCAGGCTAATTGCTCACTGCGGCACATCTTTCATGAAAGACCAAAGATGATAGTCGAGAACAAAGTCGTGTTTTGTGTTTCCAAGGGACTAGCGTTTCATCGAAAGATTAAGAGGACGATATCGTCCCTTTAAGAAAAACTATTTTCGCCTGACCTTTAACATTTCTTCTTACGAGCCTAAGAAACATCTACCTGCTTGACTTTGAAAGACTCCAAACCAAACATTCATAAGCACAAAATGATCCCCAAATATCTATAGATTTTTAAATCTATCTATAACTGCTTTTTCAGGAGGCGCTAACATGCTTTAACCAAACCTTACGCTGGTTTTATTGCGCTCTCAACCTTCACGCTATATACGTCCGATCAGGTTGAATAGCAAAGGAATTTTAATTTGGTTTTTGCTCTCAAAGTATTGGAAGAAAGCGTAAAAATAGTTGCCATCACCGGCTTGCTACTCTTGATCGGTGATTTTGTTTCTACTTTTGTCTATCACGTCCCTGAACATGCGTTTGGCCGCTTACACTGCCGCGTACACCACGAGAAGAAACAGACCTTTCAGCACTACGCCGTGCTCTCTCAGCATCCGCTGGTTATGCTCGACGGTCTGCTAGGTGCGCTACCGTATATTGGGCTGGCAGTTTTCCTCTGGCCCATTTCTCCGGCAGCGACGATTATCGGTTTGCTCTTCGGCGAGTTTCATGTGGTTTGGCGGCACACAACCAAAATGGGCTGGCAAACGCCGAGATGGGCTCAGAGATTCTGCCGCTTTTGCTATGTGGTGACGCCCGAGGCGCACTGGGTACACCATGAGAATGGAGATATTGCCTTTGGAGACATTTTTACCTTTTTTGACAAGCCTGCTCAGCAGTGGCTGAGAGTTCTCATTCAGCTTAAAAAACGGATTAGGCAGGTTCAGAAAACGAATGCCATTGCTTCACCTAATGCTGGCAAGACGTAGTGAGGAGGGTAGGGTGCGATCGCTACAAACTACCTCCGCCCAAAAACTTCTCATAACCTCTCTTAAGTGCCTGCTTTCCGCCCTTCTCTATCAGGCTACCGTGCGCCATAATCACTCTCTCGAAGTCCCACTCTAATATTTGTGTAATCGACTGCCTCACCTCACCTTTTGCCGTTGTCGCAATCTGCTCTGGCAAAGAAGGACTTAGGCTTTTATATCCACCGGCTACTCTGATCGCCAGCTTCGTAACAAACGGAAAGCGCTCATCAAAGTGAAAGGCAGCATCCGTGAGTATCAGCGTGCGGCTTGTCGGGTGAAAAAATACGCATTCATTGAGCGAGTCGAATCCACTTAAGCTCAGCGTTCTGAACCCGTTGAGGAACAACAACTCTAGCCCAGGCCATGGGCTATGTTCATCTGGGCTGATTACTCGATCAATCGGTAGCTCTGGCCGTTTAGATTCCAGACCGGGCACAGCCCAACATGTGGAATCAGGGTAGAGTGCTTTGAAGTCCACTGCAAATAGGTAGTGACTTGAGTGTTGTGCTCTGACGGTAGAAAAATAGAATAGGTGTCATCTACGCGGTCATAGGAGCACCTCCCTTATTCTGTTTGTCGAATAGTCTGGCAAACACCTGAGCTGCCGATTCTCCCTGTTCAAGGCAGTCATGAG
>JBBQAC010000387.1:0-1858 GCA_038315915.1 Phormidesmidales cyanobacterium
CCCAACTGCACTAGCTCAAGCCCAAATGCAGAACTCTCCTGGCGATCTATTTGTCGCCTATCCGCCGCCAGAACATGAGACGGTCGCCGATCGCATTTTCTTCATCGGTACGGCTGATCCCGACATGCCCGTCACGATCAATGGTCAACCGATTGAGAACCGTAGCGAGGACGGTCACTTTGCGCCGACTTTGCCGCTGGAGCTGGGTGAAAATACGTTTACGCTGACGCAGGGTGGTGAGAGCCTGACGCTGCTGATTACGCGGATATCGAATGAGCCGCCAATGCCGCATGGGATAGGGTTTGCCGAAGGGACGCTGCTGCCTGCTGCGGATATTGCGCGGATGCCGGGTGAGCTGATTTGTTTGAGTGCGATCGCCTCCCCCAACGCCCAAGTCTCCGCCACCCTGGGCAACCAGTCCATCGCCCTGATGCCGCAAACCAGCGTAGATCTGCCGCCAAATTCATCTGTACTGACCGCACAAACTGCGCCAGTCACCCTCAGCGCCACCGAATACGCAGGCTGCGCCATGCCCACCGTACCCGGCGACCTGGGCCATCCCCGCTTTACACTCCGAGCAGAGGGCAAAACGGTCACCGCCGAAGCCCCCGGCCAGGTCAGCATCCTATCGCCTAACCAATTTCAGGTAGCTGAAGTGACCCCCACTGAAGGGGTCGCCCGCACTGGCCCCAGCACCAGCTACTCCCGGATCACTCCGCTCCCCGCAGGCACCCGCGCGGCGATTACTGGCCGCGATGGAGAGTGGCTACGGCTCGACTACGGCGGCTGGATCAAAGCGGCTGAAACCGAAATCAGCAGCGCCTCAGTGCCGCCCACCAGTATTATTCGCGGTATCAGTGCCCAGCCAGCAGGCGATTGGACAGAGGTGGCGTTTCCTTTGCAAACGCCCGTGCCAGTATCGGTGCGTCAAGACACCCAGTCACTCACCCTCACACTGCACAACACTACGCCGCAAACCGACACCATTTACTTTTCGAACGACCCGGTGGTAGAGCGGATGGATTTTCACTCGGTGCTGCCCGATAGCGCTGAATATACCTTCCACTTTAAGCAGCCTCAGCAGTGGGGCTACAAGCTTCGCTACGAGGGCTCTACTCTGTTTTTGTCACTGCGCCATGCACCGCCTGAAGATAGCCTGAGCGGCACGACGATACTGCTTGACCCAGGTCACGGCAGTAACGAAGATCTGGGCTCACGAGGGCCGACAGGCTATCCCGAAAAAGATGTAACGCTAGTTGTTTCCAAGCTGCTTCGCGATCAGCTTGAAGCGCGAGGGGCGACAGTCGTTATGACCCGCGAAGGCGACGACGATCTGTACCCGGCTGATCGGGTGGCAATGATTGAGCAAAGCGAGCCTACCCTGGCGCTAAGCATTCACTACAACGCCCTGCCCGACGCTGGCAATGCCCTGGAGACGGCAGGCATTGGGACGTTCTGGTACTACCCGCAGGCTCATAGCTTGGCGGCTTTTTTACATGACTATCTGGTGGCAGAGCTAGACCGCGAGTCGTACGGTGTGTTTTGGAACAATTTGGCGCTGACTCGGCCAACTGTCGCGCCCTCGGTGCTTTTAGAGCTAGGATTTATGATCAACCCCGAAGAGTTTGAGTGGATTACAGATGAAGACTCTCAGGAGGAACTGGCCACCACACTAGCAGCAGGCATCGCAGCTTGGCTCGCCGATCAGTAGCTGTTCGGGGTATCAACTGAAAGCGGGAAAAGCTAAGTTGGCATCAGCGTAAAAAATAGCACATAGCCTGGTAGAAATAGAAAAAGCTCTGCGGCAACGCCCAGAGCCCTGTATCGTGCTCTTGCAATTTAGATAGAGCCCGATGAA
>JBBQAC010000034.1:0-23944 GCA_038315915.1 Phormidesmidales cyanobacterium
GGTCGTAGAAGGTATCAACAACCGACTGAAGTTAATCAAACGCTCTGGCTACGGCTTCAGAAACTTTGAGCGCTTTCGACTGCGATGCCTCATTTGCTGGCATTTCCCTACCGCCGCTGCATAATCAATCCCGTAGAGCCATCCATCACGGCAATTGTAAATCCGCCATTCTCTTCCGGATAGAGCGCCACCGGATAATTCAGATTCATATAAAAGCTCAGTGGCTGGTCGTTAACCTGTTTACTGCCCACACTCATCTCACCTTCAGCCAAACCCAATAGCTGTTCGGACTATACCCGATGTTGGATTCTCAGATTGTATCGAGCCTCAGTTTCTAGCCTTCATTCACTAAGTAAGCCGAAGGCTCCTTTCGCTTCGGCTGCTGACGAATTTCGTTCAGCTGACTGCGAACTTCCTCAACTGTCCTAAGGGCGTTCCTCTCACTAAGCAGGGACACGATGTACTGATTCAAACTGACATCTTCGCGTTTGGCGCTTTCTGCTAGCTTGCCGTGTAAAGACTTCGGCATTCTCAGCATTGTCTTGCCGCTGTATGTCGCTTCGGTAGATGGCATTGGAATTGGGTCGCCATATTCGTAGGCAGTCTCTATCCAAAGCTCGCGCGCTTCTGCGATCATCTCGAAGGCTTCTTCTACCGTTTCTCCCTGGCTCAGGCACCCAGGCAAATCCACAACTTCAACAGTAAAACCGCCTTCTTCTTCGGGATACAGCGTAATAGGATAGTTGAGATTAAGGTAGAAATCTAACGATTTTTCTTCAGTCTTTTTTTTGCTGTTCATACCACTCCTCCAACTCAAGTAGCTGGACGATTCTTTTGATATAAGTCTTCTTTACCTTTTTCCCTTTCTTAGGAATAGATAGAGGTTTACGACCGTCTGGATGCCGAAACATGTGATGACTGCCTTTTGATCGCACTTCTTGAAAGCCGAATGCACTCAAAACTTTTTCTACGTCCGAAAATTTAAAATCACTAGAGTTGGACAGAAATGATTCTACTAACTTTTCTAACTTTGTCATCTGAATTACTTTTCATGGCTTTTATTATGTTTGGTGGTTTTTTGACTGTCTGTTTTCAATATGATACCGCATTTGGTATCATATTGACTTGGGAATAGTAGATAAAAAGCATAAAAGCCCTGCGAGGTGATAAGACTCATAGGGCTTTTTGGCTGTTTTGAACTTCTTTGTGACCACGAGCTACAGCCCTTAATCCAGCCCTAGCTCGCGCTTCAGACGGCCTATCGACTTTTCGCCGATGTAGTTTTCGCAGCGGACGATTTCCGGGGGGCGGATGATGTCGTTGCGGGCAGCGAGGAGAGCTTCTTTAATCGCCGGATAGCTAGCGGTGTCTAGCGCCACGATGGTTTGAGCGCTGCGGACGACGGCGGATAGCTTTTGGGTGTCGTCAGTTTGGGCGGTCATGACCAGGATGTCGTCGCCGCGCAGGCTGTAGGAGAGCACTTCGGCAATGCGGATGATGCCCGTGCTGAGGCTGACCAGGCCCAGGCAGGTGTCTTTGGGGAGTTCTTTGAGTAGCTCGCGCTCGCGGGCGTAGTCGTAAATGTCGATGGGGATGACGCGGACTGATTTAGGGGCGGCGATCGCCTCCGCCTCATTGATGTAATACCGGCTAGTTACCACCGTGCCTGAGCGCGTCTGAGAGAGCACCTGCTCCAGTTCTTCCAAGGGCACGAGCTGCACGGGAATTTTCAGCGCCTGCTCAAGTTCGCGCACCATCAGCTCGCCCGCGCCGTCTTCCTTTTTAATAGTGACAAGTACCCGAGCGCTACAGCGCAGCCGCCAATCGACCTCTGCCATAAATAGCTCGCGTGATTGATGCAGGGAGCAGCCCTGCCGCAACAGCTCATCTAAGCTATTTTCGACCAATTCCTGGGCTTTTGGAAACTTATCGAGCAGCGGCGAACCGGGCTTGACGATTTCTGTCGTGCCTTCAGCCCGTACGTAGATGCCCGATCCTGGCATGGCTTCAACTACGCCCGCATCTTCTAGCTGGCGGTATACCTTGCTGATGGTATTGCGGTGTAGGCCGGTTTGCATAGCGAGCTGACGCGTGCTGGGCAGGCGGTAGCCGGGCGGATACTGGCGAGAGGCGATCGCAAACCAAATTTGGTCGTATAGCTGCGTGGATGCCGGTATTTCGCTGTCGGTTTGAATATGGAACTGAACCACTGTCACGCGCTCCCCATGCGGCAAAGAGAGGTTTGCTAGGCGTTGAACGCTCAGCATAAACCCAACGGAATTTTAGTACAGATTGTCTCTACCTACGAGATTAGTCGGGAATTTGCTGTTCGTGGGGGCGGATTTTATTTTTTAGGGGTCTGCTCAATAATTCTTGACGATAACCAGGGTGTCTGCGTGGTTTGGAGCGATCGCCCTCCATTCACAGCAGACTCGCCCTAAAGTCGTCAATAACCTTATATATTTGAAAGGCTATAGATACCGACCTTGAAGGAGCTTTCTCCGTTGACCTTTTCAGCCGAAGATTTTGCCAAAGCCCTAGATCAGCAGAACTACCAGTTTGAGCGCGGTAGCGTAGTGACTGGTGTCGTTGAAACCCACGAGAGCGATGGGGCCTATGTTGATATCGGCGGTAAGTCAGCAGCCTTTTTGCCAACTAAAGAAGCTTCCCTGGAATCGGGTATCACTTTAGAAGAAGCAGTCCCGATTGGTACGGAGCGCAAGTTTTTAATCGTGCGTGACCAGGATGCAAATGGTCAACTGGTGATTTCTATTCGCCAAATGCAGATTAAAGAGCTGTGGGAGCGCCTGAAGGAACGTCAGGAAAATGGCGACGTGCTGGAAGTAATCGTTTCTGGCAGCAATAAAGGCGGCGTAACTGCCGATGTCAGCGGCTTGCGGGCGTTTATTCCCAGATCGCATCTGGCTAAGCGAGTAGAAGACCTCGACGCTGTAATGGGACAAACTCTCAACGTGGCCTTTTTAGAAGTCGATCCAGAAAACAATAAGCTGCTGCTTTCTGAGCGGGTCGCGGCCCGAGCTTCGGCGATGAGCCACCTAGCCAAAGGCGAACTGGTAGAAGGAACAGTCGCCTCGATTAAGCCCTTTGGCGCGTTTATTGATTTTGGCGGTGCGTCAGGTCTGCTGCACATTAAGCAAGTCAGTAAGAGTTATGTATCTGCCTTGGGCGATGTGTTCAAAGTGGGCGATCCGATCAAGGCGGTAGTGCTTAATATTGATGATGAGCGGGGCCGAATTGCGCTCTCGACTCAGGTGCTCGAAAAGTATCCAGGCGAAATTTTAAAGGACATGGCGACCATGATGGCCGAAGCTGAAGAGCGGGCGCAAAATGTCGCGAAAACGCTGTCTGAAGGCGACAATAACTAAAACTATGGGTACTGTTTGGGAGCTGGATTTTTACTCCAGACCGATACTGGACGAACGCCAGAAAAAACGTTGGGAGATACTGATTTGCGAGGGATTGCAGTCGGTAGATGACGATCCTGAAAAGCTGTTTCGCTACAGTCAGTATGTGTCGAATAGTGAGGTGAATTCGGATCAGCTTAAGGCGGCGATGGCGGCGGCGATCGCCCAGTCTGGCACTCAGCCGACCCGAGTGCGCTACTTCCGCTATCAAATGCAGAACATGATCAAGCGGGCCTGCGAGGAAACTGGGCTGCTGCCCTACCCGAGTCGCCGCACGCTGGCCCTACAGCAGTGGCTGGAAGACCGGCAGAAAAACGTGTATCCCAACGAACCGGGATATCAGGCTGGGGCTGCTCCCTCAGTGGCGAAACCGCTAGAGGTTGTAAATCCTTTGCCGGATGCTTTGCGAGGCCAAAAGTGGGCGCTGGTGAGCCTGCCCGCTAAGGATTTTGCTGAGATGGGTGAGTGGGATATAGGCTTTGGTGAATCTTTCCCGCTAGAGGCCGCAGGCGTGAGCCCCGATACGCCAATCCCAGGCTTTATCATTTATTCGTCTCGGGCAACGGCGCTAGCAGCTTGGATGTCCGGGCTAGAGATTGCCTGCGTAAAGGCCGGACGGGAAGAATCGACCAACTATATTTCAGCCAATACGAATACGGCACGGCTGCTGATGGAGACGGGCACGACTGAAACCTGGCTGCTGGCAGACCTGGTTACGCCAGACACTCAGGCCGAAGGCCAGCGGTTTGAGGATGCGAAGGCAGCGGCGAATAATGTTCACTTTATTGCCGTGCAGGATAGCCCTGATTCTGATTCTTTTGCCGGGATGTGGCTGATGCAGAGTCGGGAGTTTGGCTGATGGGCCAGGTGGATAGTCGGGGCTGGGGGCGATCTCTTCTAATGTATGGGGTGTTGGGTGCGATCTCGCTGGTCATGCTCCTACCGCTCCTATGGCTGGTCAGCACCGCCTTCAAAGGCCCCACCGAAAACCTGTTCCAATTCCCGCCGCAGTTTTTACCCCAATCCCCCACCTTCGGTAACTTTACAAAAGTCTGGCAAACCAACCCCTTTGGCCGCTACTTTTTTAACAGCACTCTGATTGCCGTCGTCACTGTCATCCTCAATTTAGTTCTATGCTCGCTAGCCGCCTATCCTTTAGCTCGGCTGAACTTTAAAGGGCGAGAAGTCCTGTTTTCACTGATTGTTTCCACGATTTTAATTCCCTTCCAAATTGTGATGATTCCGCTGTACATCCTCACCGTGCAGCTCGGGCTCACCAATTCCTACATCGGCGCAATATTCCCTTCTATCGCCTCGGCCTTCGGCATTTTCCTCATGCGTCAGGCGTTTCAAACCGTCCCCAAAGAACTCGAAGAAGCAGCGCGGATGGACGGCTGCACTGAGCTAGGCATCTGGTGGCACATCATGATTCCGTCCGTGCGACCGGCCTTAGTCACGCTCGCAATTTTCGTCTTCATCGGCTCGTGGAGCGATTTTCTCTGGCCTTTGCTGATTTTAGATCGGCCAGAATATTACACGCTGCCGCTAGGCGTGGCTCGCTTAGCCGGTAGCTTTTCCTTGGACTGGCGGCTGATTGCGGCGGGCTCGGTAATTTCAATTGTGCCGGTCATTTTATTTTTTGTAGCGGCTCAGCGGTACATTGTGCCATCGGAGACAGGCAGCGGTGTGAAGGGGTAGAAACAGCTAATATTTCGCTCAGCTAACCGGCAGAAAATCAATTCGATCTTGAAATTCATCCTCGAAGGCGGCTTCTGCCACCGTGAGCAATTCGTCAATTGTTTCGCCGATACTCATATTTGGATTGAGCGTTAAAATCCCTGGCATATGACGACCTTCGGCGAGATGGTCTTTCAAATGCCTGGGCATAGATGCGCGGTTGTTCGTAAACAGCACGAACTGATTGAGTTCGCCCCAGCTAAGTATCTCTGGGTCGAGGGTTCCTTTTCCAGGAACGCCCGGTTCTCTGACTGTGCGAACAACCAGGCTGGGGTTGCGTCGTCTTAACTGCTCGGCATAGAGGGGCGACAAATTTTCGTCAATCAAGTACTTCAGCATTACTGAGAGGCGGCTTGCTTCTCCTTTAGTGCTCGCATCCTGAGCGTGAAAGGGGAGGGGTTTCCCGCCTGCTCCTTGCGCATCCTTTCGCCATATTCAATCCAGTCAGTCATGTACTGGTCAACGGATTCTTTGTTACGCAAGTAGTAAAGGATAGTTGCGTACACTTGGTCTAAGGTAATTGTCGAAAAGGATTTCTCAATTTCTTCTGGTGTTCGAGCACGAAATATGTAGTCATACAGGATGTTTTCGATCCCAACACGAGTGCCCTGCAATCGAATGTCGTGGGGTTCCAAAAAGTTGAAGTAATCTTCTAATTGCATGGGATGGCTCTCGTAAATTTCTGAAATACTTAGCCATCCTGTCTTGATGGCTAAGTTCACCTTAGCTAAACTCGATTTCGTCTATGAGGAAGGCTTCTACTTCCTGCCCATTAAGATTGAGCATACGACCGACTTCACTGTGGCCAAGTCGATCACTGCGATCGCCTTCGATGGCCAATGCTTCTAAAGCTTGTTGTGATAGGTTATTGACCTGCTGACTGAGCCGATTAGCAATATCGTCGGGTAGTTCAATGGTGATTTGCACTGTATTCTCTACGTAAGAGACGGCTAGTTCTATTGTAGGCGGTGGGGCGACGGGCAGTGGAGAGACGGGCAGCGGTGTGAAAGGCTAGCGCCTGATGCACATAGGGCGGATCTCCGTGAAAATTACCCCTGACGTTTGGATCGGACTGCCCAATTCTGTTCAACAGGGCTGCGTTTTATCGGTTTTACTGAGCGACCGGAACCCGTCTTTGGTTGCCAGCACTTTCTCAAGCACCTCCACCATTTGCCGGTTCTGCTGAGGTGTTCCTACCGTAATCCGCAGCTTATCATCTAACCCGGGCTCGTTGAAATAGCGAATCATGATCTGTTGCGCTTTCAAACTTTTGTACAAAAAATATGCGCTTTTCTCTGGCGGCTTTACCAACAGAAAATTGGTACGAGATGGCCACACCCGAAACCCCAGAACCTGCAAATCTATGGAGAGCTGCTCGCGGGCTACAGTCACTCTTTGGGCGATCGCCTGCTTGTACGCCTGATCAGCAACCGCTGCCGCCCCTAGCCGCAGAGCGATCGCATCCACATTGTAGCTATCCTTAATCTTGAACAATCCTGCCAACAATGCGGGCTGAGCGCAGCCGAAGCCCAACCGCAGCCCTGCCAATCCATAGCCCTTAGAGAGCGTTCGCAAAACAACAACATTGTCAAAGTCTCTAATCAGCTCAATCGCCGCCTGGTCTGCCCCAGAGCCAGCAAAATCGACATAGGCTTCATCCACCGCTAGCACTCCATCGAGCCCTGTCGCCAGTGTCCGCAAATCTGCCATTGAAACAACGTGCCCGGTTGGGCTATTCGGCGTTGCAATCAGAGTCACCGCTGCCTGCGCCGCAATCAGCTTCTGCACCGGTAGCCGCCACTCATCTCCTATTACTTCATAGGGAATCTCAACCGTCCCGGCTGGCTGAATCGCGGCCAGTGTTCGATACAGCACATAAGTCGGTGTGGGATATGCCAGCGCTCTTTCCCGGTCGCTCGCAGATGGGCCAGCGCAAGCACGCACTAACAGAGTCAGCAAGTCGTCGCTGCCATTTCCCGCGATGACCCAACTGGCAGGAATGCCAAAAGTCTCTCCCACCACCCGGCAAAAATCTGTCGCCCGAGGATCTGGGTAGCGGCGCAACCACTCCCCGCCAAAATCCGCCAGCGCCTCTAGCACCTTGGGTGAAGGTGGATAAGGATTCTCGTTAGAATTCAGCTTGATTACGCCTGCTTCTATAGCGGGCCATTCACCCGGTTCATAGCCGTGCATGTTGGCTACGGCAGGGCGGAACCAGTTTTTGCCGCCAGTCACGCGCTCACTCAACTTCTGTTGTAAACGGCAGTCGCATATACACGTTTTTAGGGTCGTTCAAGCTCTCTAGCAGCGTGAATTCCTGGCGTAACTTTAGCAGCTGATCTGTCAGCGGATCTTTATTCCAGGGCAACCGGCTGGTAATCTCCGCACCAAAAATACTGTCTATTAGCTGTGCTTCCAGCGAAGGGAATTCAGGGAACTCCTTGACCTGATAATCGTCTATTTCGGCGGTTTTAGCAGCCAGGGCGATCGCATCTTCAAGGCCGCCCAGCTCATCGACCAGGTTGGCTGCGATCGCATCTTCACCTGTCCACACCCGCCCCTGGGCCACCTGAGACACCCGCGCCTTAGGAATATCGCGCCCTGCCGCCACGATACCCATAAAGCGGTCGTACAAGCTGTCTACATAGTCCTGCTGAATTTTAAGCTCAGCTTCGGTCTGGGGGCGAGAGTTGGTTTGCATATCGGCAAACTGAGCGGTCTTGACCACGTCCCAAGTAACCCCATTTTTGTTGGCAATCTCTTGAAAATTCAGCAGTAGCCCAAACACGCCAATCGAACCGGTAATCGTATTCGGCGACGCCAAAATCTTGGCTCCCGGCGCAGAGATCATATAGCCGCCCGACGCTGCATAGTCGCCCATGGATACAATCAGTGGCTTAGCCTCAGCCAGCAGCCTGACCTCATCGGCAATTTCCTCCGAGGCCACCGCACTACCGCCCGGACTGTTGACCCGCAACACCACCGCTTTAACCTCGTCATCCCGGCGCAGTTCTCTTAAGGCAGAGGCCAGCCCGCCCGAGGTAATGGAACCGGGAACAACGTCATCGCCGATAACAATATTACCTTCGGCATATACCACTGCCAACGTATCGGCCCCGCCTGCTCGCTGACGATCTGTCGCCTGCATGAGCGCATAGTCCGCCAGAGAAATCTGAGCGAAGTCCTCCTCCTCATCGTCTGGTTCGCCGCCGCTCAGCGCCTGTAACTCACTGATCACGTCTCCGTAGTATCCCAACTGGTCGACTAGCCCTACAGCCAGTGCCTGTTCAGGTTCAATAATCGCGACTTCGTCAGCCAGCTTTTGGAGCTGTTCAGGTGTAGTATTGCGATCGCCCGACACCGTCTGCAAAAAGTCATCCCACAGATCGCCAATCAACGCCTGCGTCTGCTGTTTTTCTTCAGGGCTGCTGGTAGAGCGGATAAATGGCTCTACTGCCGACTTGTAGCGGCCCACTCGCAGCACCTGCACACCGATCCCATACTTCTTCAAGGCATTGGCTAAGAACTGAGTCTCAGCGCGGAAGCCGTTAATCTCTATGTTGCCAACAGGCGCTAGCACCAAATTATCGGCCACCGAACTTATGTAGTAGTCACGCTCATCAAAACCAGTACTGTAAGCCCAAATCGGCTTGCCCGATTCCTTAAAGTCACTCAGTGCCTGGCGGACTTCCTTGAGCGTCGCCAGCCCTTCGTTGGGAAATCCCTTCAGGTAAATGCCCGAAATTTTGTCGTCTTCGGCGGCAGCAGCGATCGCTTCCAACGTGTCATACAGCGACACCGACGGATTGCCTCCATATATCCCCAGCAGCGACCCCGAACCCGGCACCGCCCCATCAACAATATCAGTTGCCAAATCAAATACCATCACCGACTCACCATCGAGCCCCACCTCTGAGTCAGAACCGCTGGAAGAGAGTAGCACCCCCACCAGCCCAAACGCCCCAATGCCCAGTAGCAGCAGCAGGCTGAACAGCCCGACGATGGTTCCTACCGCACTCGCAGCCGCAATCTTAAGGAAATTTCGCATCGGTTTATTCCCGTTGGCCCAACTGTCTAAAGGTACTGTCTAAAGGTAACGCTAACCCTGAGGCATTGTCAGCCGCCGCGTTCCAGCAAGCTGGTTACATGAGCATAGAGCATCCTGTTCACGATGGGTATTCGCAGCATTGGTGAATCAGCTTAGCGACCAGCCCTGTCCAACCGGTTTGGTGGCTCGCCCCTAGCCCTTCACCCGTATCACCGTTGAAATACTCATAAAAGAGCAGATAGTCTCGCCAGTGAGGATCTTTTTGAAAAGTCTCATTATTGCCATATACCGGACGATTCCCCTGTTCATCTCTTAAAAAGGTACCGATCATCCGCTCTTCTAGTTTGGTCGCAACATCCCACAGATTCATCTCGTTACCCGATCCAAAGGGACATTCCACTTTGAAGTCGTTGCCAAAGAAGTGGTGATAGCGCTGCAAAGATTCAATCAGTAAGTAATTAGTTGGGAACCACACCGGGCCGCGCCAGTTAGAGTTGCCGCCAAACAGGCCCAGGCTGGACTCTGCGGGCTCGTAATCTACCCGGTAAACCTTGCCATTGACATCAAAGGTGTAGGGATTGTCGGCGTGAAAGCGGGAGACGGCGCGAATGCCAGTCGGCCCTAAAAATTCATGCGGCTTCAGCATTTTGGCCAGAATCCGCCGCAGCTTGTCAGGTCTCACCACCGAGAGCATCCGCCGCTTTTGTTTATCTCCCTGGTTGTCTCTGACTTCGAGCGTGGTGACATTGCGACACAGGCGCGTGCGATTGGCTTCAAACCACTCTAGCCGCTCTTTAAAGCCGGGAAGACGATCCATCAGCTCTGGCTCTAAAGTGGTGATGGCATACAGGGGCATCAGTCCTACCAGTGAGCGAATTTTGATCGGGAAGCGGGTCATGTCGGGTAGATGCAGCACATCGTAAAAGAAGCCGTCTTCTTCATCCCAGAGCTGAGTGGCGTTCTCGCCGGTAGAGTTCATCGCTTCGGCGATATAGATAAAATGCTCGAAAAATTTGGTGGCCATATCTTCGTACACCGGATTCTCTAAGGCCAGCTCCAGTGAAATGGAGAGCATGTCCAGGCAGTACATGGCCATCCAGCTCGTGCCGTCGGCTTGCTCTAAGCGTCCGCCCGTGGGTAAGGGCTTGCTGCGATCAAACACCCCAATATTATCCAGGCCCAAAAAGCCGCCTTCAAAAACGTTATTGCCTTCGGTGTCTTTGCGATTGACCCACCAGGTGAAGTTCAGCAGCAGCTTTTGAAAGATTCGCTCCAGAAAGAGGCGATCGCTCTTCCCCGTCATCTTTTTCTCAATTTTGTACACTCGCCAGGTCGCCCAGGCATGTACCGGCGGATTTACATCGCCAAAAGCCCATTCATAGGCAGGGAGCTGCCCGTTCGGGTGCATGTACCACTCACGGGTCATCACATCGAGCTGTTGCTTAGCAAATTCTGCATCGATCATCGCCAGCGGAATGCAGTGAAAAGCCGTATCCCAGGCGGCAAACCACGGATATTCCCAAGTGTCTGGCATCGAGAGAATGTCCTGACTGTCCAAATGGTGCCAGTGTTTGTTGCGCCCGCGTCGCCGGTCGGTCGGGGGGGCAATGGTCGCCGGATCGCCCTTAAGCCAGGTGCTGAGATCGTACAGGTAGTATTGTTTGCTCCACATCATGCCAGCAAAAGCCTGACGCTGCACATTACTCAAATCTTCACTGTGAATAAAAGGAGAAAGCTGATAGTAAAACTTGTCGGCTTCTTGCTGACGGGTATTGAAAGTCTCTTCAAACTGACTGCCTAGCGGATCGTTCAACATTGGGTTGTCAGCCAGCCGCAGCCTGACCTGCTGTGTTTCACCCGGCGCAATCTTAAGGGGGTAGTGTACGGCTGACTTGGTGCCGGTTTGGTCGGGATTCACGGCTGATTTTTCGCCGTCGACGATATAGCGGTGAAAGGCATCTTTGACGTAGGGAGAAGAATTCTCGACGCCAAAGAGTTTCTCTTTGTTGGTTTCATTTTCAGTGAAGAACAATCCTGGAATGCCTGCTTGATCGCCGCTTACATCGACCCACTGATCGGACTGGTCGGGGTCGCTGGTACGAGCGTCGGTTGGCTGACAGTAAAACCACTGTTTGCCCAGATCGGGGTGACTGGTCTCAATGATGGAGATATCTCCACTGGTCAAACTGGCTTTGAGATTGGGCTTAAGAGACTCGCTGTCCCAAGCCCAGGTATTGCGGAACCACAGGGTCGGCAGCAGATGCAGCTCGGCAGTCTCGGGCCCGCGATTGGTTACGGTGATTTGAATCAGCAGATCTTCGGCATCGGCTTTGGCGTACTCTACCTGCACGTCAAAGTAGCGATCGCCCTCAAAAATCCCGGTATCCATCAGCTCAAACTCTGGCGCTTCTCGGCCATATGCCCAGCCTTGTTCCTTCAGTCGCGCGTAAGGATACTCCGCCTGCGGATACTTGTATAGCGCCTTCATGTACGAATGGGTCGGCGTGCTGTCCAGGTAAAAATAATATTCTTTGACATCTTCGCCGTGGTTGCCCTCATTGCCTGTCAGGCCGAAAAAGCGTTCCTTTAAAATGGGATCGCGAGTGTTCCACATCGACAGTCCAAAGCAGAGCATCTGTTGGTCATCGCAGATGCCCAATAGGCCATCTTCACCCCAGCGATAGGTTCTTGAGCGGGCGTGCTCGTGCGGGAAAAAATCCCAGGCATTGCCGTCGGCGCTGTAGTCTTCGCGCACGGTACCCCACTGCCGTTCGCTCAGATATGGGCCCCATTTTTTCCAGTTTGCCTGACGGGTCTGATGTTCCTGAAGTCGCTGTTGTTCGGGTGTCAGGGAAGATGTGCTCGTCATATAAAAATGCTGGGTACAAAGCCTAAGGGCCGCTGCGCCGATGAATTTTCGGGGTCGGCACAGTCAACCTATAAACTATAAAGCCAAACCCGTGAGGCCGTATGCGCAGGCGCGCTCGCCCTACAGATTGCTCTGTGCCAGATCGGCCTGTAGCTGAACGGTACGAGCCGCGCTCATGCGGGCTAGACATTGGGATTTTTCGATGATGTTAGGGCCATAGAGTATTTCATAGGCGCAGTGACGATCGCGATACTCAATCCAGGCGAGATGCACCTCACTCAGGTCGTTTCTGCGATCATCGCTCAAGCGACTCGTTAAGGACTGATAGGTTTGGTTGAGCTGGGCGTCAGCCTCCTGGTAGCTGACCTCGGGCAGTTCAGGGTAAAACAGTTCATTGGTACGAGCAGTTGTCCGTTCCGCTAGGCAGGTGTCGTAGATCATCGGCGCAATCGAGCCACCTGCAAACGCGCTGCGCTCAAAGTCACAGTCGCGATCGCGAAACTGCAACCAGGCCGTTTCAGCCATGCGGAGCACCTCCTCCCCTCCTTCAGGGAGTACTCCTTTGAGGGCGCGGTACGCCTTGTTAAGGTCGGCATCAACCTGCGCATAATTTTGCTGCGCGCACAGGTTCATGGCTGACTGAGTTTCGAGGCTGCCGCAGTCTGCTAACGCCGCTTGTCTCTCTCCAGGCGGGCCAATTAGTAAAGTACGTGAGCTTGCCCTTTGCAGATCGGGAGCGGATGAGGACGGCTCTTCGGGTGATTGGACAGGGACACTCGGCTCGTCTGGCGTAGCAACAGCAGTTTCTGATTCGGCATTGAGGCTATCTTCCGCTGCTGGCTCAGAATCAATGCTTTCCGCTGTCGGCGGTGCGCACGCAGGCAAACCAAACACCACGATCAGCACGATCAAACGGCTGAGTACAATGCTCCATCGCGCTGGCTGCTGCTGTCCTGATTTGGGCGTTGATAAGCCGTCTGGCCCGTTTTGCTGAGTCATGATTAACCAAGCCATCGATTGCTTTTGCTGATTTTAAGCTTAGCGATGGTTGGCTGGTTTTCTCATCTCTGTCAGGTATCTTGATGAACTGGCCTGAGCCGATAGGCTAATCACCTAGCTGAAAATGGCGTTTTCGAGTTCGGCAATCGCCCCTTCCAGGTCACCGTTGACAATTTTAAAGTCGAATTCGTCAGCTGCTGCTAGCTCTACACTGGCGCGCCTGAGACGCCGGGCGATCGCCGCTTCGGCATCCTGACCCCGGCTGCGAATACGCGCTTCTAGCGTTTCTGGACTAGGGGGCAGCACAAAAATCTGTCTGGCTTGAGGAAAGCTCTGCCTGATCTGCCTGGCCCCAACCAGCTCAATTTCTAAGATGATGGGCTGACCCTGGGCGATCACACGCTCAATCGGAGCTTTTGGGGTGCCATAGCAGTTCCCGGCAAACTCAGCCCACTCCAGCAGCTCTCCCTGCGCTGTCATACTGGCAAAGCGCCCTGGACTGACGAAGTGGTAGTGCTGACCGTCAATTTCCCCAGGGCGAGGCTTGCGGGTCGTTACCGATACTGATACCCGCAGGGTGGGATGACGCTTTAGTAACTGTTTGAGCAGCGTTCCTTTGCCGACCCCACTCGGGCCTGAAAGTACAATTAGCTGACCCGCACGACAGACAGACGGGGCGCGCCGTAAGCTGACTGCTCTATCGATCTGCGCCTGAGCGTCTGCAACGGCGGACTGTTCTTGCGAAGTAGAGAAAGTAACCATAATCTAGAGAATAGCTAGCAAAAGGTGGCGACAAAACGTCTTTTAAAAAATGAGTATTAGTATCTTATAGTCCGCTGTCTGGCCTACTGCCCACCCCTTTAGACCGATGGCGGCAAATCAAACAAAACGGTGGTCATATAGCGATCTGTCCACTGCGGGCCAAAGGCTTTTTCGAGCACACGGCGAGTTTTGTCATTTTGCTGCTGCTGGCGGCAGTAGTAGCGCTGACGATCTAAAAATTCAGCGAGACGGTCGGGCTCGGGGACTTTGGCGATCGCCTGCTGCAAGTGTACGCCCAAGTATGCCTGAGCCTGAGCCAAAAACTGCTGCTCTTCAGCTTCGTCAGTCGGTTTTACAAAGCAGCAAAAATCCGAAAAAATCTTCTGGCCCCAGACGGGCAGATCGCGAGGCTGGGCGTAGGGCAGCGAGTCAACCGCTGACAGTGCCCCGGCATAATCCTTCGAGAGATGCCCATCGGCAGTAGAAGCCGACAGATCGACAATGGCTGCACTCACCTGAGCGCGGCTGCTGACGATATCGCAGCCAAATATAGGCAGGCCATATTCTGCTTTTGGAAACATTACGCAGTGCAGAATGTCTAAATTTTTACCAACGCGGGCCAGTTCTAAATGAAGTTTACGAAATTGGGGCGTCTGGTAGCAGCGATTCTCGATCACCAGCTTTTCTCCTTCAAGCTTCCCTTCCACATAGCCCAGGTCGTCGGGAAGATGGTAGGGCGTCAGCTCCAGATGATCCTGCCAGAGCGCTTCTATCCCGTCGGCGAGCTGGCGAATTAGGGGATGCTGATGCTGGCGAATAGAAGAAGTGGCGACAAAACTCGGCATTTAGCAATAGAACGGGAGATATAAGTCTTTAGCATAGCAGTTTGAGCCAGGTATCAAATTATTCCTGAGGAGCCGCTTGCCGCTAGAAGAGAGTCTTAAGGGGCGAGTGTCTCCTCAAGTGTCTCTGGGGGTACCGTTGAAGCCTTTCTTCATTCGCTAATCTCAGGCAGTCACCGGCAACCGCTTTCTCAAAGTCTTTCTCTCGGGCCGCATAGCCCTCGTCCCCGCATCGACCATGATCGCATTTCAGCCTCAATCTCGTCAGATTCTCGGCGTCAATCAGCAGTCCTATCAGGCGCTCAAAACCGCTGTTGGGCTGAATTTACGATGTCAGCTACTGATTGCAGTCTGCGACGATGTCAAAATGCAGAATCAGCTTGCAGCGCAGCTAGAAACCGACCTCTCCCTAGCGGTAGGCAGGGGCTTAAGCGGCGGGAATCTGGCGGGTAGTGCTGCCCGGACACCGGGGCTGGAAAGGCTCTTATTCGACCCAGAAGACGGTCACCTCCCCCAGCAAGTGGCCTACTGGATGCGTCAGGCAATGCTCCAAGCCAAAGGGCTGCCAGCCTTGCAGGTGTTGGGTATCGAACAAATGACCCACCAGCCTGCGATCACTCAAAATCACTTTTTGCGATCGCTCGAAAAAATCGAATTGCTGCTCCCCCGGCTCGACAGTAGCCTGCTGCTGTGGGTGCCGTGGCCGTGGCTGCGAACTATCGAGCAGTCAGCCCCGACCTTTTGGAACTGGCGCAGTGGTACTTTCGAGTTTGTCAGCGAGCCCAGTCCGATTCCGATTGATCGGGAGTACTTACGCTTAGAAACAGCCTCTTTTGAAGAAGACATTGCAAAGATGTCGGTATCTGAGCCCCGTTCCCAACCCGATGCAGCCAGTCTCTATGGCGAGGGCGACGGGGAGGAGAGCAGGGGTGATATTGGCAAGTATCAGCGCGCTGAGGGGCTTGCCGAGCCGAAGGAGCCTTTCCAATCTGAGGTTTCTCAATCCGAGCCCCTACCCACACAGCTCGCGGCGCATCCAGAGGCTGTCCCCGAACCGCCCATTCAACCGTACTCCGGGCCGTCGGGAGCTGGACAATCGCGGTCGGCAGACGACTCTTTCGCGTTGGGTCTGGGCTATCGTCAAAGAATAGAATCTGGCGAGCGGAGTCTGGAACTGATCGAGGCGGCGATCGCTGCCTACCAAGACGGCTTGCGCGGACTGAGCGAGTCGCACCCGGACGGGCCCAACGCACTCAATGATCTAGGTACGCTCTACTGGCTCAAAGCGCAGCAAATCGCTGACCATCAGCAGTCCGTAGACTGTATGAGCCATAGCCTCCAGCTCTATCAAGCCGCTCTCCAAAAGCTAGCTCGTTTCAACTCAGCCGCCGATATCACCGGGCAGCTCTACGGCAATATGGGCGCTGTTTACAGCATGTTGGCGCTTTACGAAGAGCCGGTCGTCTATCTCAATCAGGCTGCTGGAACCTACTTGAAAGCGCTGTCGCTGGTCTCTGTAGAGGCCGACCCCAAGGAATACGCCACGATTCAAAATAGCCTGGGGGCGGTGTACTGGAAACTCTCTCACTACGATCAGCCAGCCGTCCATTTGCAGCAGGCAATCACCGCCTACAAGTCGGCGCTTTCGGGCTACCGGCCTGAGCAGCAGCCACTAGACTATGCCGCTGTCCAAAACAACCTGGGCATTACCTATTGGAGCCTGGCCAAGCACGAACGGGCGTCCTTTTTCTTAAAACATGCGATCGCTGCCTACCGTCAGGCGCTTACCTACCGGACGCCAGCGGCACAGCCTACCGCCTGCGCGATCACCTACAACAATTTAGCTCTGGCTTACTGGGATCTATCGCGCGCCGATGAGGCTGACCCTGGCCAAAAGTCTCGCTATCAAAAGAACGCCGTCATTGCCTTTGAAGCAGCGCTCAGCGTTGGTGAAGCCGCCACTGCCCTCAGCAAAACAGACAGCGCGGCCATCTATCACTGCCTGGGTGACGTTCACGCGCAGATGGTCGCAACAGCGTCTTCACAGGAAGCGATCGCCCAAAGTCTGCAAAAGTCTCTCCGCAGCTACCTTCAGGCGATTGACGGACTGCCTGAGAACGCCCCCGCCTTTCAAAGCCGACTGTCCGCCATTGTCGCGAACCTGCAAGCTCACTACGATCAGCTAGGGCTCAACAGCCAGCAGACCGCCTTAAATCAGGTGCCCTCCGCGCTGATGGCTCAGGTTATGACGCTTTTGTAGCGCTAAGGCGAAGCGTCCTGCCGCAGTAACTCTCAAACGGCGAGCCGGGTCAAAGTCTGCTAAGGATAGAGCGGTTCCGTCAGCAATCACGCTAGGCTGAATAGATTAGCGTTTCGGTTTTCGCTTAACATGCCACTTTTAATCATTGCTGCAATCGTGATTGCTTTTTTTGCGATCGCTTTTGCCCTCCAAAACAACGTTCCGATCACCATCAGCCTGCTGACTTTTCAACTCAGCGACCAACCCTTGTCTATTGTGCTGCTCGGGGCGCTGGCGATTGGCGTACTGATCGGCCTGCTGGTGCTGCTGCCAGCGCTGCTCAAACGAGGCTGGCGGATTTCTAGAACCAAACGACAGGCCGCCGACCTTGAAGGTCAGCTCGTCACTCGTGAGCAAGAAGTTTCCACCCAAACTCGCAACGCCGAAAGGCTGCGCCAGAGCCACGAAAACCTGCTGCAAGCGCTCAACTTGACTGATGCCAATACCGGTATGCTCGACGCCAAGTCGCTGCCTAACACCCTAGCGGCGCTGATTAAGCAAATGAAGCTACAGCCCGGAAACCCTGAATTCGATGGCATCGGCCTGCTGATCGTGGACGCGCACCGCCAGCATCCCATTGGCGAGGTCACGACGACTCCCCAGCAAAACGCTCAGTTAGATGTGGCGATCGCCGCCGTCATCCGCCGTAGCGTCACGCTCGATACCTGGCTATACTGCGACAGCCGGGACGAAAACGGGGCGCAGTTCATGTGTGTGCTCACCGGCATGGATAAAACCGGCCTGAGGCAGTATGGCGAAACCTTGCGCTCAGCCCTAGTCGACAGTCCTTTAACGCTCGCCGATAGCTCCGTGGTTGCCGTCGATGCAAAGGTCGGGGGCGCGCTCGCAGATCGCAACCATCCCACCAATGAAGAGCAGCTTATTATCGGCAAGGCATATCAGGCCCTAGCCGAAGCGGGTAAGCGCCCGATGAACCCCATTAAGGGCAGCCATCCTGTCAAAATCGTTCAGGTCACCGATGCCTGACGGCTATCGTCTTGCTCAAAATTTACTGCGCTACAGTCTCTAACCAGCCGCCGCTGAGCACTACCGTCAGCGACATGAAAACTATCGTCAGCAGCCAGGTAGCACGGTTCAGCGTTTCTTCGGCGCTTTTGGTGCTGGTAAATAGCTGCGCCTGTCCGCCCAAAGCACCCAGGCCATCCCCTTTGGGACTATGGAGTAAGACCAAAACACAAATGCCAATTGCGGCGATCGCCCAAACACCTTTTACAACCGTAATGACCATCAGCTCTCCCAGCCCAAAATAATAACCTTCACCCATCCTATCTCAGCAGTATCCCGTTTTTAAAATCCGTCAGGGGAACCTGCCTATCACATCCACCCGACTAACGCTGTAGGGAAACTCTCACCGGGGCACGGCTAGCCTTATAGTCGGCCTGGGCCTCTAAAATCATCGAGCGGCCCGTCATTTCTGGCGGAATGGGCAACTGCAAAATATGCAAGATGGTCGGCGCGACATCGGCCAAACAACCGCCCTCGCGCAGCGTTACTTCGCCGCCGTGGCCCGGAATTTTGAGCCCCTCGCCTTCGACCAAAATAAACGGCACCGGGTTCGTGGTGTGAGCCGTCCACGGCCTGCCCTGCTCATCGTGCATGTACTCCGCATTGCCATGATCGGCAATGATCAAGGCGGTGCCACCCACTTTGGCAACTGCTGCCAGCAAACGCCCGACCTCACGGTCTACTTCTTCTAAGGCCGTGACCGTAGCATCCATTTTCCCGGTATGCCCTACCATATCCGGGTTGGCATAGTTTATCACCATCAACGAATATTCCCGCCGATTAAGCGCTTTGATCGCGACATTCGTTACCTGAGCCGCTGACATCTCGGGATCTTTGTCGTAGGTGGCTACCATCGGGCTCGGCACCAGTTCGCGATCTTCGCCTGGAAATGGCTCTTCCAGCCCGCCGTTAAAAAAGTAGGTGACGTGCGCGTATTTTTCAGTTTCAGCTGTGCGAAACTGCTTCAGCCCTTTATTCGCAATCACCTCACCCAAAATATTCTCCAAGCTTTGGGCGGTAAAGGCGACCCCAACCGACAGCGATGAGTCGTACTGCGTCATTGTCACGAAGGTCAGCGGCAAAATAGGATCTCGGACAAAGCCATCAAACTCACGTTTGACAAATGCCTGCGTGAGCTGTCGGGCCCTGTCCGGACGAAAGTTAAAAAAGATGACGCCGTCATTCGCCTCTACTGCCCCAGGCGCTAGGCGCACCGGCTCAACAAATTCGTCGTTGATCCCCAGATCGTAAGAAGCCTTCAGCGCCTCAAGCGCAGAGATCCCAAGCCCCTCGCCGTCTTCAGTCATCACCCGATAAGCCTTCTCAACGCGATCCCAGCGGTTGTCGCGATCCATGGCATGGTAGCGACCACTTAACGTCACAAGTTTACCAATGCCCAGCTCATCGACTGCGTTCTGCAACTTTTGTACGGCAAACTCACCGTCGGTGGGCTTGGTATCGCGCCCGTCAGTAATGACGTGAATACACACCTCTGATAGATCCTGCGCCTTAGCCATCTCTAAAAGGCCGATGAGATGATCCAGGTGAGAATGAACCCCCCCATCTGAGCACAGGCCGACTAGATGCAGCTTGCTGTCTGCGTAGCGTACCTTTTGACAAACGTCCAGCAGCGCCGGATTTTCCTGAATTGTTTTGGTTTCGACCGCGTCTGAAATTCTGACCAGCTCTTGAGGTACGACTCGGCCTGCCCCAATGTTGAGATGCCCCACTTCAGAATTACCCATCTGGCCGTCAGGCAGACCGACATCTCTACCAGAGGTATTGATGGTGGTACGGGGATAAGCCTCCCAAAGGCTGTCCATAACAGGCGTACTGGCGTGACGAACAGCGTTACCATTCCTTTCTTCTCGGCAGCCCCACCCGTCCAAAATTACGAGCACCATGGGGGAAATAGGCGAATCTGCCATACCAGAAAATCCTCTATAATTTGCAACAGTTTGGAGCCGCTCTTAGCTGAGAACTAGGATACTGCTCGGGTTTGACCAGCGCTCTTAGTGGCTCGCTTTTGCCGAATGATCAAAGCAGCGATCAGCTTACAAAACAAAACCCCTAGCATCACCTTCCTAGTGGTAGAAATGGCCCGGTAAATACTTCATTCCTGTAAGGATCGATCTCATGCTGCCTGACTTCATAGCTGCCCTGCCGCGCAAGTTGGGTTTGTGCTGGTCAGATACAGCGCTACTCCCCATCAGCAATAGCCAGATTTGAAGCATATAGGTTAACTCAAATTTTTAACTAACTACAGGGCTGAAGTTTTTTAATGGGTGAATTTATCTAGGTAATGATCATTGCAAGCGCTACGCGACCGTGCAGGTAAAAACCCTGAATACCGCTAGTAATTATTTAGCATGAGTCTTCCGAAATTGAAAGCGTTGGCCGTTTCACCCCGCTAGCGCAAATATTGGGCAAACGGAATTCGAGGAATGCTATCCGGCTCCTTTGGCGGCGGCTTTCGACTGCTGCTTTTCTCGTTGTTTTTGGCGCTTTTCAGCAGCTTTAGCAGCTTTTTGTGATTCTATTTGCTCTAATCTAGCCCGTTCTTTTTCTCCGGCGATCTTGTCCAGGTAATAGTGGTAGTCGCCCCTGTACAGGCGCAGCTCGCCGTCCCTGATCTCGACGATTTTGTTGGCTACCTGCGAGACGAAGTACCGGTCATGAGAGACAATCAGTGCGGTACCGTCGTAGTTCTGCAGGGCATTCTCCAGCATCTCTTTGGCGGGAATATCCAGGTGATTGGTAGGCTCGTCGAGGATGAGCAAGTTAGCAGGCTGTAAAAGCATTTTGGCCAGGGCTAACCGGGCTTTTTCACCGCCGCTGAGAGATTCTACTTGCTTAAAGGCGGCGTCTCCCCTGAACAAAAAACGACCGAGCAGGGTGCGAACTTCTTCGTTTGTCCAGTCGGGGACTTCGTCGTGAATAGTGTCCATCACCTTTTTAGAGAGATCAAGCGCTTCAGCCTGATTTTGCTCGAAGTAGCCGGGGAGCACATTGTGTTCGCCCAGTGTAACCGTGCCATCGCCCGGCGATTCACTGCCGGTAATCAGCCGGAGAAGTGTGGATTTGCCCGCCCCATTAGGGCCAACAAAGGCAATGCGATCGCCCCGCTCAATTTCTAGATTCGCGTCCAAGAACAAAATTTTGTCGCCATAGGTATGGGTCATATCGGCGATAGTGACCACCTCTCTCCCACTGCGCGGCGCAGGCTGAAACTGAAACTGGAGCCCTCTGAGATCGGCGGTAGGTGCTTCGACTCTTTCGATCTTAGCGAGCTGCTTTTCCCGGCTCTTGGCCTGAGTGCTGCGAGTGGCACTGGCGCGAAACTTCTCGACAAAGGTTTGCTGCTTGGCCAACTCCTTTTGCTGACGTTCGTAGGTGCTGAGCTGAGCCGCTTGATTTTCGGCTTTTTGGGTCAAATAAGCGCTGTAGTTTCCCAGGTACGTGGTCGAAATGCCCCGCTCGGTCTCGACGATGGCAGTGCACAGCCGGTCTAAAAATTCTCGGTCGTGGGAGACGATCACCATCGGGATCGTCAGTTCCTTGAGGTAGGTTTCTAGCCACTCAATCGTTTCTAAATCGAGGTGGTTGGTAGGCTCGTCTAGTAGCAGCAGGTCGGGAGACTGCAAGAGCACCTTACCTAGTCCCATTCGCATTTGCCAGCCGCCGCTATAGGAGCTGACCAGTCGCTCACCAGCGTCGCTGTCAAAGCCCATCTCAGGCAGAATCTTTTCAATTCGCGATTCGAGGACGTAGCCGTCAAGCGCTTCAAACTGGCGCTGCTTTTTATCGAGCTGGTTGATCAGCTTCTCCAGTTCGCTCGGATCAGCGGTCTCCATTTGTCTGGGAATATCGGCGAGCGCCTGCTGAATTTTGTTGGCTTCTGTAAAGACCGTCCAAAATTCTTCTCGCACGGTTCGCCGGGGATCAACCTCAAATTCTTGGTTGAGCGCGGCAATGTGCATCCCGCCCGGGCGAATAATCGTACCGGTAGTCGGCTCCACCTCGCCCTGAATAATCTTGAGCTGAGTAGATTTGCCTGCGCCGTTGACCCCGACCAACCCAACGCGATCACCGGGCTTGACCTCCCAGTTGATGTCTTTGAGAACTTCTCCAGTGGGGTATATTTTGGTGATTTTTTCTAGGCGCAGCATAGTCAGGGCTCCGTAATGGTTCCGTATAGATAGCTTTAAAGGGGAAATAGTCGAATTAAGGGCAAGCGGGCCGAAGTTGCTCTGAAGTTACTCTCTAGCAGGCTGACGGCGATTTTTTCGGATTGCGACCACTTCAGCAGGATCTCGCTGCGGGCTGCGGGTGGTTGCGCTTAAAACGGGGACTTGCGACATCTAAAGGTTTGGACGAGTGAGGGTTGGCGCTTTACAATCTAGGTGCTCCAGATTGCTCAACCTTTTTTGTAAAGGACTCAAACCGAAAGATTTAAGTTTTGCAACATTTTAACAAATATGTAACAGAATTAGATGGATTGAGCAATTTTTTACTTAAGCACCTTTCTATGATGTCAGTCTTGCGTTTTTTCGTCCTGGTTGGGTTTGCTTCATCAGTAGTGGCTGGCCCAGTATTGGCTGGCAGTGCGATCGCTCAATCCGAGCCCTCCCCACCGACTCAGACTCCTACTCTACCGACTACGCCTACACCCCTGGTAGCGCCGGACGACACCGCTGAGACCGCCCAGTACTCAGATCAGGCGATGTCGGTCGATTACCCTGTCGACTGGCAGGTAGAAGTCATCGACAACGGGATCACGATCTCCAGCGTGCCTGAAACAGATGCTGACCTGGTGGCTACTCAGATCGTTCGGATTGCCGCGCCACCCGGCCCCGTCGTCAATGCCAACATCGACAGCTTTATTGAAGAAGGCGCTGCGGTCAGTCGCTACCGGACGGTTGAAATCGATGGACAATCAGCGCTGGTCATGTGGCTTGCTGATCGGCCCGAGGATCTCAGTCGGGCGATTGCCACCTTCATTGGCTACGATGACGAAACGGTTTTGCTATTCAGCCGCTACGCCCCGACTAATCCGATGGCCGAAGCCGATATCCTTCGTTTGCATACCTCGTTTACAAAGCTAGCAGCCCCACAGGAAGAGATGCCCGCTGGCGCTACCGTCCCTTAAATCCTCCGGGGCTAGGGCCGCTTGAGCGTCCCACTTTTCACCCCGCCCATCAAGTACAGCAGGGCCATGCGCACCGCCACGCCGCTGGCGACCTGCCGGGATACCAAGCTTATCTGTGGATCATCCATTAAGTCGGAAGTGACTTCGACACCCCGGTTAGTCGGGCCAGGATGCAAAAGTTTGACATTGGGGGCGCAGTGTTGGAGGCGATCGCGTGTAATCCCAAAGCGCTGATGATACTCTCTCAGGCTGGGCAACAAATGCTCACTCATGCGCTCTTTTTGCAGCCTGAGCGCCATCACAAAATCAGCGTTCTCCAGCGCCGCCGCGAGCTGCCAGTGCACAAATACCTGGCGGCTCACGGTGCCTTGAGGCGTTTCTAAAGGCACCGAAAAAGCATCCGCAAAGGCTTTGGGCAGCAGCGTCGGCGGGGCCGCCAAATGCACCTGTGCGCCGCAGGCCGTCAGGCTCCACAGGTTGGAGCGCGCTACCCGCGAATGCAAAACATCGCCCACAATCGCAATCTTTTTGCCCTTCAGGTCTTTAATCGTCGGCTGCTTTGGATTCAGCGCGTTGCAAATCGTCAGCAAGTCCAACAGCGCCTGAGAAGGATGCTCATGCTGGCCGTCCCCCGCATTCAGCACCCCCACACCTGATCCCAACTTATCCATCTCCTGCGCAATGGTCGCCGGTACCCCTGACCCCTGGTGACGAATCACCATCAGGTCGGTGCCCATGGCCAGGTAAGTCTTAGCCGTATCTAAAATGGTTTCGCCTTTGGTCAGCGA
>JBBQAC010000288.1:0-5241 GCA_038315915.1 Phormidesmidales cyanobacterium
GTGGTAACATCCCACAGCCGCACCGTGTGATCGCCGCAAGCACTCACCAGCCGGGTGCCGTCCTGACTCCAGGCGATCCCCCAGAACCAGTTGCTGTAGCCCGCCCAGGTTCTCAACAGGTTGCCAGTGCTGACATCCCAAAGCTTAATGCTGTAGTCACCACAGCCAGAGAGCAAGGTGCGCCCATCGGGGCTAAAGGCGATCGCCCTCACCCAGTGACCGTGGGATAGGCGCTGGATCAGCCGCCCTGTTTGCACGTCCCAGAGACAAATGGTGGCATCGCTGCCGCTGCTAGCCAACAGCGTACCGTCCGGGCTAAAGCGTACGGATATGGCATGATCGCTGTGCCCTCGAAGGGTGCGGAGTAACTCTCTGGTCGCGATGTCCCATAGTTTCACGGTGCCATCGGCGCTGCTGCTGGCGAGTATCTGACCCTGGGGATGCATCGCCACGCTGTAGACCTGGTCAGTATGGCCCGCTAATGAGGGTTGCAATTGTTGGGTGCGCAAATCCCAAATTTTCAGGGTGCCATCTCGATTGCCGCTGAATAGCAAAGTGCCATCGCGGCTGAAACAAAGAGAGAATAGCTGATGATTCTGTCTATCCTTGACTAACTGGTCAAATACGTGAACGCAAGTCCCCGTTTCGATATCCCATAGGCGCACCGTGGCGTCGCCACTCACCGAAGCAAGTTGCCGTGCCTGAGGATGAAAGACAACGCCGTAGACCTGATCGCTGTGGCCCGTGAGCGATCGCCGAGGCCGACCCGTAGCCATGTCCCGAAATTGGATGTTATGATCGCCCAAGCCCACCGCCAGCCATGTCCCATCTGGACTGATCGCCAGGTCGTGAATGCGCGTATGGCAAGCCTGCACCGCCCACTGGACTTGGCCGTCACTGATATTCCAGCAGCGCAGATAGCCACTCAGTTCCCCGGTGACAAAATGGGTGCCGTCAGGGGTGAACACTGTCGCAAAGATGGCTCCGAAGCGCTCGGTGAGCTGCGATCGCTGTAAATCGGCCTGGGCAAAATTAGCGGCAGGCAAGGGCACATTGGGCAAATAAGCCTGCCAAACCGCCAGCCCAGACACGTCGATGCCACTCAAATCCGCCCCCAAATGACAAAGCAGATTGAGTAGATTGCCCGCCGCATAGCTAGGCTCAACCTCCCAGATCGATGAGCTGCTCGCCTCAGGCGGTGGCGCAAAAGCCGTCCGGTAATGCTCCAGGGTCGTTTTGAGATGGGCAATCACTGCCCGCCGGGACAACAGCGTCGTTTGCAACAGGTTGCAGATAGGCTCCAGAATGAGGCGATTCTGGGTAATCCGCACATAGTCTTTAGCCGTGGTTTTTAGCAGCGCATAGCCCTGCAAGAACGTATTCAACGGCAACGGCTGCTGCCTCAGGGACAAAATTTCAGCGCTCACTTGCTCTGTCAGCCGCTCGGTGACATATTCCATCACTACTGGCTGCTGGGTGTACGCCCCCGACTGTTTTTTGATTAAGCATCGCCAGTGAAGGCTTTCAATCGCTTCCAGCAGTTGACGGGGCGTGACCGGCTGTAGCAGGTCAGACTTCAGGTCATCCAAGCGGCAACCCTCCCGATTGATCGCCAGCCAGAACATAATCGCCTCCTCCAGCGGCGACAGTCGCTCGAACTGCTGATCTAGGAGACGACGTAGGCCGCTAAACAGCAGCGCGTCCTGCTGGAGAAAGGAGCCAATGTCGCCATCAAATAAATCGCGAATGGTGACTGCAATCATTTGAATGGCCAGGGGGCTGCTGCCGTAGCGATCGCACAGGTGCTGCTGCTGCTCTGGCGTGCCCTGCAAACCTCGAACCTGAATCAGCTGGTGGGCCGTTTCCCGACAGCCCTGCAAGGTCAAACACCGAACCGGTAGCCCCTCCCCTTCCAGGGGCACCAGCTCCAGCACCTTTTCGCGGCTGGTTAAAATCAGGCAGCTTTGATGGGAGGTGTTGCCCAACAGTCGCAGCAGTTCGCCGTAGTTTTCATAGCCGGGTCGATAGTCTCCGGCCCGACCGCTGCTGAGAATAGTTTCGACATTGTCCAGCACCAGCAAGCACCGCTGATTCTGCAAGTGAGAGATCAGCCGCGCTAGATCCGGCTGCGTTTCTTGACGGGTGGATAGGATCGACAGCCATTCTGACAGCACCGTATCGCGGCTAGGGGCGTTGCGCAGCGATCGCCAGATAATGTGGGTGAAAGGGTGCTCGCTCCCTTCACTCAACTGCTGAGCTACCTTCGTCACCAGGGTTGTTTTGCCCATGCCGCCCATGCCCAGCACGCCAATTAAGCGGCAGCGATCGCCCTCAATCCACTGATGGAGCTGGGCTAGTTCGCGATCGCGACCATAGAAGCCAGAGACATCGGGAGCTTCACCCCAGTGAATGGCAACCGGCAGTTCTAGAGGCTTAAGCTGCGGGGTTGGTAGAGTCTGGGGATCTGGTACACCCGCGTTAGGAAAGGCGTAGTCTGTTGGTTCTAGAACCAGGTCAAAGGCATAAAAGAACGCTTCCAGGGTTTGCCGATCAACAGAGGTAGCGGCATTGAGGACTTTGGTGATGGTTTTGAGGGAAAGTTGGGTGCGATCGCCCAGTTCCTCCACGGTGAATCGCGCTCCGTCGTTGCCCTTTAATTCAGCCTGTCGCCGAGCCGCATTCAGCCTTTGCAGACCCGCTGCGGTGAGTATAACGCCGCGTTTTCTGACTTTTACAGATGGCTCCATCTTGCTACCTGCCTGGGCTCGAATCGGCTATTTTTCTAAAATAAATAGCATCATGGCATGGAAGTTAAGCCGCTGAAGATAAGCTAATAAAAACTTCTCAATTCCCCCTGTAACCTTCCCTGCCTCCCTTAGGGGCAATCTGTCGGTTTGCTTGCTCACCGCCGCGCAAGCAAACTCTTGTCATAAAATTGATACTAAAAGGATCGAATGCTCGCTCTAGGAGGGCAGCACTGTGGCCGCAAAAGCATCCGTGTTCATTGCCACTAGCCTGGATGGCTTCATCGCCAGGTCGGATGGCAACGTTGACTGGCTTGACCAAGCCAATGCCTGTGTGCCCGAAGGTGAAGACTGTGGCTACAAAGACTTTATAAAAACGGTTGATGTCCTTGTGATGGGACGAAATACGTTTGAAAAAGTGTTGACCTTTGGCGAATGGCCCTATGGAGATAAGGCAGTCGTCGTTTTATCCAGACGAGGTGTCGTCATCCCTAAGTCCCTGCCAACAAGCGTGTCAAGCTCAAAAGAGACTCCAGAGAAACTGGTTGAAAGACTTTCTTCGGAAGGCGCACAGCACCTGTATGTCGATGGTGGACAAACTATTCAGAGTTTTCTGAACGCAGGTTTGATTAGTGAGATTACGATTACAGGGATTCCTATCCTTCTAGGGGCAGGTAAGTCTCTCTTCGGGCCACTTGAATCAGATGTTATGCTTGAGCATGTGACAACGATTGCCTACCCATTTGGATTTGTTCAGAGTAGGTACAACGTCGTAAAGATCTAATAGGTTTGTGAAAATCACGGCTTCAGCGATTTCAATCGCATGGAAGATTGCACCGTCAGGATGGGCTAATTCTCGCCAATGTCTTCGGGCTGAAGCTGTGTGAGTAGGCGTATTACAATGGCGAACTGTTTGAGCTGAAACTTTCGGCGGCGGACACAGTGAGCAAGATCCTAGCCGTAGCCAGGAAATTATCTCGATCAGGCAACCGGCTCGGCGGTGCTGATTAATTCTGGGAAAGATATTGCCAGCAATCGGCCACTTCACTGAAAATAAATAGCAATATGCAATGGAAGTTAAGCCTCTGGAAATAGGCCGCAATAATTCCTAAATCCCTCTGATGCAGGAACTTCAGAAGCTTCTAGAGCGGACTGCTCTAAGTTGCCTCGTAAGTTGCCTAATCTTCCCTGGAGTCCCAGCCCTCTTGAAGCGATAGTTAGAACATCAATATTCCTGAGGGCTCCCTCATGTTTCACTACATTTCGATGGCGGCTGAAAATCCTTTTCGAGTGGCTAAGGTGATGGCCGAACTCACCAGGGGGCAGTTCTTTGAGTATCCGGTTACGCCAGGGGCTTACAGGGTGACCTTTCAAGACGAGTATGGTTCGGGAATTGAAGTGCTGCCCAAAGACACTGTTTGGACGCCCGGAGTAACTGAAGCTGAAACCCAGGCGACGGAACTGTCCCGGTTTTCGGCCACCCGTGCAGCGCTCTCGGTCACCATAAGCCAGGAGGCAATCGAGGCCATTGGCGCTCGGGAGGGCTGGCTGGTGCGCCGGTGCGATGGCCCTCGGGGCCGATTTTTAGACCATCGAGGCCGATTCCAGGTAATGGAACTTTGGATCGAAAACAACTTCATGCTAGAGCTGCTCACCCATGATATGAGAGCTGACTACATCAACTTCATGAAACCAGATGCGTACGCTAGCTTTTAATATTCCTCTAATGTTCCTTATGGACTTCGTATCAGTTTTTGTAACCTCCCCTACCCTTCTTTGCAAGCAAGCAATAATCAACTTAGTTTGATTTTGATGGGTTAACAAGTCTCTTTTCACCCCCAAAAGGCCCATGAAACCGTCTATGCGTGTCCCTGCTTTGGTGGGGATAGTTTTACTCACAAGTGCCCTGTTGGCTTGCGCTGATATCTCGGCAGAATCTCCGTCAGGCTTAGACCGAGCCCCTCTGGTCGCCTCGACCCCAATCCCCCCCACCGAACCTGCTGTTACCCCCGGCTGGGCCGACATTCTTGGCACTACCTCTGCCCCTGACGGCTGGCAGGTCGCTCCTTGTGAAAATCCGATCTTGCTGTGCGTCACTGCCGACGGGGAGTTCGCGGGTACTGTCGAGCGTTTCAGCTATCCGCTAAGCGATATCGACCTGGCAGATCCGGTGGAGCCGACTGCTGGGGCAGAATTGGAGTATTTGCAAGCCTGGGTCGCCGAGCACTACGCCGCCATTCAAGCAGACCGACAGATTGCGGATGGCTCCCTGGTTTTCACCACAGAACCCCCAACAGAAATCTCTGTCGGCGGACTGCCTGGTCTGAGCTATAGCTTTGCCGCTACCCATCCCAATGGCACTTTGTTTGATCGCTACGTGGGCTATGTCACGACCGATGGTGAACTGCTGCATGTCTTCGTGACAGGGATTATCGTCGGTGACTACGCTGGCGTGTTTGGCGACAGCGCCGTCTTGAGCGAGTTTGAACCTTATCTG
>JBBQAC010000365.1:0-3189 GCA_038315915.1 Phormidesmidales cyanobacterium
AGCGCAGGGGCTACCGCCGCTCTCTGAAGACGAGGTTTACGCGCTTTGGACAGTAGTGAGAGACGATGCCCCTGTCACTACCGACCGCAAGCACGCCATCTTAACAGCCGTTTTTACAGTTGACGAAGCCGGGAGGCAGTCTCAGCAAATCACCGTACCGGGGGTGTATCGCGATCGCCCACTGCTCAAAGCGATCGCCGTCACCATCGAAGGCGCGGCAGCGCCGCAAAAGCATCAGTCCGATCCGATTTTGATTCAGCGGCTGTAGGACTGTGAAACGTTAGATTTGGAAGACAGAATTCCGATAGGCAGTCTCTGGTTTCTTTTCGTCCTGCCTACTTCCGATAAGACCCTCTCAATTCGCCTGTTTACTTTGGTATGAAGAAGGCACTGAACTTTTGGCGGCGTGCCTGCATGCGTCGGATGGCGGCTGCCTGGTGACTGAGGCTGGAGCGGCTGACCAGTCCCAGGTAATTTTCTATCGAGCAAGTTAGCGGTTCCTCAGAAACCTCGGGAACTTCGCGAATCTCAGAACCCTCAGGAATCTCAGAACCCTCGGAAATTTCAGGGACGCTAAAGCGGAAAGGTTCATGGGTCAGGCAAGGCCTTAAATCTTCGTTGCTAGTTTTAGAGTTCATCACTTTTCTTTTGCTTCGGGGTGAAAGCGCGTATAAAGAATGACGCTTTCTACAATAGTGACCGTGTTACTACTGAGCTGCATACCGTATTGTTCTAGTCTTTACGTTCCAGGGTGGATCGGTAATGAAAAGCTAAAGACACTGCCTAAGCCCAGTTTGCTTTGAGCGGTGATCTGCCCGCCCTGTAGCTCTACTAGACGGCGGCAGATAGCCAGACCAATGCCGGAGCCGCCCGAGGTGCGATCACGTGACCTGTCAGCCCGCCAAAACCGCTCAAATACGTGCGGTAAATCCTCTGCGGCAATCCCTACCCCCGTATCAGAAACAGCGATCCACACAAAGCCCGCTTTTGCCTCAGCCTGAATTTTTACCTCGCCGGTCGGGGTATGGCGCAGGGCATTACTCAGCAAGTTGACCAGAACCTGCTCGACCCGGGCCGGGTCCCCCCAAACCCGAGGCAGATCTTCATCGAGGTTCACTGTGATCTGGCGGTTTTCAATACCGAGGAGCTGGTCGGCAAAGCGATCGCTGACTCGGTTAATGACGGGAGCGATCGCCATCGCCCGCGCTTCTATCGGCAAATATCCTGATTCCAGCTTGGATAATTCCTGCAAATCATCGACCAGGCGCTGTAGCCGCTCCGTTTCCTTTGCCAGTCGGCCATAGGTCTCGGCTGAAGGCGCAACTGCCCCATCGGCTAACCCTTCCAAATAGCCTCGCACAATGGTCAGCGGTGTCCGCAGCTCGTGAGTTAAGTCGCCCACTAACTCTCGCCGCCGCTGCTCGACCCCTTCAAGGCCGTCGGCCATACGGTTAAAGCTATGACCTAGCCGGTCAAACTCTGGAATCTCCAAAGGCGGCACCCGCGAAGAAAAGTCGCCAGCGGTAAACTGGCGAGTCACCGATTCCATTCGCAGCAGCGGCTTGGTAATCCGCTGCGACAGCCAGTAGCTCATGGCTCCTGCCGTAGAGCCGCCCAGTATAATCGACCACATCATTCCCCGCATCCAGGCATCCTCGAAGCCCTGCATGAGCTGCCCTTTGACCTGCTGAATACGGATGCCCCGGCTCTCCATACGCTGTAGCGTCACGACGAAGTATCGGGGAGTATAAAGGCGGCTGACCGCAGCGAGAGCGATTACAGTGACAGCTAAGACGACAAGCTGCGAAATTAGAAGCCGATTTCGCAAGTCCAGCCTATTCTTAGCCCGAGGGCTTTTCTGTTTTTTCTCCTGCAATTTTTGAGAGAAAATGGGTTTTACCATAAAAAAGGTTGAAGCTACTTCACCTCGTCTTCGAATCGGTAGCCTACGCCCACCACTGTTTTAACAAATGAAGGCGCGGAAGGATCAGGCTCTATTTTTTTGCGGAGTCGAGCAATATGGGCATCGACTACCCGCTCATCCCCAAAAAACTCATTGCCCCACAGCTTTTCGATCAGCTGTGCCCGGTTCCACACCCGACCCGGATAGCTCATAAACGTGGCCAGCAGGTCAAACTCTAACGGTGTAAGCTCAAGCGTGGTGTGAGCAGCGTCTGGTGACGGGGTATCTGTGGCTTGATCTGCAAGCTGACGGCTGGCAAGGCGCTGGTCGATGTCGACTGTAAAATGAGCGGTTTGGTAGGTGTGGGTCTGCGGCTGTCCGCCCTGTCTGAGGCTGCGGCGCAATACCGCTCGCACCCTGGCGACCAGCTCGCGAGGGCTAAAGGGCTTCACCATGTAGTCGTCAGCGCCAGTCGATAGGCCAATAATTCGGTCTAATTCCTCCCCTTTGGCCGTCAGCATCATAATGTAGGGATCTTTGAGCGCTCGCTGCTGGCGGATTCTGGCACAGACCTCCAGTCCATCTAGCCCAGGCAGCATCAAATCTAAAACAATCAAATCGGGTTGAATCGTCTTAAAGCGCTCAAGGGCAGTCGTCCCATCTCGGCAGATATGACAGTCAAATCCTTCCTTAGATAAGTAAAGCTGAATCAGCTCAGCAATTTCGGCCTCGTCTTCCACAATCAGAATGTTCACGGTTGATCTTGGTTACTTCAGCAGTTCATCTGGGTAGTTTCTGGGGCGGCTTCTGGAGGAGCGACTGTTTGTAATCGACTTTTTTGATAATAGCCAGTGATCTTACACAGCTACTTGTGAGTCTAAATACTATATATGTGGATATACGGGAATAACTCCCTTCATTAGCTTAAGAGAAATAACAGCTCTATCAATACTTCGTTGATTTCAGGTAAAAACTCAGGAGTAACTTGTCAGTCAGCTTGCCCTTGTTGAGCCTGTAGCCTACTCTTCCGTAATAGGCAGCGTGTTTTCTGCCATTCTCTGCCTCGATCATCTTCATTTTTGGAAATACCCGCGTTCTGAGCGAATGCGCCATCCTATGTCTGCACCTACATTTGAGACCTTATCGAAAGAAGTGACTCAGGCTCTGGCCCAGGAGAGCCATGTCCCCCCCAAGACGACGGCTCGCTGTACGCTGGGCCGCAATAAGGTCATGGTGCTGATTGAGTATCCGCTGGATAGCGCTAAGGCCGAGCCCACGGCGATGAA
>JBBQAC010000139.1:0-11998 GCA_038315915.1 Phormidesmidales cyanobacterium
CTGCATGAGGGTATCCCCGCCTTTGCACGCTGCACAAATGCATTCATGGATAGCACGATGTCTCATTGCCGCTAGCCTGCCCGATAAATCTACTTCTACGGTAACCCAAACTCCATGAAGTTTTTATTTTACAAGGCCTTACAGAAAATAGACGGTGATAGAGATTGTTGATAGACATTCACAGAGTCAGCTAGCGACAATCTCTAGATTGCCTTGTCTGCCGCTTGCAAATAATTGAATTTATGTAGACTCAACTCAGATTTTAGACAAAGCGGTAAGGGATCCAGTGCCTCTGGTCGCTACATAAGAACTTCAGAAACGTTCAGAAACGTAAAGATTTCATATTGCATCTACGTAATGGTTCTAAGCGTACAATCACTGGGACATGGAAGATGTAGGGCTTTTTGATCTTCTTGGGTATGTAAATCTACTCATGGGTGTGTAAATCTACTTAAATATTTGCAGAAAGACGGTTGTCATCGCTGACAAATTGTCTGTAGCATCGCTGAAGAAGTAGATTTTTTACAGCTTCACATCAGTGGTTCGCACAAACGTACATCTGTAAATTCATGTTCATTTTCGGCATCCTCCATGACACGCTCACAGACAGCTTATTTTTCTCAGCTAAATATTTCAGAACCTGTTGATGTTTGCAGTTTGGAAAATTCCTCTCCTTCGCAAAAGCTCTTTCATGGATCGCCTTCTTCAGTTACTGCACTCACAGCCGTGCTAATAGTGACGGGAGGGTTAGGTATTATGGCGCAGGGGGCGATCGCTCAGCCAAATCCCAATGTCGTCCGCGACAGCAGCGGTGCAGTGCGGGTCGATCAAAATGCTTTTGACATTCGCACCGGTCCGTTGACTAACACCTCCAATATTCCGCTGCCTGCCATCTTGCCGGCTACGACATCCGAAGGTGTAGCGGTGCCAGTGTCTCGAGGTCAAGCCCCCAACAGCATCGAAATTAGGCCGAATGTAGACTACATTAATGAGTCTTTTAATACTCTGGTTAACCAGGCTGCTAGTGGAACTACTTATACGCTTAAATCTGACACCTTACAGCTGAGTACACGATTCTCCGTAAACCGTCGGCCAGGCGATCATGCTTACGGGGAAGGCATTGCAGTCAATGTCTCTGGCCCGAACGGCTCTGTCAGCGACCAGTCTATTTTTGTCCGAGGTGACCGAACCACACTAGGCCAAAACGGTCAGCCTCTACCAGAATCAGGGCAAATCAACGTCAGCTATGGTGCGTCAGACCGGGTTCAGCTACGGGTGTTGAACATTGTTAGGGACGGTGCTGCGCCTGCTGAATCGGGCATTTACTTTTCTGAAGATGGTCAGATCATTGTTGAAGACCTTCGGAACGGCGGCGATAGAGATTTCAATGATGGAGACTATGTCGATATCGTGGGCGGACGGGGCCAAGCGGAGGTCGTCGGTGAGCGCACGACGGTGACTCAGGCGCAGACAACGAATGACACACCGCTAGATCCCACGACCCGCGACGTAGTAGATACCGAAAGCGAAGTTGTTGATACTTTTGTAGAGTTTGACACGATGCTCGGCGAGGAGAAAGTTGAGGGCGAAGTGGAATTGCCCGAGACTGCTGCTACTCGGATCGCTCACGCAGACGGTGTTCGCTCTGCCATTGGTGAGCAGCTAATATACAATCGCTATGCCGCTACCGCCCAGATTCGATTGGGCACAGACGGTCTTGGAATTACGGGTCAGCTACCGCCTTTAATTAACAATCCCAAAGCGCCACCGACTTTGCTCTCCGGTAATATTAATTTTAACCCCACGGTGGGCGACAACAATGCCGGACTGAGTGCGACGGTGGGCCTTACCCAGTTTTTCAACCCTACTCACCGGCAGGCTGCCGATGTTTTTGGCAATCCCATTGTCAATCCCGATCCCGATGGCCCTCGCCTAGTAGAACCGATGGGTTTATTTAGCAACCGTCAGGTAGTTGGCTATTATGTGCCGCCTGTCCCAGAGCAAACGGTGTCGGGCAGTCAGCTATCTTCTATCAGCGGTATCTTTGATCTGCCCACCGATCAGCCAATCGTCATTGAACCTGCCGATCCACAAAGCGTGGGGCGAGGCAATGCAGCCTACACCGACAACGTTGGGGGGTTGCTCATTGAGCGGGCAACGGGTGTGAGCTTTGTTCCTCAATGGACAGGCAGCGGCTACGCTCAATCGTCAATTACTTTGACCCCTGGAGAAGCGCAGCGGATTATTTATGCGCTGGTACCTCAGCAGGCGGGGCAAAACTTGCAGATCGGTGAAACCTACGCGGTGACCGAAGGCGCTAATGGCTATCAGATCGCGGACGGTGGCTTTTCAATCATCTCAGCGGATCGTCAGCCGCAAAACTTTGTGCAGGAAATGGCAGAAGTCTACGCGGTTGAAGATACCGTGTCAGGTGGGAATCAGGCGATCGCGATATTTAACGGCATCCAGGGGGTTTATGCTGAGCAGCCCGGTGGCCCGCTCACGCCTACTGTAGATGTAACCTCAGAGAGTGAGGCAGATGCGCGCGTTGGCAACCGGCTTTATTCGCCAGTGACGCTCGCTAGCGTTGAGGGTCAAAGCCTCTATACGCGAACTACTCGGGCAGGGGGCTTTTATCTGGGTGGTTCTTTGAGTGCTGGGGTAGGCAATCAGCGCGATACCTTCATTCAGACAAACATGACCACCACGCAGCTTCAGACAGATCGCGTGACGCTGCGCACAGTCAACACCTTTAGCACCCCACAGACACAGCGGGAGACTATCTTTACTGAGTCCTCTGAAACCAGGCGAATCGACGGAACGGCTTTCTTTGACATCAATTCTCAAGGTGAGTTGAAAAATGCGAGGGTGCAGGAAAGGGCTAGCCAAGTTATTTCTTCTTCGCCGCCGGTAGTGACAAATAGAAATAGCGTTGTGGTGATGGGGCAAGAGAGGTTAGACAGATCCGTGACTTCTGAGGTTGATCGGCAGGCGCTAGACACCATAACGCTTGAACAGGACATATCGACCACTGAGCGGTCAGAATCTCGTCCGAACTTTTCGGCTGTGGAGGGTGAGCTTGCTCTGGGTGGCGTATTCAACTTTGGCAATACGCCTTGGACGACGGCGGCAAATACTCTGCGAGCTGAGCTGTTTGCCAGAGATACGATCTTTGGCCGCAGTAACGGTGAAACCGAGGTTGGCTGGCGAGCTGAGGTGGTTTACCATCCGTTTGGAGAAGTTCAGCGCTCGGCCTATGAGTACGACCCAGCGGGTAACGCGATCGCCCTTTATCAAACTGAGGCGGTAGTCGATGCGGCTGGCAATCCCATGATGCAGACTTTGACTGACGCTAGTGGCAAATCGGTAGATGTGCCGGTCGGTCAATTTGCTGTGGATGAAGCGGGCGATCGCATTGTCCAAACAGTTGGCACCGGCATAGCCCAAGGCCCAGGCGTATATCTGAGATTGGAAGATGTCTTCAGTGGGGATAATGATGATGGTCTTGAACTGATTGGCGGTATTCAGTTCTCGTTTTAGGCGTCTTGCAGAGAATGAGAATAGGCTGGCCCTACAGCCGAACTAAATAAATGATAAAGGCTCGCGGCTGCATTCTGGCACCGCGAGCCTTTATCATTTCAAGTAAACTTAGAGCAAATAGACTTAGCAAATAGCAACAGACCTATGAAGACTGCTATCCCGCCTGCTGTGCTGCCACTTTTTCAGGCGTTTGCCGATGGCTACCGCTTGCAAATCATTGAGCTACTGCGCGACCAAGAGCGCTGTGCCTGCGATATTGCTAAGCATTTAGGCATTAGCCAATCCAAGCTTTCTTTTCATCTCAAAAACCTGCGAGAGGCGGGTCTGATTGAAGGCCGACAGGAAGGCCGGTGGATTTACTATCGCTTGAACTTACCGCCGTTTATTGTGCTGGAGCAGTACATCTCAGAATTTCGGCGCTTTAGCCCAATTTTGCCCGCTCGAATTTGCCCCGACTAGGCCGACACTGCCCGATTTGATCGCACGGAGCCCAGATAAATGTCGCGCTCTTGACTTGACATTTCAAATAAAATTGAAATAATGAGACCATCTTCTCCATCAGGCTGTCATATGGCTCGGGTTGCAATCAATGGCTTTGGTCGCATTGGTAGGCTGGTTTTACGGGCGGCTTGGAGCTGGCCTGATCTCGAATTTGCGCATATCAACGAGATCCACGGAGGCACAGCGGCAGCGGCACATCTGCTGAAGTTCGACTCAGTGCATGGTCAGTGGCACCCAACGGTGACGACGGCAGGTGAAGAGCGGTTTGTCATCGACCAGCAGCCGCTGAGCTTTAGCGAGTATAAAACGCCCGGTGAAGTTCACTGGGAAGACTTAGGCATTGATATTGTGCTCGAATGCTCAGGCAAATTTCGGACGCCCGCGCTTTTGGAGCCCTATTTTAAGCGGGGTGTGAAGAAGGTGATTGTGGCAGCGCCGGTTAAACAAGATGCGCTGAATATTGTCATGGGCATCAATGATAGTTTGTACAAACCTGACGAGCATCACTTGCTGACAGCGGCTTCTTGTACAACAAATTGTCTAGCGCCGGTCGTGAAAGTGATCCATCAGGGGCTGGGTATTCGCCATGGCGTGATTACGACCATTCACGACATTACCAACACGCAAACGATTGTCGATGCGCCGCATACGGACTTACGGCGGGCAAGGGCCAACAGTCTTTCGCTGGTTCCTACGACGACCGGTTCAGCAACGGCCATCGGCACTATTTTTCCTGAACTCGACGGCAAGCTCAATGGTCTTGCAGTGCGTGTACCGTTGCTCAATGCGTCGCTGACAGACTGTGTATTTGAAGTCGATAAACCTACTACTGCTAAAGCAGTCAATCGGCTGTTTGAAACAGTAGCGCAGACAGAACTCAGGGGCATTTTGGGATACGAAGTGCGCCCGCTGGTTTCGGTTGACTATAAGGACGATCCGCGATCCGCTATTGTAGACGCGCTTTCGACGATGGTGGTCGATGGCACGCAGGTGAAGGTGCTGGCTTGGTATGACAATGAATGGGGCTACGCCAATCGGATGGCAGAGCTGGCCCGCAAAGTAGCGCTTTCGCTTTGATGAGTTTTACAAAGAGATTTTTTAATGATGAGCGCTTTCTCTCTTTCTGACCGGGCTAAAATTCGCAATTATGCCCTTGTTACTGCTGCCTACTGGGGCTTTACGGTGACTGACGGGGCGCTGCGAATGCTGGTGCTGCTGTATTTTCACACCCTCGGCTATAGTCCTTTGGAAGTGGCGATGCTGTTTTTGTTTTATGAAATTTTTGGCGTTGTTACAAATTTTCTGGGTGGGTGGATTGGGGCTCGCTTGGGTATCAAGCTGACGCTTTATGGCGGGATTGGACTACAGATTCTGGCGCTGCTGCTGCTGACGCCGGTGAATGGGGAGTGGACGGTTGCTCTTGCTGTCCCCTATGTCATGTTTGCCCAAGCTCTCTCAGGCATTGCCAAAGACCTGACCAAAATGAGTTCTAAGAGTGCCATTCGTCTGGTGATTCCGCAGTCGGCTCAGTCGTCTTTGTTTAAGTGGGTGGCGATTCTCACGGGCTCGAAAAATGCGTTGAAAGGGGTAGGCTTTTTCCTGGGGGGCTGGCTGCTTTCGGTGTTTGGCTATGTGAGTGCGCTGATCATCATGGCGGTAGGACTGTTGGCGGTGCTGCTATCGAGCCGGTGGCTACCTTCCGGGATGGGTAAAATTAAGGCGAAGGTAAAGTTTCGCCAGCTATTTTCCAAGAGCCCAGAAATCAATCGTCTCTCGGCGGCTCGCTTTTTTCTCTTTGGGGCGCGGGATGTTTGGTTTGTGGTGGGGCTACCGGTGTTTCTCTACAGCGGGCTGAACTGGTCTTTTGAGCAGGTCGGCGGTTTTTTGGCGCTCTGGGTGATTGGCTATGGTTTGGTGCAGGCGATCGCACCCACGCTTTTGCGCCGATTTGGCTCCGGGCAACCGCCTCAATCAGGGACGATTCGCTTTTGGACGGGACTGTTAATTGGGGTGCCGGGGGCGATCGCGATCGCGCTCCAAGTGGGTCTCCCGGCAGGGCAGACCGTTATTGTTGGTCTGATGATTTTTGGGATTGTCTTTGCTTTTAATTCAGCCGTTCATTCTTATCTGGTACTGGCCTATACCGAAGATGACAAGGTAGCGCTCAATGTCGGGTTTTACTATATGGCGAATGCGGGCGGGCGGTTGGTGGGTACGGTGCTTTCGGGGCTGGTATTTCAGCAGTACGGGCTGGTGGGCTGTCTGTGGGTGTCGGCTGTTTTTGTTTTACTGGCAGCGCTGGTTACGCTGAAGCTGCCCGATCCTGAAGTAGCGATCGCAGTGCCAAAAAGTGGCGCATCCCCCCTGAGCGAAATGCGCTGATCGTGGGATAGTGATAGGCGAATTATCTATGTTGGGCCATGCCGCACATTACCCATCTTATTTACGATTTTGACGGTCTGCTGTTGGATACAGAGCCGATTTACTGTCAGGTGTATGGAATGATTGCCAGTCGCTATGGTAAGACTTTCACCCCGGCGCTCCATCGCAAAATTATGGGCCGTCAGGCGCTGGACTGCGCTCAAATATTGGTAGATGAGCTAGCGCTGCCGCTCACTGCCGAGGGGCATATGGAAGCGCGCGATCAGCTGATTTATGATCTGCTGCCTGAGGCGCAGCCGATGCCGGGGGCGGTGGAGTTGACCCGGCGCTTTGCTGAATTGGGGGTGCCTCAGGCGATCGCCACCAGCTCAGCCGCCGTCACCTTTAAGCTCAAAACTCAGCGCTACCAGGACTGGCTGACTATTTTCGAGGCGATTGTGCTGGGCAGCGACCCGGCAGTTAAACGCAGTAAGCCCGCGCCCGATAGCTTTTTGGTGGCAGCGCAACGGTTGGGGGCAAATCCGGCGAACTGTTTGGTGTTTGAAGATTCGCCAGCGGGAGTGGAAGCAGGTAAGCGGGCGGGGATGTCAGTAGTAGCAGTGCCCGCAGCGCATATGAACCGTCGACTTTACGCGCAGGCTGATGAGATTATCGAGCAACTTGCTGACTTCGATCCACAGCGTTGGCACTTGCCTTAAATTGAGGCTGAAATTTAGTCCAATTTTAGTCCATAGATTATTGTGCAAAGTCAAAACCTACGTTATGGCGGCAGTTAAAAAGATTGGGAATTTGCGTAATCCGCAACTAGTCAAGCTAAGAATTCGTCATTTGGGACAGGACTAGTTCATATTGAAAGATGCGATTACAGCTAACTGCTCGGGTTTTCCAACCTATGATCAGCTATATCTAGGCAGAAAGATTCCGCCTAGATATAGCTGAGTAGGGCGATTAGGCGAAATCTTCCCCTCTAATAAGTAGCTAGCTTGCAGCGCGCGGCTTGGTCATGACGACACATGACCAAGCCGCGTCATAATGAATACTATGGGATCAACTGCACTCTCGCTCATCGTCATCCGCGCAACCGATATGGAAGCATCGTTAGCGTTTTATCGTGCGCTTGGCATTACGTTTGTTCAAGAGCAGCATGGTTCTGGCCTAGTTCATTACTCATACGATTTTGGTGGGTTAGTTTTAGAGTTATATCCAAACAAAGCAAACTCATCTCAAGAATCGAGTACTCACACAACAATGTTAGGCTTCAATGTTGCGTCGCTTCAAAGTACTTTGGCAGAGTTGGACAAATTGGGAATAAAACCAAAGTCGGAGCCAAAGGAATCAGATTGGGGGCGTTGGGTTAATGTCACAGACCCAATCGGGCGCACGGTGCAAATCAACGAAGTTGCAGTGTAACAAACTGCAAGCTGACAAGGCGCTGCAACCTGACCGCCTACAGATCCGTTCGTCGTTCCTCCTCTCCGCGCTTTCTGCGGGGGTGAGCTTGGTCGTTACCTTTTTCTTCAGATGCGACTACCTTGAATAGCTGCACTAATAGGCAACCATTCTATCGCGAGTCTCAATTCGATACACCCAATATTAAAATAAGTCTTTAGTCAAGACTAAAGTTGATTTTTTTAAGACTACTCAAGTAACTGGAGTTCAGACAAAAGCTATTTTCAGCGCAGGCAAAATCAGGCTCCCTCAGATGAATTGAGGAGACGTTGTCTCGATATTCATTAGGGTTTTGACATGCCACATCCTTGAAAGTCTTGTCTCATTTTTGGTCTCGACAATATATTTATTGGACTCATTTAGAGAGGTAATGTATCAAATTGAGACTAATAGGCTTCTCAACGGAGAGTCGAAGTGTTTTTTAAGCATAGCCAGTTCGTCTGTATACCCTATCCAGACGAATTCATATACCAAATACATTAAGTGTTTTACTATTACGGCTATGTCGACGCTTTGAAAGAGTTTAACGATGACAAGAAAACAACTTAAAGAACATTTGTCAACACTAAAGGCCGCTGAAGAAAGCTATCCCTTCGGCCCTGACGCATTAGTATTCAAGGTCATGGGAAAAATGTTCGCACTTCTCTCAGAAAAAGCGGGCGTTCCTATCGTCACACTCAAATGCATTCCCTTAGATGGTGAGATTCTCGTGGAGCAGTTTGAGTCGATAGTTCCTGGCTATTACATGAACAAAAAGCATTGGATAACCATTTCGCTGACCGACGAGATTTCTGAAGATATGCTGTTCGATCTGGCTGACAAGTCATACGAGCTGGTAGTTAGCAAGCTGACAAAAACCGACAGGCTCAAGCTGGAACAACAAACCTCTTCAGAGTGAACCGAGCCGCGATCGCTTTCTCCACAACGCACAATCCACAAGTAAATAGCGAATCGGTAGTTATGACGAAAACAGAAAACTTTGAGAAGGTTGAGATTACATCATTCAAGCAACTAAGAGACTGGTTAAGCGCAAACCACTTGCAACAAGAAAGCATTTGGTTGGTTACTCACAAGAAGCATATGAGTGATAAATATGTCTCTACCAACGAAGTTCTCGACGAAGTACTTTGTTTCGGCTGGATTGACGGCATACGGCGAAAACTTGACGAAAACCGTACAATGCAGTTAATCGCACCACGAAAAGCACAGCATTGGGCTAAAAGCTATAAAGATAGAGTAGATAAGCTGACAAAGGCCGGACGCATGCACCCCGCCGGACTAGAAGCCATTGCGGTCTCCAAGCGTAACGGCCTCTGGAATTTTATGGACGATGTTGACGCTCTCATCAAACCAGATGATTTAGTCGAAGCCTTAGAAGCCCATCCGCCAGCCATCCAGCACTTCGATGCCTTTGGCGACGCCAGCAAACGATTCGCTTTACGGTGGATCAAGCTCGCAAAAAAGCCTGAGACCAGAGCAAAACGTATCCAGCAGACTGCGATCTTGGCCGCAAACAACAAGAAAATCCCAGGAAGTTAGCAAGCATCCAATCTACAATTCAAAATTGGAGAGATATCCCATCATAAATCTCCATCAGTTAACGAGCCGTCTCATATATATTCTTAAGAGTCTATTTTTAAGACTTATGGTGATTGGCTTTAGTCTTGAATTGAGACAGTTTTAGGGAAGTGGCCCATTCTACAAATCCCTGCTTCAGTGCCGCAAAAGCCCACAGACATTTTTGCCGATCTGCAGTCTCAAAATAAGAATTAAAGTCCTAATCTAAGTCCTAACCTAATACGAGTAGACTCTTTAGGAGACCTAGCCGCGAAGCAGAGAGCTAGGGTCAATCTTTACACCAAGTTCACTCACCAGCCCTGATCCCCGGCATTGTCTACAAAATACCGAATCCGGCAACTGATAGTTGTACTGACAGCCCAGCAGAAATACCGGGATAGCCCGCGCAAAGTGAGCGCCGTAAGCGGGAAAGCTAACAGTGGTGCTCACCCTGTTTAAAAAAATTAGCAATCATGGCTCAGTCAACGACTAGCAGTGTTTTTTTAGCGCTCTCTCAGCACAGTCATGGCCGCTTAGCTGAGCGTGTCGAAGACCTCTCCATCCCCGATTTCATTGACTTTTTGGAATGCACTACCCGCGACTTTAAGCAGTTCCTAAAAGTCATTGATCTCATCAATAACCAGTCGCTAGAGCCCATGCTCGATGAGCTATTGGGGACATTCACCCTAAAGATTGGCCAGATTTTGCGGGCAGAGCGCACGACTATTTTTGTCGTCGATGAAGAGCGTCAGGAGCTGTGGTCGAAAATTGCCCAGGGCAGCGGTGCAGACAGCTTGGAAATTCGGCTACCCCTAGATCAGGGGATTGCCGGTCACGTGGCGACCACAGGACAGGCTCTAAATATCCCAGATGCCTATGCAGACGACCGCTTCAGCGATGCAACAGACCGTCAAACAGGCTATTTGACGCGCAATATCTTATGTATGCCGGTGACGGACAGTGGCAATCGGGTTGTGGCGATCGCCCAACTCCTCAACAAAATCGGCACCCAGCCCTTCTCAGCCGAAGACGAAGCCCGCTTTGCTCACTTTGCACCCTCCATTGGCATTTTGCTCGAAAGCTGCCAGTCATTTTATCTGGCCGCGCGCAATCAAAAAGGCGTCGCTGCACTGCTGAAGGCAATCTCCTCCATGGAGCAAAGCCTGAACTTAGAAGTCACCCTTCAGTCGGTCATGGCCGCTGCCCGTAACCTTATGCAGGCCGACCGCAGCACCCTCTGGCTGATAGATGAAGCCAATAACGAGCTGTGGTCTCAGGTGCAGAGCGCAGACGGCAAAGCCCTCGTTGACCTGCGGTTACCGGCAGATAAGGGCATCGTTGGCCATGTCGCCGCCACTGGCGAAACCCTCAATATTTTAGATGCCTACCGCGATCCCCGCTTTGATGTCTCCGCAGACCGCAAAACCGGCTATCGCACCCGCAATATTTTATGTATGCCCGTTTTCAACTCCGGCGGCAAACTGATCGGCGTCAGCCAGCTCATCAACAAAGCCCAGGGGCAGTTTACGCCGCTTGATGAGTCATTCATGCGGGCATTCAACACCCAGGCTGGAATTGCTCTCGAAAATGCTCAGCTATTCCAGGAGATACTGCTGGAAAAGCAGTACCAAAAAGACATCCTGGAAAGTTTGTCAGATGCCGTCATCTCAACCGATATGGCCGGAAGAATTGTCACCATTAACGAAGCGGCTCTAAAGCTGCTCGGCTGTCCAACCGGTGAAATCGCTGACTATAAAGGCGGTATGAGTGCCGATACCCAGCAGCGGGTGAATGAAGCGATCGCTCAGCAGTGGCAACAGGCACTCATCGGACGCTATATCTGGAATGTAGTCCCGTTAGAGCGGCTACAGTACCGGCTAGAAGACAGCCTCCAGCAGGGCGCTCGTCACTATGTGCCAGAACAGTCGCTGACGGTATCTGTCGCCGAGGAATTGAGCAGCCGGGCCGCTGAAAACGGTCGGTGGATTAAGGGCTGCGTGCTGGCCGTCGCCGTCAGCAGCAACGCCGATGCCTCAACGCGCTACCGGCTGTGGGGCGACCCCGACTGCTTTGTTTCCCCCGAGCGAGTCGTCGGTTGGAATCGCAGCATCAACCTGACGGTGAGTCCTTTGAGCGATCCGCAAGGCGGCGTTCGCGGGGGCCTGGTCGTACTCGAAGACATCAGCCAGGAAAAGCGCATGAAAACCACGCTGTACCGATACATGACGCCCAGCGTAGCCGAACGAGTCATGGCTCTCGGCGAAGATGTGCTGATGGTCGGCGAGCGCAAAGATGTGACGGTGCTATTCTCCGATATTCGCGGCTACACCACGCTGACCGAAGCGCTAGAAGCCGCCGACGTCGTCTCCATGCTGAATGAATACTTTGAAACTATGGTGGAATCAGTCTTCCACTGCGAAGGCACGCTCGACAAATTTATCGGGGACGCGCTGATGGCAGTATTTGGAGCCCCCCTGCCGCTGCCCAACCACGCCTGGTCGGGGGTTCAGTCGGCATTGGATATGCGGCGGCGACTGGTCGTTTTTAACAGTGATCGCCGCGCCCAGGG
>JBBQAC010000363.1:0-3235 GCA_038315915.1 Phormidesmidales cyanobacterium
TGGTCTCTTTTTTCTGACGGGCGATCGCCAGCATCAGCAGCCGGTCTAGCCAGCTCAGCTCGGTTTTCAGATATGCCCAGTTGTCTGCAAACGGCAGCAAATCAGCGCCCATTCTCCATCCGCCGAATAAACTCTAAAGGGAGACCGTCCGTATCTGACAAAAAAGCCACCTCATATATATCATCGCCAATCTGCTGCTGCTGAGGCTCCAGTAAAACGCTGAGCGTGCCGCCATTTTGAGCCGCCTGCTGCCGCAAATTAGTAAGCCAAGCGGGCAAGCTCTCGACGCGATCGCTCAGGTCAAAAGACAGGTGATAGTACCCGGTATAGTGCTCGTCGGTGAAGGCATCCGCCGTTGGCCTCGGCTCGGGTACCTGCATCAGCTCAATCCGACCGCCCAAGCCTTCCATCCAACAGGCCAATGTCACCCCGGCGGTAAAGCGCGTTTGCACCCTGAAGCCAAGCTGCTCATAAAAGGCGATCGCCTGATGAATATCGGCGGTTTTGATAGAGGCATGGTGCATGGCAAAACAGGGAGGAATAAAACCAGAGACGAACAGACCTTGACGCAGTGCTCGCTTTGCTTAATTTAAAACGGCGGCTTTAAACTAATGTAATTTTTTATACCCGAAACAGGTCTACTTCTGGACAGTTTTGCCAAAATCACTCAAAGATTTTGAGATAGCGATATTGCGTGGGTACCCCAGGCTCTTTTGCCAGGTCAAAATTGATCACGGCCCAGCGCGAATCATCGGCGGCAGGCGGGCTAAACTCTACTGGCAGACCATAGAGCTTAGGCACCTTTTCACGCCCCTGACTTTGCCAGGGAGCGCCATGCTCCAGGTAAGGAATCATAAGCTGCTGATAGCGCTCAGCAATGATCACCTGAGTCGCCCGAAAACCCTGTGTGTAGAGCCTGTCTAGCTCCTCGTGGATCTCGAAGCGAATGCCGTCGGGGTGAGTGTGCTGACGGTACCAACGATCCTCCCAAAGTCGCCAGTGTCGCCCTGACTGTACGTGCACGAGCGCCTTTGTTTCAGGATTGGCTTCAAAGGCACCATGGCGAGTACATAAGTAGCTATCGGTCAGTAGTAGGGCCGGAATGGTTTGGCGACAGTGGGGGCACTGTACCTCGGGGCCGTATATGGGATATTGAGAGGCGGAGCCAAGCATCAAAATCTATTACCCAATGTTTTCAGACCAGTTCAGGTAAGCTTAGCAAACCCCATTACCAGTACTTTGTAAGCCCATTATAACTTTCACGTCTCAACGGCTCATCGGTCAGATTCTATAATTTCTCTCAAATCAATGAATTCAGCGATGCCTTCTTCCCCCTCGTCCGACCCACTGCGGGTCTCCCCTGGTCAGTTTTGGCCCGCGCCTGACCTCTCTCAGGCTGCTTTTGTCGCGCCGAATGCGACCGTACTGGGCCAGGTTGAGATTGGGCCGGGAGCAAGCATTTGGTATGGGGCAGTGGTGCGAGGCGATGTGGATATTATTCGCATTGGGGCGAGCAGCAATGTGCAGGACGGAGCCATCCTCCACGGCGATCCGCATTTGCCGACGGTATTGGAAGATTACGTCACTGTCGGCCACCGGGCGGTGATTCACAGCGCCCACATTGAAACGGGCTGCTTGATTGGGATCGGGGCGATTATCCTCAACGGGGTGCGCGTGGGCGCAGGCAGCATGGTAGGCGCAGGCGCTGTCGTCAATAAAGACGTGCCACCGCGATCGCTCGTGGTCGGCGTCCCCAGCAAAATTTTTCGCCCCCTCTCTGAGCAGGAGGCCGCAGATTTAATTGAACATGCCAAAAAATACGAGCAGCTTGCCCTGGTTCATGCGGGCAAAGGGAAAAATATCGGGTTTATCTGATCCCGCTTGCCCTTCCAGACGCTGTTAAAGCCTGCTGCCTATGCCTGCCAAATTTTTTCTGCCTGACGCTACACTCCAGTCGGCTCTAGAGCTGGTTTTAGAAGAAACCTGGGATACCTTCTCGCAGCTCGCTCAAAATCAAATCGCTGTCGTTTGGATCGCTTACGATCCGCCCAACCGGGTGAATACCGGGGGGGCACTAAGTGCCGAAGAGTTCTGGCGATATCAGCCGCAGGGGGCGAGCTATCGGGGGGTGGAACAGGTCGATCCTGAGAGCCTTGTGAAGCTGTTTTATCTGGTTGCCATGCACGTATGGCTAGAGCAGGGTATGGTGCAGCCGACTGGGGAAATAGAGCGATCGCTCACCGATATGATCGCCCACAACAGCCACGACGCTATGAGCCATGTGCTTGATGTGCTCAGCGGGACGACCAGCGGGCCGTCTCTGCCGCCGGGGCCATTCGAGACCTGGCAGTCGCAGCGCAATATTGTCAATCGCTATTTTCAGCAGTTGGGCTGGCCGGAACTGCGGGCTGTCAACCTCAATCAAAAGCTTTGGTGTGATCGCCCCTACGGACGAGAGCACGACTTCTTAGGCGAGGCGTTTGAGAATCGTAACCGGCTTACAGGAGAGGCGATCGCCCGGCTGCTGCACAGCATCGTCGGCGGCGTCTCAGTCAGCAGCGCTCGCTCCCAGCGAATGATGACTCTACTGCAACGCCCGACCCCTGTAGCCCAGCAACCCAGTTTCTTAATCGGTGCAGGACTGCCAGATACTGCCAGAGTGTGGTCACAGGCAGGCATCAGCCACCCAGTAAGACACGATGCCGCCTATATAGAATCCGAGGGCAGCCATCCCTATCTGCTTGTAGTTCTGACCGAAGGTGAGGAAAACAGTGCAAACCCAGAAATAATTCCTTTTGTGTCTGAGCGTATCTTTACCGCAGCGCAGCAGCGTTTTAAAGGCGGCATGTCGGGGCTCGATGGATTGAACCCGGACAGTGCTTAGCACTTTGCGAGCAAGTTAATAGAGCTGTTCACTCTTACTCGAAGAGGCCACTAAACACTCCTTTAAGCGCGGCAATGCCATCTTCGGCCTGTGCCCAAATATCGGTATCCCCTATGCTGGCTCGAAGCAGCTTCTTCTCATTCGCCATCATCATCGGTTAGCAGTAAACCGCCACAAATGCTGCAAAAGCTGTGTCATTTGGAGCAGAGAATTCTCGCCAAAGGCCCAGCCAGAATTCCCACAGACTTGTCATGCCAGTCCGGAGAAATGCTATGGTAGAAATGGCTCGGACTCATGCAGTCACAACGCCCAAATCTTGTCAGGACCGGAAGGTAGCAGCAATACGGGATG
>JBBQAC010000165.1:0-10010 GCA_038315915.1 Phormidesmidales cyanobacterium
AGCGCTGGAGGAAGTGATTATCCGGACGTTGGCTTGTTATGGCCTCGAAGGAAAACGGATAGCGGGATTGACGGGGGTTTGGCTAGGCGGATGTAAGGTGGCCGCTGTTGGCATTAAGGTCAGTCGGTGGATTACGATGCACGGTTTTGCGCTGAATGTTTGCCCGGATTTATCAGGGTTTGAAAAAATCGTTCCCTGTGGTATCGAGGGAAAACCGGTCGGTTCGCTGGTGCAGTTTTTACCTGCGGTACGTTTTCTCAATGTCCAGAAGACGCTGATTAAGCAATTTGAGCAAGTGTTTCAGCTAACGCTGACGGCTATGCCTCTAACCGACTTAGACAGGGTGGAAGACGATCTCTAGCAGTGAGAGATCGTCTTCGAAGTGGTTGCCGCCGAAGGCACTGACCTGCTGAATTAGCGTGTCCAGGCTGAGCTGCTGACGAGATTCTAAGGCGATGAGTAGCTGGACAAAGCCGTCGAGCCCTAGCAAGGGTGTAGATGAGTAGCGGTCAGCAGGCTGAATTTCATAGATTCCGTCGCTGAAGATGTACAGGCGGCTATTATTGGCGACCTGAGCGCACTGTCGCTGGTAGGTTGTATCGGGCATCATGCCGATGGGCATACCGGGGGTGCGCAGCCGTTTTAGCGTTACTTTGTCAGCGCGAGCGACAGCCGGGGTGATTAGCATGGCTGGGGGATGGCCTGCGCTGGCGTAAGTCAGCTCACGTTTGACCCGGTTATAGACGCCATACCAAATGGTGAAATATTTATCGTTTTGGTCGCTCATTTGGAAGGCTCTGTTGAGCCCTTCGAGGACGGTTTCTGGCCGATAGAAGTTGGCTCCGGGGAGGGACTGCGATCGCAACACGTTCAGCACCGACGTAGAAAGCAACGCCGCGCCTAAACCATGCCCAGAAACATCGAGCAGGTACATGACTAAATAGTTGGGATCGAGCCAGTAGTGATCAAAACAGTCGCCGCCAAGCTCTTGCGAAGAGATGAACTTTGAAGCGATAGAGACCGGCTGAGCCAGTCTTCGGGGTATAGAATGTCGGCTGTTTTGATCGACTTTAGGCGTATCTTTCGGCAGCAGAGAGGTGACGTAGGCAGAGGCTTCGGCCAGCTCAGCCTCCAGCCTGTGGGTTTGCGCTCTGAGCGCCTGAGTCAGCTGATGAAGGCGCATTCCTGCCTTGACTCGGGCTGCAAGCTCAGCGGTGTCGACCGGTTTAAACAACAAATCGTCAGCCCCTGCTTCTAGCGCCTCTACACGATTTGCAATATCCGTATGACTGGTCATCATCAGAAAGGCTGTGGTTGAAAGCTGAGCGTCTTGCTTGATGTGATGGCAGATGTCTAACCCGCTGGTGCTACCAGGCAATAGCCAGTCACAAATAATGACCGAAGGGACGAGCCGAATTGCCGTTTGCAGCCCGGCTGCTGCATCTATCGCTGTGGCCACCCGGTAACCGCGTTTCTGTAGCAGCCGCTGTAGGCTCTGTAAGATCAGCGGATCATCGTCGATGACCAGCACATCGATAACGCTAACAGGCAGCTTCGCCAGCGGGCGAGTAGGTCGATCAGCAGGTCGGTCTTCGGACTGCTTAAACGCAGATGAGAAAATCGGTTTAAAAATCATAGGTCGCCTTAACTGGAACCTCTGCTTCAGGCGAAGAGGGCATGTCTAGAAGCAGGCGACTGGAGATGGCGTGGTTCCACAGGTCGATAAAATCGGCCAGGTAGTAGGGCAGGACTGCTTTGGGCTCGTCTTTGCCTTCGGGGGGGCTCAGGTCTTCGAGGTCGAACATGTGGAGGCGCTCCATTGCCTGACTTTGGGGGGGCTCAATGATGTTTGCTCGGTAGGTACCTGATTCGTCAAGGGCGCTGAAGCAGCAGATTTGATAATAGTTTTCGCCTGACAGCTCACGGTACTGCACCAGCGTATAGACATCGACGGGCTGTATGGGGAACGGCAGTGCCAGTACGATTTTTTGCTGTGTCGGTAGTAGCGAGAGCCGGACGGCATTGCGAACGCCGTAGTAGCCGACTTTGTCAGGCTGAAGGGGGTACTTGCGGTGGGTCGGCTGGACATAGGTGCGCATAAAAGTGGCAATGCCTAAGCCTTCTTCGGTGTAAGCGCCAATCATGCTGACGTGGACATCGTAGGCGGGCACGTTACTGATGTTGAATACTTCCAGAGCCAAACCGCTGCCGCCTTCAGCGGGGCGCAAGTCCCAGTAGAGATGGGGCAGGGCTGTAAAGCGGAGCTGCTTTTCGAGGACGCTGCGGTAGTAAGTGCTCTCTTGCTGAAGCTGTTTGATATTTTTGTTCGCTAGCCAGGCGTAGGTACCCGTGAGTCCGACAAGTACCAGATTGCTAATAATTAAGATGGGTTCCATTCGTTTGTCTTTGGCCTCTGTTGATTCGGAGGCTTCCTTCCCTAAAATAACAGTCTGCTCGATTGGCTGGTTCGAGATTCTCGCTAAGATATCACCGCTGCATTCTCTAGTGACTGGCTATGTTTTCTGTTCAGGCTCGGCGAACCTATTCTATGCTGACACGCGACGGGGTTCGACTGGACGCGGATGTTTATCTGCCGGTGGGTGAGGGCACTTTTCCCGTTTTGCTGATGCGTCAGCCTTATGGACGGGCGATCGCCTCAACCATTGTCTATGCCCATCCCCGCTGGTATGCCGCTCACGGCTATATCGTCGTGATTCAGGATGTGCGCGGGCGGGGCACTTCTGAAGGGGTGTTTGATCTATTTGCCCACGAAGTAGAAGACGGCGAAGACACGGTGAAATGGGCCACTCAGCTACCTCACAGTGACGGTCAGGTAGGGATGTACGGCTTTTCATATCAGGGGATGACTCAGCTATATGCTGCCCAAAACCGGCCTGTGGCACTGAAAACAATCGCACCCGCCATGACGGGCTACCATCTCTACGAGGACTGGGCTTATGAAAATGGGGCGCTTTGCTTACAGTTGGGGCTGAGCTGGGCGCTTCAGCTCGCGGCGGAAACGTCCCGGCGGCAGGGTGAGGTGCAGGGGCATCAAAAGTTAGTGGCAGCAGCGCGCGATCTGCCCCTGTATGAGGCGGTGCCTGCTTGCCCGGAGGTGCTGCGATCGCTCAATTCTTTCTTTCATGACTGGGTAGCCAACCCCAAAGACGGCAGCTACTGGCAGGCGCTGACGCCTCAGCTCGCTCAGGTAGACTTGCCCATGCTGCATATCGGTGGCTGGTTTGATCCCTACCTACGCGGTGACGTGCGGCTGCACCAGGAGATGGCGGCCCGCAGCCAGAACCGGCATCCTTTTTGGGTCGGGCCTTGGAGTCATATTCCTTGGGGTCGCAAGATGGGCGCGGTAGACTTTGGCCCCGAGGCGATGAGCCCGATAGACTCACTACAGATCAATTGGTTCGACCATATCCTCAAAGGGCGGGCTTGGCAGGAAGATGAGTTGCCATTGCATCTGTTTGAGATGGGCCGCAATCAGTGGCGGCGGCTCGCAAGCTGGCCCACAGAGCCCGAGCAGACTTATTTTTTACACAGTGACGGGTTGACCAATATTCGAGCAGACAGCGGTAAGTTCTCAGCGATTGAATCGAGCGATTCGACCGAAGATTTGCTTGTTCACGATCCGTGGAACCCGGCTCCTGCTCTGGGCGGGCACAGCGCTGTACCGGCTGGGATGTTTGAGCGCACCGCTGTCGATTCTCGGGGGGACGTGCTGACTTACACAAGTGCGCCGCTGACTGAGGAAATGCGGGTGGTGGGTGTGATTGAGGTGGTCTGTGCGATCGCGTCATCTACCCCCAGCTATGACCTCTGCGCTGTAATCTCGCGAGTTGAAAATGGCCAAGTCCATAACCTGACTCAGGGCTACCGGCGAGTAGATGTTCCAGATTCGATCAACAAATCCACCTGCGTCACTCTGCGGCTGCATCCCACCTGCTTTAGCTTGGCACCGCCCGCAGCATTGCGCCTGAGCCTGAGCGCGGCCTGTTTCCCGGCCTATCCAGTCAATCCGGGTACTGGCGCACAGCCCGAGCAAGCAAGGCTGATAGATGCGCAGATTGTGAGTTTGGCGATCGCTATCGGCGGCGCTACCGGCTCATACCTGCTACTACCCTTAGCACCCAGCGACTCAACCAAAAACTAATGGTTAAATACTTCAAACACGCGCCGACAGCAGTTTCGCAAAGATTCTCCTGAAGTTGGCTCGGGCGTGATAGTACCTTCATAGCGCCAGTCGTCAATCGTCGACAGCCGCCACTGCTGGCCGCGATGATCAAAGCCAGCAACCTCCAGCCCAATTGCCCGGAACTGATCGGTATCGGCCTCTTGATGCAGGCGAATTTGAATCAGCAGACTGCGGCATTGAAATAACCGACTGACGCCAGGAAAGTGAAACCCGATGTCGACCGAGTGAGGATCGATCAGATCGCGGGTTTCGGGGTCGTTGGCCCAGGGCTTAAGATCGGCGCGTAAGTCGGGTAGCTCTGACTTAAAAAGGCCGACTGTTGCCGCGATCTTGCTTGCAAATTCAATGGTTGATGCCTGTTCTGCTGCGTTCACACCACCTCGCCATACACTGCGCTTTTTTATTGTAGCGGCCAAAATTTGATGAATTGGATTTCTCTCATCAGACAATCCTGACACAGACAGGCATTTGGGGGACAATTCGGCGCACGGCTATAGGTATCTCGCTCTACAGATCGCTAGCAGTTCGCGGCCCTGATTGCTCATCGGCAGTTGGTAAAAACCCAATATGTTAGGAGGAGGAGCGTTCACAGCGCCAGCCTGGCTTGCCACTACCGCAGCAGGTGCTGTGAGACTGAGTGCATACGGCGACGTTTCTTGAGAATAGCTGTCAGTCACCTCTAACATCATTTGCTCAAGTTCCATTTGCCCCTGTACGCAGTCAAAAGACGACGACGGCATGTAAAATGCGCCCGCAATGTTGCCGCCTTGAGACTCGAACACGAAGTAAGCAGTTGCTAGCTGATCTGGAATCGGCTGTTGACCATATAGATAGCTCCCATCGGCCAGATGACCAACCGCTGTAGACAGCGAGTGAGAATCCGCTAGCTCAAGCTGACTAGCCGACTGTCCCAGGTGTGCCTGTAAATGACGCAGCCTTTCAGTGCGTGCTTGTTCAGGCTGCGATCGCCCTAACTGAGCTGTCTCGCGCCGTCTTTGCTCAAAGCGAGCCTGCTCAAACTGCCGGATAAACTTGTCTACCTGCTCGCCTTTCGGAGCAACCGACGCTAGGGAATCCGGATCGATTGCCGGGGGGAGAGTAGCCCAAGTAGGGACGCTCAGCCAGCCTGCCAAAAGACTAGAGTAGCCGATAATACGGCCCCACCAGATAGCTGTGTTCAGACTGTCTGCAAATGCTGACAGCCCTACCACCGTCAGCGGTTTCTGCGTTCTAAATACCATTGATCACACCTTTTGATTCTTATGGGCAAACCGGGTCATCTGCGTCCTCGCTCAGGTTGCCCAAGTCTTTTGCGTCAGCTTAAGTCGCCTGCGAATGGCGCTGTCTTTGCTGGGAAAGGCTGACTTGTGCAAAGAATTTATCAAGGGGTATGGTGGATATCTGACTTAACACAACGTAATGAGGAGGCTGAATGAAGGCTCATATGCCCGTTTCGCCCGAAGCCAGGGGGCCTTTTAAGCTTTTGTTATTTATTGATAAGCGGCCCAACTCGACTGAGCAGGTACGGCAAATTCGCCATCATCTGGGAGCGCTAAGCGACGGTGACCAGATCGACCTGGAAATTGTGGATGTGACCAATCAACCGTATTTGGTTGAGCATTTTAAGCTAGTGGCTACGCCAGCACTGATCAAGGTTTCAGCCGATCAGCATCAGGTGTTGGCAGGCAGCGATATTGCCACGCAGCTCAAGCACTGGTGGCCGCGCTGGCAGCGTGAGCAGGACGAAGCTGAGCGATCGCCTTCAGGCCAAGCCGCTACCAGTGAGAGCAGTATCGCCATAGACGCTGTTGCTCAATCCACTGAGATTTTGCGTCTTTCTGACGAAATTTTTCGAATTGACCAGGAAAAGGAAGCTTTGGTCTCTCAGCTTGCCTTTAAAGATCGCATTATCGAGATGATGGCTCACGATTTGCGAAATCCGCTCACCGCCGCTTCCATTGCGCTAGAAACGCTGGAGCTTGCTTATGAACCCGATAGCGAGCAGGCCCAGAAGGTGACCCCGGAGATGATCGCTTATCTGCTAAAGAGTACTAAAACGCAGATTCGCACCATCAACAGCATGATTACTGAGATTTTACAGGCGGCTAAAGGGTCTGGCGCTGACTTGCAAATTGAGCCCAATAAACTTAACTTGCAGGCGCTATGTGCTGAGGTGATGGATACTTTCCAGCCAAAACTAACCCATAAAAAGCAAAGCGTCAATACCGATATCCCTCAGGATCTCCCCTTTGCATATGCTGACGCCGACAAGGTGCAGCGGGTCCTGACAAATTTGATTGACAATGCCATTAAATACACGCCAGTGAACGGTCAAATCGGCATCACGGCACTCCATCGCACGACCGGAAAGATCCAGGTCAGCATTCGAGATACCGGCCCCGGCATTCCCCGCGACAATCAAAAAAACATTTTTGAAGAGAACTTTCGTCTCAAACGCGATCAAACCGCAGATGGCTATGGCTTAGGGCTATCACTGTGTCAGCGGATTATTCGCGCTCACTACGGACAGATATGGGTAGATGCCAAAAAGGGGGAAGGGAGCTGTTTTCACTTCACGCTGCCGGTGTATCGAGGCTAGCGCCGGTTAGCTTTGCTCTCCTTCGATTATTTTTGCTTTCATCTGGGCGAGTTGGTCGTCGACTGTGCGCTGCCCTTCTAGCTGGGCGAACTGCCGCTCTATCGGGTCTATACCTAGTTCGCTAGCGACCTCTGCTTGCGCTTCCAAATCGAGGACGCGCGATTCCATTTTCTCAAAAGCAGTCATAGCGCTGGCAGTACCGACGTTGCCAATCATCTCGTTGATTCGAGTGCTGGACTGGGCAGCGCGGGCGCGAGCGATATACATATCTTTGCGGGTGCGAGCATCGGCAATTTTTCGCTCCAGCGTGATCATATTAGCTTTGAGCGTTTGGACGATGTCTCGCTGCTGCCCGATTTGGGCGGTGAGTGTTTGATCGCTCTGGGCATAGGTTTGCCTGTGGTTCAGGGCATCGCGAGCGGTGGCCTCATCGCCTTTTTGCAGGGCCAACTGAGCCCGGTTGTACCACTCTTGGGCGATACGTTCAGCTTGCTGGGCCTGTCTCTCGGTGCGTTTTTGCGTGGCGATCGCCTGAGCTACCGCCTGCCGTAAGGACACCAGGTCGTTCTGCATGTCGGCGACGGCCTGCTGCAAGACCTTTTCGGGATCTTCGTTACCGCTCACCCAGCTACTGACGTTGCCCCTAACCAGGCGAGAGAATCGATCTAGCAGTCCCATAAGCCGCCCGCAAAGTAGATAACTGAACACTTACCTGCTTCAAAGCATAGCAAGCTTCCTATCTGGCTGCGCATTTACTCGCTGGTAGGGCCGTAGACCTGTGCGGTAATGCCTTTGCCTTTCAGCTCTTCAATGAACTTCTGAGCAGATTCTACATTGTTAAAAGCGGCTAGCTGTATGCGGGTACCACCGCCTGCAAACTGCCGGACAAAGGCTTCGTCGACCGACTTGCGGATGTCTAACAGGCCCTGCTCAGTGGCAAAGGGCACGGTGACGTAGTAATTGCTTCCGGCTGGAATTGCGACGGACTGAGTTTCACTCTGAGTCGGGCTACTGGCTTCATTGGCAATCGGCGGCAGTGCCGGGGATGCTGGCTGTGCCTGCGGGTCGAGCGGTACCTGCGGCATTTTGAGCGAGCTGAGATTGTCCAGCTCAAGGTTGATAAATTCTTGCGCGGATAGATCTGGCCCGGTCGGGGTGAAGGTCTCTTCGTCGGCTGCGGCAATGGTGGCGCGATCGCTGCTAGACCCATCGGCCAATCGCTGAGCCACCTGAGGGTTGGACAATAAATAGCTGGCTCCTAATCCTGCCACCAGTCCCAAAAGTCCCAAAGCCGCGCCTGCCAATAGTGAAGTCCGGCGCTGATGATAGGGGGTAGTCGTGACCGGTTCAGGGGTTGACGGTGCTTCTGACAGGCTCTCAATTAGCTTTTCAGAAGAGGCTAAATAGCCGTTGGTCGGCGGGCTGGAGGATGGGGCGATCGCGGCGGGCCGGTCTGGAAACAGCTTTTTGTTGCGGGGTAGCGGCGGCGGTTCGACTAGCGCGGCGGCTGGGGAAACGCTAGCAGAAATTTCATCAATGGTACTGTCAACTGTAGAAAGATCGAAGGCAGCTTCTTCTAGTTCGGCCAGCGGTGCGCTACTGAGGGGACTAACAGATGCACGCTTGCGGCGATAGCGACTCAGCTCGACTTCTAAATTGACCTCAAGGCTATTGAGAACCGTACGCAGTGGTGAAGATAGCTGATAGGAAGATCGCTGATCTGTCATGGCAGACTCCCAGGTATTGAGGATGTTAATAAACCAGCAAGTCTCTTAAAATATATCGGCTAGCGCTAAAAATCAAGACTGTTAGTGAAAGTCCGGCTCACTGAAAGCAATTGAGAAAACACACGGTAAGCGGTATCCCATGGGATTAGACGGTCTGGAAAGCTTAATAAAGGGCTTAGACAATCAGGAAAGCTGGCAGGCACAGCGTCAGTTTCGTCAGGTATTGCAGCAATGGCCCAAAACCGTAGGGTTTGCAGTCGCCCGCCATACCCGCCCTGTGAGCATTCAGCAAAGTACGCTTTACGTCGCAACATCCACAGCTGCTTGGGCCCAAACCCTCCTTTACGAACGCTTCAATATTTTGCGAAAGCTCAATCGCGGTCAGCGTCAGTCCCTCAAAAATATTCGCTTTTCAACCGCGCAATGGGCGCAGTCCTCACCTGCTAGGGTACCCGCCCCGGCGATGAGCCAACACCCTAGCTATCTGGGCCAAATTCCGAGCCTCCCCCCTACCGTTGCTGCTCAAACGCCCGCAGAGGCTTTTCAGCGCTGGGCAACCACGGTCAGGCAAATGCAGAAGACTCAAGCTTTTTGCCCTCAATGCCAGTGCCATTGTCCGCCAGGTGAAATTGATCGCTGGAAGGTTTGTGCGCTATGTGCGACCAAACACTGGCGGTAGCCAATTGATACCGTGAACCCCAAAGTTCTCATCGAAGCCAACTCACTGAGTACCGCTTTGTGACCTTACAGCGAAACCCAAACTGCTCTTTAAGGAGCGATCCCCACGTAAGCGATCCCCAGATAATTGTAATATTCTTCTATTCCCTTTGACGCCTCAGACCCTCGCGGCTAAATGTGTATCACTTTTTGAACGAAACCTAAAGAAAATATAAAATTGGTAGTAGGAATAAGTTTGCTTGTTCCGCTTATCTATCAGCAGATCTAGGTTTTCGTATTCTCATAAATGAGCTTCTTATTTGAGCCATTATGAGAATACATGTTGCTAAAGTTCAAAGTTCAATTATGACCGTTTCAAAGTGTGGGATCTCTCGCTGTGGTCTCTGTCGGTTTTACTGCCACGAAGGGCAACGCGGGGGCAGATGTAGCCAGCTTAATGCGCCTGTAAGCTCTAGCTGGAAGGCTTGCCATTTGGCTATTTCCCCCTTTTTGGCGCTGAGTGAAAGCGCGGCGGGGATCGCTCGCTGCGCTGCTTCAAAGAGTGTTTCAACTGCGATCACCTACCCGGTTGAATCGATAGCAGTTTCTACCGGTTGACCAGCTTTCAAATAATACAAATAACCGTGATCCCACGGAATCTATGCCGTTAGTCGTACACCATTACTAAGAACCTATCCGGAAAATAGTAGGAGCTTTCGCCCGATAATCAGACAAGCCACAATCTGAACAAATCCCAAGTAAGACAAAGATGACTTGGCCCAACGAATCAACACCCCTCGAAACCGATTGAACCAGGCATGTC
>JBBQAC010000009.1:0-37745 GCA_038315915.1 Phormidesmidales cyanobacterium
AATGCGAGTATTCATCTCCATAAAGTAAAAGCAGCCGGTGCGATCCACCAAAAACTCCACCGTGCCTGCCCCCACATAATTGATCGACTGAGCAGCTCTGACTGCCGCCTCCCCCATTTTCTGCCGGAGTTCACTATCTAGCACTGCGCTGGGCGCTTCTTCCAATAGCTTTTGATGGCGACGCTGAATAGAGCAATCTCGCTCCCCTAAGTGCACGACGTTCCCATAGCTGTCCGCCAGAATTTGAAATTCTATGTGCCGGGGGCTTTCGACAAACTTCTCCAAATAGACACCCGGATTACCAAAAGCGGCTTCAGCTTCACCTTGCGCCGCCATAAACATGCGGCTGAGTTCCTCTGGTGCTCGCACTAACCGCATGCCTCGGCCCCCGCCGCCAGCGGTGGCTTTGATAATCACGGGGTAACCGATTTTGTCAGCTAGCTCAGTGGCTTCTTCGACGCTCTCCAGCAGTCCCTCGCTACCGGGAACCGTCGGCACGTTTGCCATTTGCATGGTGGCCTTCGCGGTAGATTTATCTCCCATTGCCCGCATCGCATCAGGCGTAGGGCCAATAAAGGTGAGGTTGTGATCGGCGCAAATTTCGGCGAAGCGAGCGTTCTCGGACAAAAACCCATAGCCGGGATGAATCGCAGTTGCGCCCCGAGTGAGTGCGGCGGCGATGATATTAGGGATGTTCAGGTAGCTCTTGCTGCTAGGGGCTTCGCCAATGCAGACGGCTTCATCAGCGAGTTCTACATGAAGCGCATGGCGGTCTACGGTGGAGTGCACTGCGACCGTGGCAATGCCCATTTCTTCACAGGTTCGCAAGATCCGCAGGGCAATTTCGCCACGATTGGCAATCAAAATTTTGGAGAAGCTCATCTGGCAGCCAGCATCTTTTCGCTGAGTCATTAAGAAGCTGATCGTATCACGCAGAACCTGTTCCCTCTCCGTTCTCCCTGTGTGGAGCTTACCTATCAAAAGAAAGTCGTTGAAAAGGGGCCGTTATGCCGTATCTTTAAAGTCCGATGCCGATGCGCATCGACAATACCTGCGGATGTGGTGGAATTGGTAGACACGCACGCTTGAGGGGCGTGTGGCTTACGCCTTGCGAGTTCGATTCTCGCCATCCGCACTTTTTTTGTTGATTTTGGCGGTGTCGGTGGGGTTGCCGCTGCGCGCCGGCTTTTTGGCGGAATTCAGGGACACTGAGCCGCTGGCCAACCTGAAATTTGCTGGCACTGGCTGCTGTTTGGAAGACTTCTTCGTTATGATAGGGCAGAAGAAGTAAACTTTTGTAAACAACTGCTGTAATTGTTTTGACTCCAGCTCCCCCCCTGATTGTTCGCTCTGAACGTACTGATTGGCATTTTTTACAGCCGTTGTGGCAGGGCGATCAAGCTGTTGTTAGCCAGGGTTTGCCGCATGACCAGCTTTCTCCTGCCTGGCAGATACTGATGCTGGGAGATGGTTCGCCGACTCGCCATTTGCAATTGCTGACCCGCGAGCCGATTGAGGTGGACGTCATTGATATGTCACCGGTAAGCCAAGCTGGGGATCATGCCCCTGCCCAAATCAAGCAGGTGCCTGGGCCGCATTTGCGGCGGCAGGTTTGGCTGCGTACGGCTTCGGGACAGCGATTGGCCTATGCGACCTCCTGGTGGGAAGCCAGCCACGTAGACGAATATCTGAAAAATCGCTCGCTGCCGATCTGGGCAAGCCTGGCAGAATTGCGAACGGAGCTATACCGCGATATCCAAGGCATTTACTTCGGCCATTCTGATGCCCTTGCAGCGGCCTTTGAGCAAGCTGGGCCTTTTTGGGGAAGGCACTATCTTTTTTGGCATCATGGCAAACCCTTGACCCTGATTTACGAAGTGTTTTCGCCCTATTTGATTCGCTATTTAGGGCCTATGGGGTCAGCCTGCTAATCGTTCTCGCAGGACGGATCTAGATCATTCGGAGCGATAGATATTGATCGCTTCAAACGGAGGAGGATTCGGGTAGACCGTTTAGGTAGGTTTGATCCAGCCAGATTTGGGCGCGCACGGGGCCGTACTGCTCACGCAGGGAACGCTCAACCCTTTCTCCAATCGTATTGGCAATCACCATGAACTCGGGATGAAGTGCTAGGTGGAGTTCTATCCAGACCTGGCGACCGACCATACCGCGCGAGAGGATGCGGGTGCAGCGGGTGACGCCTTCAACTTGGCAGGCGATTTGGGCGATCGCTTCGGGGGCGATCGCCGTCGGCTTCAGCAGCATCGGCAACTGCCCTTGCAGCATTTGCCACAGGCTTTTAACCGCTAGCGCAACTAATACAATCGACAGCAAAGGATCTACCCAGGTATAGCCCCGGCCAATCGCAATCAGACCGATGAGCACAACCAGCGTCAGCCAGGCGTCGGCCAAAATATGCTGAGTGTTTAACTTGAGTGCCAGGCTGTGAACGCTTCTGCTCTGATAGGCTGCGACCAGCACAGCTATCATCATGAGCGCTACCATCGCCCACATCAGGATGATTAGCGGTAGCGTCACCTCTGCCTGAAAAGCGCCTCGGCTCGTTTGCAGCAGCGATTCAAACTGACCAAAGGCGATCAGCGTAATAGAAATACCGGCGAACCCCAAGACTGCTGAGAGAATAAGGGCTCCAGCTGCCTCTCCCCGGCCATGCCCCCAAATTTCCCTGCCCAGCGTACGCTGAGGAGAGGCTACAGCAATTAGACCTAGCAACGTGCTAAACACGTCAATCAGGGTATGCAAAGACTCTGCCAACAAGCACAGAGAATGACTGACCCATCCGGCTGTCAGCTCGACGGCAAACAAAAGCAGCGTTGCCCACAGTACCATTAGTAGCAGGCGATAGCTCACTCGCCGCTGATATCCGCTTCTACTCATAGCGCTCAGGCTATCACGAAGGGGACGGCGCGTTTGCACCTGTGTAACCAGTTAAATAGCGACTCGCCGTTCAAATTTTCTCGGCTGACCAGTGGTCGGCTCGTAGCGCTGCCGGACTCTTGAAAACGGGTAAAGTGAGGTCAAATTCTCTTTAAAATCAGAAAAGGCACCGACGACTGGCCGTGTTTCGTCTCGGTGCCTTTACTGGTTCGCTCCTCACACCTCATTACTATAGGGGATGCCTTTCACTTTGTCACCTGGAGTAGACATTCTTTTACAGTGGCACAGCGTAGATATACGGGTACCCCACAGAAGCCGTTGCTATACCGAGGCAAAATCGCCCTATAGCGAAGTCGGCGACTCTGCATTGAAGTGCTTGTATAGCAGTATTTTCAGGAGGTTTCTAGTCGCCGCCACCAGCCCAAAGTTGGCCTCGAATCGTAATATTTCAGATGGCGCAGCGGTCGGAGAAAGTTGGCTAAAGCCGTACAGACACCCCCGATGAAACTGATCAAACGACTGGCATAAGTGGGTTGCCCGTCTTAAAAGTAGAGCATGTTGCCGATCTGGCCAGCGATAAGGAATCCAAAACGTATCGTCGGCAGTGTCAATAAGAGCCTGAGTGAGATGCTGAGCTTGAGGTGCAAATGCCCTAAGCGAATGGAGGCCGGTTGGCCAGGGCAGAGGAGACGACCTGCCTTGATCCGGCTGTGACCTTTGCCAGAGCGCCAGCAGGGTGCAGCAGCGAGCATGATTGTACTGCATCTGCCAAAGCGACGAAGTATATATCTCACTGGTTGAAAGCGGCTGTTTGCCCACCGGACAGCCACCTTCGTAGAGCATGTGAAGATCCTGCTGAGCGTGCTGTAACCACAGGGCAACGCCTTGATCGGAAAGGCAAAAAGTAATCCATTCTGGTGGCTGAGTTGTTATCTTAAACTCGAACCATAATTGACGAGACCAACTCGAATCAAAACCTTTGTGATCTAGCACACAAAGATTGTTGAATTGTTCTTGGCGAACCTGATCTAGCCGTTGACCGATCTGTTGAGAAATCTCCGCGAGAGTGAGTCCCCAATTCGAATCGATCTTTTTAGCCAGTTTTTGGGGTAGGGCTGAGATGTAAAGAACCGATCTGATATCTTGTGTTTTGGTCAGCGGTATTTCTTGCCAGTTAAAAGCTTTATCGAAAGGCTGAATCGAGTTCAATGAAGAGGAAGCATCAGCCAAGTCTTTATGGCCGTGTAAAATCTCTATGAAGCTCGCTATACAAGAGCCTTGCTCACTTAATAAAACCCGATACAACTGACTGAGTAAGATGCCTTTGAGCGATAAAATAGCCACGCAACTATTGCTGGATTAAGGTATTTTCGATGGTTTCTGGAAAGGAATTCACGGCTACTTTCGCTGAGAATTTGTGATGATTTCCCATGGGCTGGCTCGGTGAATGCTGAAGTAGCTGTAAAGAAGAGAATTCAGTCATACGAAACCTATCAATTTATATTAATGTACTTACAACATTCGACACGTCATCGTCGCGTGAGCGTCAGTGCTGTTGCCCAGTCACTAGAGCAATAGCTGTGCGAATGTCAGCCATTGAATGCCCCTTCTATCAATGGTTTCGTTAAATTACTTCCTGATTATTCCTATTTTAGAGAAGATCAGTTCGATTACCCGTGGTTTTACGGATGAAATTATCCGCAACTTTACGGATGAATAAGAACTGACTGCTTGTTTTGACTGAATCTGCACTTGAAAGTTATGCCGCTATTTACTACCTCAGATGACATTATCTACAACGGCCAAATCAAATTCTGGTACTGCTAATTCTCGTTTTGCTAATCCTCGTCTTGTTAATTCTGGTATCAACAACTCCGGTATTGTCAACATGTCTTCTCCACCTCAACCAGATACTGCTCGTCCTTTCTTGGCATGGCAGCGTATCTCTGATTGGGCGACGGAGCACTACCGCTGCCGCACTTTTAACAAGGACGAAAAAATTCCCGCCCGCCCTGGGCTGCTGTACTTGGTGCAGAAAGGGTCAGTTCGGCTATTGGGAAATGCTCAGGTCAGCGCCACTCTGAAGAAGAAGAGCAGCACTTCTCGATTGCCTTTGGTCGCGTCTGAAGAAGCCTTTTTGGGATTTGTGGGGGCCGGTCAACCATTCGAAGTCGTCGCTCAGCCACCGTTTACGCTGCAAAGCTTTGCGCATGTGGACAATACGATGGTGATCTGGCTGTACTGGAATGATCTGGATACTTGGCCGCATTTTCAAAAAGAGGTTCTAGACGCTTTTCGCCGTCAGCATCAGCGTAAGCTTCTTTGGCTGAGCACTTTAGGTCAGCGTCGCACCATTGACCGGCTGCTGGGTTTTTTGACCTTGCTGATCGATGAGCATGGTGAGCAGTGTGAGCAGGGCTACTACCTGCCGTTTCCCCTGACTCATGCTCAAATTGGCAGCGCCATTGGGTCTACGCGGGTGACGGTGACTCGGCTGATGGGTAAGCTGCGCCAGGGCGGCATGATTCAGAGCTATGGAGATAACTTGATTTGTCTCACCCACGGGGCTGATTGGAAGCAGCAGGGGTAAGGGGGATAGGGAGATGGGGAAGTGCGCACCGAAGCAAGGTTCCCCATTCCCTGGCCTAAGCCGTTCTAACGTTGCGAGTCTTTAGCAGCAGGGAGTTCACGACGACGGTCACCGAACTGAGCGCCATGAGTCCGCCCGCGAAGCCGGGGTTGAGAGAGAGTCCAAAGGCAGGCAAAAAAACGCCTGCCGCGAGGGGGATACAGATCAGGTTGTAGGCGAAGGCCCACAGCAAATTCTGACGGATTTTGTTGAAGGTGGCCCGGCTGAGCTGAATGGCGGTGACTACATCTGAGAGGGTATCGCTCATTAGTACGATATCAGCGGTTTCTAGGGCTGCTTCAGTGCCCGAATTCAAAGCGATGCCGATGTCTGCTTGAACCAGGGCTGGGGCATCGTTGATCCCATCGCCGACGAGTCCGACGAGATGCCCGGCTTGCTGTAAGGCAGCGATCGCTTCCAATTTTTCCTGGGGGGTGACTTCGGCCCGTACCTGCTCGGTTGCGAGGCCCAACTGCTGAGCGATCGCATTGGCGGTGGCTTGGGTATCGCCGCTCAAAATCTGCACGGCTAGGCCCAGAGACTGCAAGCGCTGAACGGTCTTGGCTGCTTCAGGGCGCAAGGTATCAGAGACGCCAATGAGGCCGACTAGCTGTTGGTTTTGAGCAATGAAGACGGCTGTTTTACCGGCCTCTCCCAGTGCGCTCGCAGTTTCGCGCGCTGATTGATCAATCGAGCAGTCATTTTTCTCCATCCAGGCCAGATTGCCGATTGAGAAGTCGGCGCTGCTGGGTTCGGTGGGCTGAGCGCGATCGCTGCTGGGCAGTGTAACGTCTGCTGCGATCCCAAAGCCTGCCTGGGTCTGAAAGTTATTGGCTAAAAGCAAATTGAGGTCTTTTTGCGCAGCGGCCTGCTGAATCGCCACGCCCAGCGGATGCCGGGTACCGCTTTCGACCGTGGCCGCTATCTGTAATAGCTGATCGGCACTGAAAGCAGACGACAGGGGCAGACAGTCGGTGACCTGAGGATGGCCGGTTGTGAGCGTGCCGGTTTTATCAAAGATGAGGGTGTCTAGTCCGCGAGTGGTTTCTAAGATATCGCCGCCGCGAATCAGCAGCCCCTGCTGTGCGCCCAGGCCGGAGCCGACCAGAATGGCGGTAGGGGTTGCCAGACCGAGGGCGCAGGGGCAAGCGACCACGACGACGGCGATCGCCAGCTTTAAGCTCACCAGCAGCCGTAAAGAATCAGAAACGGGCATCACTGGCATGACAGCAGCGTGGTGAACCTGGCTCAGCGCAGACTGGGCAACCGCTGGCCACAGCGGCACGCCGATTAGATACCAAAAGCCAAAAGTCAGCGCCGCGCAGGTAAGGACGCCGTAGGTAAAATAGCCAGAAATCAGGTCGGCTAAGCCCTGAATCGGCGCTTTCCGGGTTTGCGCGGTCTCCACCAGGTGAATCATCTGGGCGAGCGTAGTGCTGGCACCCGTGCGGGAGACTTGCAGGGTAATCGCGCCTGATTGGTTGAGGCTCCCAGCGGTGACTTCATCGCCCGGCTGCTTGAGCACGGGTAAAGATTCGCCGGTCAGCATTGATTCATCGACGGTGGTTTGGCCAGTAGCTACAGTCCCATCCGCCGGTATTTTTTCACTGGGCAATACCCGCAACCATTCCCCGACCTGTACCTGAGCTGCTGGAATTTGAACACCCGACTGGTCAGCGTTGGTTTTGTCAGGGGCGGGGATTAGTCTGGCTTGGGCAGGCTGTAGGGCGATTAGCGATCGCAGTGAACTCGCCGCCTGAAAGCGAGCCCGCTGCTCCAAAGTCCGCCCCAGCAGGATAAAGCTCAAGAGCATTACCGGCTCGTCGAAAAAGCACTCCCAGCCCAGGCGGGGAAAAATCAGCGCAGTCAGGCTGGTCGCATAAGCGCTGAGCGCCCCTAAGCTCACCAGCGTATTCATATTAGGTGCGCCGCGTCGCACGCCCTGTAGCCCGTCGGCCAAAATTTTGCGGGCCGGAAAGATCAAGGTGAGCGTGGCCAGCGCGCCGTGAAACCACAGCGACCCGAGGATAGGCACAGAGAAGCCATCGGCCCAGCGGAAATGTTGCAAATGGCCAATGGTCGAGAGGATAAGGAGGAGAGAGGCGACAGCAAGCTGACTAGCCTGGTCTTTTTGCGCCTGTTCCTTACGGATTAGCCAGTCCGTTTCCGCCGCAAGCGGGCTCTGGTCATCTGTCACACGGACTTTACTGGGATAGCCTGCGGCTGTTAAAGCCTGAGCCAGTAACTGCGGATCAGTTTGCGGCTGGCAGGTTACTGCCGCTACTTCGGTTACCAGATTGACAGTTGCCGAGGTGACACCCTCACACTGGTCAAGCTTTTTCTCCACTGTGCTGACACAGCCTGCACACATCATCCCTTCCACATCGAGTACGACTGTCTCTAAGGATTCTTTAGCCGTTTCATTGGTGGCAGGGAAAGCACGCTCTGAAGGGTGAGAGGGGGCGGGCTGAGGAGCAAGCTGCGTCATAAATTCCTGGGATGAAAGCTCAGATGAACCCGAGACGAAAAACCTTCTTTGAGCCTACGTCAATTTTTCGGCGCTGTGGGATGAAAAGTAAGGATGAGCAGCGGGATTATTTTTTTGTAAAGGCTAAGTGCAGGCGCTGTCAATGACAAAGCGTCGTTGCGGTGTGATAGTAGTGTCTTGTCTTACTCAAAGGTCTGTTGGCAGAGATATGTTTTCTGATATTGCTCAGCACTGGGCGCGTGAATGTATTGAGGCTCTCGCCCAGCGTGACCTGATTAGCGGCTATCCCAATGGTACGTTTCGACCGTTAGGCGTAGTGACTCGCGCTGAGTTTGCGGCGCTGATGCCAAAGGTGTTTCCTCAGCTCAGTGTTAAGCAAGCGGCTGTTTCTTTTCGCGATGTGCCGGTTCAGCACTGGGCCAGCAAGGCAATCGAGTGGGTGAGCGCCCGCGCCCTGTTCAGCGGTTACGCAGATGGTCGCTTTCGCCCTGGGCAGACGATTTCTAGAGCGCAGGCAATCGTAGTTTTGATGGCTGGTCTGGAGGCGAGTCAGGGTGTAGATGCGGTGGTCGCTCAGCCGCTGGATCTTACTGAGGACTATTTTTCGGATGTGGCTGACATTCCGGCTTATGCCCAAGAGGCCATCGCCGCTGCCCTGGAGCGTCAGCTATTGGAGCGATTGAGCGAGCCGAGAGCCTTGCTACCTAACCAGGCGATCGCCCGAGGGGAAGTGGCTGCTTTGCTCTGTCGGGCGTTGGCGATTCCACCAGCAGAGCTGATTCTTGAGTATCCGGCGTTGGCAGCAGCAAAAGATCGCGCGGCAATTTTTCAACAGTTTTTACAGCAGGAAGAAGGGTTTGATTCGCAAAAGCTGGCTTTTTTAGATCGCGGGGTGAAGCGATCGCCCTACCAGTCCGCAATTTCCCAATATCCCCAGCGGCTGCGCTCGGCAACCGGAATCCAGCCACCCTTAAAGGATGCTGTAGCCTACCCACCCAAAGGCGACATCTTTTTTGTCAATGAAGGGGGACTGGCGTTTCTCTCATCGGATATTCTGTCGGGCTGCGTCTGCCTGAAGGCTGTGCAAAAGGGGCAGCTTCAGACTCGCTGGCTGGGAAAAGATGCGTTGGGCGATCGCCAAATGTGGAGCGCAACTAAGTTCATTCCCTTACTCAATGTCGCAGCCCGGGCGAACATGAATGCGCCGGTAACGCCGATTGACCGCTATCGAATTCGCGCCGCAGGCAGCACTGGCGGCTACCCCTTTAGCGATCTGGCTGCTGGCATTCTCACCTATGACAATCGCATCGCTACGTCCAATTCACTGGCGGCGATGTTCAAACACTTTGAAACGCCCGCGCACCTCGAAAAATGGACGCAGCAGCTCACGGGCAATCAGTCGCTGTCGTTTCAGGGGCGCTACGGCGAAGTGCCTTTTATTGAGTTTCCAGAGCTGTGGAACCCGCAAACCCAACAGGCCGTGCTGAAAGCACCGGGCGAAAAGCACGCGGGACAAAACTTACTCTCTACTTACGATCTGACCCGGCTGCTGAGTATGGCGGCTTGGCACTGGCAACTGCCCAGCGCCGACCAGATTCCGGGGATTCAGGGGCACAGTTTAGACAGCATTATTCAGGTGATGGGGCTCGATACCGCTCGCTATGTCGATGGGGCGCTGGAGACGCTTGGCCTGACCGATTGGGTGCAAATGCCGGTGATTATTTCTAAAAGTGGTTTTGGTCGGAGTGAGGAGCGCGATCGCACAGAACTCACCTACTGCGCCCTGGTACAGTTCAGCCTGCCCCGACAGATCACGGGCGAAGTTGCGCCTGACCCTACCGCCAGCCACCAGCAGTATTCGTTATGCCTTACCCTGATTGCCGCCAAAAGAACGGGCGATGCCAATCAGGAAGCTCGCTATGTCGATGCGCTGATGGCCGCTGAGGTTACGGAGATTATCCGCCGCGCGGTAACCAACGCGCTGTAGAGAGTTCGGTAACACCTGTTGATTACTCTGTCTGTACGACATCCAAGCGCGATGTTGACAGGCGCTTCATCCAGTTGCTGAGATAGTCCCGGTTGAGTACCTGTTCCTTGGGATCGGTAGTACCTGCCGGGTAGGGCATCAGCCCCCGCACAGCTGCTTCAGTCACACAAAACATAGATTTTTGAAAGCTCTGGCTGAGCTGCACGCGAATATCGTCTTGCCCGCGCGCGGACTGCTGATAAACCTGGCGCAGGTAATCTGGCACATAGTGACGCATATCCTGCATCAGCAGCGTCGGCGGAATACCCGCCCCACCAATCGGCAGCGGATCGGCAAAGAGTGCCCCATAGCCAAAATCAGCTTGATCAAAAGGTACCTGACGGGCTTGGGCGTTGTAAGACACGGTGCCAAAAAATGGCGTTCCCCGAAAAAAGATCGTCTCCACATAGGGCACCGCCGTATCTGGTAAAAAAGTCAGCCCCGCCGACTCTGGAATAATGTCGTAGCGGGTGCCGCCAATCGTCACTGCGTAGGTAATCGGCTGTCCTGCGCTCGCCACCAGCCCTGCTTTAACCAGCTCAACCACGTCGGGAATAGAAGTAATTTTCCCTTTGCTATACTGCTTTGCCAAATCGTCAAAAATATCGCTCATCACCCGCCAAAACTGACCTAAGCCCGAATAGTAGGCGAGCTGTCGCACCTGCTCTGTCAGATAGTTAGGGAATATTCGGTTGAGTGTGAGCAGCAGCGGGTTTAGTCGAATCTTTGCCTGAATGGCCGGGCTACAGCATGCCCAGAAATCGTCAGAGTCCAGATAGCTATCGAGGCCACCGCCACCGTGCCACATCATGGTGCGCATTACATACTCGGCATACTCATAGTTAATGCGGTCATGCCAGAGGTGCCGTGCCACTTTACCGGGTGTGATTTCACCGTTGAAGTATTTGAAAATCGGCAGCAGTACTAAGAACTGATGTTCGGCAATGTAGTTGAGATTTTGCGAATAGGCATCGAGCACAATGCCGTAGGCATCCAATACGCCAACCACTTCTTTGAGGTGCTCAGGCGTGTCGGGTAGGAGCGTACCCCCGGCGAGCAGGCGGTTGATATATTCTGCTGAAGAATAGATGAGCGCTGGATCCGGCGGTGCTGTAGAGGAGAGTTGGGTCATAAGGGAGCAATGTTAAGACAGCCAGGGGGGTCAATAATCTTGAGCGGACGCTTCTAAATGCCCCACTGCTGTCGGGAAGGGCCTCGTGGCAAGCACAGTCTGCTCAGGGAAAAACGTAGTCGTGGTCGATTCCATCCAGCGGGTAATCCATTCTGGCTGTAGGCCAAAGGCAAAAATGATCAGAACTAGCGCTAAAGCGGGGACACGATCGCGCCACTTCACCCCCGGCAGGGCAGTATCGATGGGCACACCTAGCTTCACGGGCGTCACCGCCAGTCGCCCGAAAAATACCCGGTTGATCATCAGCAAAAAGTATACCGCCGTCAGCCCTGAGCCCACCATACAGAGCAGCGTTTGCAGCCCCTGACTCTCGAAGCTGCCGCGAAACACAATAAATTCCGAAATAAAGCCGATCATGCCGGGAATACCTGCACTGGCCATCGCGCCTAGCACCATCAGTGAGCCAATAAAAGGCAGGCCGCGCTCAGGAGCCAACAGGCCGCGCAGTATCGTTAAGTCGCGGGTGCCTGTTTTTTTGTAGACCACACCCACCAGCAAAAACATCAGCGCCGAAATCAGGCCGTGGCTAACCATTTGTAAAACGGTGCCTAAAACGCTCAAAGGCGTCGCGGCGGCAGCGGCTAGCAGAATATAGCCCATATGCCCGACTGAGCTGTAGGCCACCATTTTCTTCATGTCGGTTTGAGCGATCGCCGCCAGCGATCCATAAAGCACACTCACCACCGCCCACCAAGCCAGCAGCGGCGACAGTTCTAGCCATGCCGCCGGAAACAGCCCCATGCAAAAGCGCAACATGCCATAAGTCCCGAGCTTCAAAAGCACCCCGGCCAGCAGTACCGAAACTGGCGTAGAAGCTTCAACGTGGGCATCGGGCAACCAAGTATGAAAGGGCACCAGCGGAATTTTGATGCCAAAGCCCACTAGCAAAGCGCCCATCAGCACCGTTTGCTGTACCAGGCTCAGCCCCTGAGCGAGGGCCGGATCGTAGTCGAAGCTGCCGGAGCCAGAAAGGAAAACAAGCCCTAAAAAAGCGCCCAAAATCAAGATTCCAGAAAACGCCGTATAGATCAAAAACTTCGTCGCCGCGTAGCCCCTTCTCGCCCCGCCCCAAATAGCAATCAGCAGATACAGCGGAATCAGCTCCAGCTCATAAAATAGGAAAAACAACAGCAGATTGCGGGCCAGAAAGGCACCTGACACTGCGCTGGCAATCACCAGCAAAAGCGGGTAATACAGCCGAGGCCGCTTAACATTGTCACTGATGTAAACCGACAACAAGACTAGCAGCGCGTTCATCACAACCAGCGGCAGAGCAATCCCATCAACGCCCAGACCGTAGCTGAGTCCCAAAGGCGCAATCCAGTCGAACCGCTCGACAAACTGAAACCCTGGATAGCTGACATCGAATTGGCTGGCCAGATACAGCGATAGCCCCAGTGTCACCCCCGAAGTGATCAGCGCCCCCAGACGAGCCTCAGACGTCTCCAACTTGGTCGGCCAAATGCTGATGAGCAGTGCCCCTACCAGCGGAACCAACAGCAGCGCACTCAGTATCACAGTTTTCCTTTAAAGAACATTTCAAACGCCCCAAACAATAGCCCAAACAATACCCCAGACACTCAGCCCAGAACACTCACAAAACCGGCATAGATCGCCACATCGTCCAGGTGGTCATCAGCACCAGGAGTCCGACGCCCGCCACAATGGTCAGAATGTAGTTTTGCGATCGCCCCGACGCACTGTACTTCAGCCCCTCACCGCCGAGCAGCGACGCCGCCCCAACCAGATTCACCGCCCCGTCTACAACATAGCGATCAAACCAATTACTAAAATCCGATAGCTGAGCCACTAACTTCACCACCGTCCCGGCGTACAGCTTTTCGGTGTAAAAGTCATTCCCCAGCAGATCTTGCAGCATCCGCAACGGGGCCAGACTCGACCTCGACCAGGCCCGATTTAGCGGCAGGTAAAAGCCCACCCCAACGCCCGCCAGCCCAGAACTGACCAGCAGCGTCACCGCCGCCACATTAAAGTATTCGAGCGGTGGCAGGAGCGACATTCGCGCCATCACCAGCGGCACCATCAGCACGATGATAGAAAGTGTCACCATCGGTACCGCCATTAGCCAGCCTACCTCTGGCGTTCGGCGAGTTTTAGGCTGCGGTTTGCCGATAAATACCAAACGAAACACCCTGACCAAATTCAGAGTAGTGACAAAATTCACGACTACAAATACCCCCACCAGCACCGGATGCTCCTGCCATAGAAACTCCATGCCCAGGCAAAATGCCCAAAAACAACCAAACGGCAAAATGCCCGTCAGCCCCAACGCCCCAGTCAAATAAGCGATCGTCGTTGCAGGCATCCGCGACCAGATCCCGCCCAGCTCTGTCAAATCTTGGTTGTTCGTCGTGAAAATAATCGAGCCAATACTCATAAAAATCAGCGCCTTGGCTACCGCATGGGTAAACAGCAGCATCAAAGCCACTCCGGGCCACTCTGTACCCACCGCGATAAACACAAGCCCAATATAGGCGCTGGTTGAATACGAGAAAGCACGCTTAAAGTCGACCTGCGCCAGCGAAACCAAAGAAGCCCCAATTGCAGTTGTCACGCCAATTGCGACCAGCACATCCAGCGTAATCGGCGACAGTACCACAATCGGCTGAAGCTTGATCAGGACGTAAGCGCCGCAGGTAACCACCACCGAGTTTCGTAAAATAGACGCTGGACTTGGCCCTTCCATCGCCTCGTCGAGCCAGAGATGCAGCGGAAACTGAGCGCATTTTCCCGTCGGCCCCGCAATTAGCGCTAGCCCTACCAATGTCACGGCGGTAGGCGCTAAGTTGGCCTCTTTCACCCAGCTATACAGATCGTTAAACTGAAGGCTACCCGCGTAAGTACTCAGGGCAACGACCCCCATCAGCAGCAGCACATCGCCCACTCGCTTGGTCAAAAAGGCATCGCGCGCGGCTGTCACCACCAGCGGCTGAGCATACCAAAAGCCGACAATCAAGTAGGTAGAGAGAGTCAGCATCTCCAACAAAAAGTAGGTTGAAAACAGAGAACTGCTCAAGATGACGCCGCTGATAGCGCCCTCGAAAAACCCCATTAGCGCAAAGAAGCGAGCCAGCGCCCAGTCTTTTTCCAGATAGCCCATCGCGTAGACCTGAGCCAGCAGGCTGAGCCCGGTCGCCAGCTCCAAAAAAATCAGGTTAACCGCTGACAAATCCAAAGAAGCCGATAAATTGAGGTCGGCCACCTGAATCCACTGAAAGCTAACCTCTTGGGCACCGGTATTCCAAATCGCCTGGAGTAGAACCATACCGTGCAAAGCGGCGATTACCGTCATCAGCACGTTAATGTACATGGCTGGTCGCGGCCCTGTTTGGCGAATGAGCCGAGTGGCCCACGGCAGCGCCAGCAAAGACCCAGCCAGACCGTACATCGGAATCAACCAGCTCCACTGAATGAAAAATTGCATTACAAATACTTCAAAGGACGTTGCCAAGAAAAACCCAAAACAACCCGGCAACCGGCCAAGTCACTGCCGACTAGCAGTGGGCCGACTAGCAATGGGCCGACTAGCAGTGGCTGTCAAACCCGCTCAACAGCTTAGCTAAGCACCGGCGAGGGATCGGCCAGGAAGAGAACAACAAACGACCGGATGCTCAGACGGCAGTGTCAAAAGCTAAAAGACCTTAATTACAAGGCTCCCTTCTCGACACCCTCTGACTGAAGAGAGAACAGAGTAATCCCTACCGGTGTGAGCAATCTCACATTGCTTTAATATTACCTGACTGAGGGGCTCCTAGCGCTTAAGCACTGCCAACAGAACTTCACTTTGGTTTACTTTTTGACATAAAAGTCAACAAACTTGTCATAAGTTTTAATGATATCTGGTATTAGCGGCAATCATCGAGGCTTATATTGTCAAAGCGACAGCGCCACTTTATTCTGAATGGTGACGCAAAAGTTATGCAGGCTAGCCTGACAAATTTTTGAGGTGTGAAGATAGCTGGTTTTTAGTGAATAGTTTTATGCGCTGCCAACTGAGATCCCCAGGCTCAACGCTGGATGATCAGGGGCGGGCGTTTCTATTAAAAACTCAGCCTGTAATAGCTTTTTATTGGAAGGAGATTTTGACTAATGCCTATTGCTGTTGGAATGATCGAAACAAAAGGGTTCCCCGCAGTAGTTGAAGCGGCTGATGCGATGGTGAAAGCTGCTCGAGTCACGCTGGTAGGCTACGAAAAGATCGGCAGTGGCCGGGTAACAGTGATTGTTCGAGGCGACGTTTCTGAGGTTCAAGCTTCTGTTTCGGCAGGGGTTGAGTCGGTGAAGCGAGTGAATGGGGGTGAGGTGCTCTCAACTCACATTATTGCGCGGCCTCACGAAAACCTGGAGTTCGTGCTGCCGATTCGCTATACCGAAGCGGTCGAGCAGTTTAGATCTTAGGTTGGCATCTGGGGGTTGAACGCGGCGATACTCCGAAGGAGTGGCTTCGCCATTGCACTGCGAAGACGACCCGCAGAAGATGTTTGAAAGGTTGGTTTCGAGAAATTTTTAGGAAAAGACTATGGCAATTGCAGTAGGTATGGTGGAGACTCTAGGTTTCCCCGCAGTAGTTGAAGCGGCTGACGCGATGGTGAAAGCCGCCCGCGTAACGCTGGTGGGCTATGAGAAAATTGGTAGTGGTCGCGTTACCGTGATCGTTCGAGGCGATGTTTCTGAAGTACAGGCATCAGTTGCAGCAGGCGTGGAGAACGTCAAGCGCGTCAACGGCGGTCAAGTGCTCTCCACTCACATTATCGCGCGCCCTCACGAGAACCTGGAATTTGTGCTGCCCATTCGCTACACCGAGGCCGTCGAGCAGTTTCGTGAAAGTGTGAGCGGCATTCGCCCTTACGGTCGATAGGCTCTTATGCGCCTAGCCAAAGTCAGAGGTACAGTCGTCAGTACCGTCAAAGATGAATCGCTTACAGGAGTAAAGCTGCTGCTGGTTCAGCTCATTGATGAGGCTGGCGATGTGCAAGACGATTACGAAGTCGCGATTGATCTGGTCGGCTCTGGGGTCGGTGAGTGGGTGCTGGTGAGTCGAGGAAGTGCGGCTCGCCAGCATCGCAGCTACGACGGCAGGCCGGTAGATGCCTCAATTATTGCGATTGTGGATACCGTCAGCTTGGACTCCGGTCTGCTCTACGACAAGCGAGAAGACTTCAGATGAAAGCCACTGGTAAAGAAGTTTTATCAGCTTCAGGTGAGAGATTCTTAAGTGAGAAGACTTTAAGTAGGGAAACTCAGGTCAAATGGTAGCCCAAAAGGCGGCTTCTGTTTCACGGCAGAGCCAGTCAGTCAATCCAAAAGTACATCCCGCTGCGGCTGTCCATGAGTTCTCTTTCATAGAGGGCGATGTTCGCCTCAGCGCTGGCGTAACGGTTGCACCGGGTACAGCGGTCACGGCTGAACCTGGGGCTTCTGTGGTGGTCGGTGAAGGCTGCTCGCTGCTGCCCGGTGTGCTAATAGAAGGAGTCGCGGGCGCTCAGGTTGTCAGCCATGCGCGCGAATCGAGTTCGGTGTGGCTGGGCGATCGCACCATAATTGCCCACAAGGCGATCATCCACAGCCCTGCTTTCGTCGGCAAAGATTGCTTTATCGGATTTCGCTCAACTATTTTTAATGCCAGATTGGGAGACGGCTGCGTGGTCATGATGCACGCCCTGGTACAGGATGTCGAAGTCCCGCCGGGTAAATGTATCCCCTCTGGCAGCATCATCACGAGCCAGCATCAGGCTGATCAGCTACCCAGCGTCCGCCCCGAAGACCGAGAATTTGCCAGAGAAATTGCTGGCTCTACTGCTGGCTTTACTGGGAGTGCCGCTGGACGCTCAGCCAGCCGCCCCGCCAAAGCCAGACTGATACCTACCCCCAGTAATTCCACTTATTCCACCAACCGGCCATCCGGCCAGCCCTCCTCGAACTATTCACCCAACCGCCACCACGCCACCCCCCACGCCACCCAAGGAGCAGACATGCCAGCCCAAAGACTCTCATCAGATATCGTCCAGCAGGTACGACAGTATCTTAGCCAGGGCTATCGTATCGGGATGGAACATGCCGATAGCCGTCGCTATCGCAGTGGCGTTTGGGAGACCTGTACGCCTATTAAAGAAACGCAAGAGCAGGCCGTTTTTGCGGGCTTAGAGCGCTGCTTATCAGAACACCAGGGCGAATACGTGCGCATGTTTGGGATCGATACTCATCTCAAACGTCGAATGGGCATGGTGACGGTACAGCGCCCGGACGGACGCGCAATTGAAATCGATGCCAAATCCGCCCCGACGGCTCGCAATCAGAGTGGCCAGAGCAGTCGTTCTGGGTATAGCGCAAGCGGTAGCAGCAATGGCGGCGACAGCTCGAACAGTAATAGCATGACTGCGGGAATAGAGCAGGAAGTTCGCAACCTGTTGAACAGTGGCTACATTATCGGCACTGAGCACGCCGACCCCCGGCACTATCGGAGCAACGTTTGGAAGAGCTGTTCGCCGATTAAGTCCACCCGTGAGCCGGAAGTGCTCTCTCACCTGAAGCATTGTCTCGACGAGCACGGCGGCGAGTACGTGCGCATGTTTGGGATCGATCCTAAGCTCAAGCGCCGTACATCAAACACCACCATTCAAAGAGCCGACGGCAAACCAGTTGAAGTTTCAGCGCATGCTGTGCCTCAAGCGAGCGGCTCAGGTCAGTCTCAGGGCTACAGCCAATCCTCAAATCAGCGTTCCGATCAGCGCCAGAGCTATAGCCAAAATGGCGGTGGCAATAGTGGCAATATTGGTAGTGAAGTCGCTCAAGCGGTTAGCCAGATCATTCGTAGTGGCAATCGGGTCGGCGTTGAAGTTGCCGACAAGCGGCGCTATCGTAGCGGCATTTGGCAAACCGAGCCAAGGCTGAACGCCAGTAGTGAATCGGCAGCGATCAATCAGCTCCAGGGAATTTTAAGTCAGCATTCTGACAAATACGTGCGTATTTTTGGCGTCAATACCCAAATGAAAACGCGCGGGACTGCGACGACTGTTCAAAAACCGGGCCAAAGTGAGAATCGCCAGTCGCAAGGCCGTGCGGGTAATCGCCATGAGGGGGTTTCTGGGACAGGCCCAGACCCGATCAATGCGAACCCACCTCACTACGACGACCCGGCTTATCGCGGCCAGCCCAGTAGCTACAACCGTGATGGCTATAGCGATCGCAGCAGCAGCGGCATGGATCCCAAAATTATGGATCAGGTGACTCAGCTAGTCAATCAAGGTCACAAAATATCTATTGAGTATGCCGACAAGCGACGCTATCGCAGTGGCATTTGGAAAACTGGCGCGGCCATTAGCGCGCGGCGTCCGGCTGAAGCAATCTCAGCGCTGGGTAAGCAGTTAGCACAGCACAAAGATGACTATGTGAAGCTTGTCGGCATCGATCCGCAAGCGAAGCGCCGGGTCGTAGAGATGACGATTCAAAAGCCGGGCCAGGGCCTTACTGGGACAGGGCCAGACCCGATCAATGCCAATCCGCCTCACTACGACGATCCGGCTTATCGCGGTCAGCCCAGTAGCTACAGCAGCAGCGGTTATAGCAGCGAGCGCGTCGGCGGTGGCTACAGCAGCAGCGGTTATGGCAGCAGTAACGGCGGTAGCAACGGCGGCAGCAGCGGACTAGAATCCGAGGTGATGGATCAAGTCACGCAGCTGGTGAACCAGGGCCACAGCATCTCGGTTGAATATGCTGACAAGCGCCGCTATCGTAGCGGCATCTGGAAGACGGGTGAAGCGATTGATGCCCGTCGTCCTGCCGAAGCAATCTCTGCGCTGGGCAAGCAGCTAGCCCGACATCAGGGCGAATATGTGCGTTTGGTCGGCGTTGATACTCAAGCCAAACGTCGCATCTTAGAGACGACTATTCAGCGTCCATAAGCCACCTTCAGTCACCGTAAGCACCCTGTAACCAACGTGACTCCCAACTTGACTCGAAGGGAACCTACTCTCGTCAGCTCGACCCATTACTGTGTGATGGGCGATGTCACCATCGATGAATCGGCGGCGATCGCTCCTGGCGTAGTCTTGCAGGCAGCATCGGGTAGTCGGATTGTAGTGGGCAAAGGTGCCTGCCTAGCTGCTGGCGTCTGCCTTCAGTCGCGCTCAGGAGTGCTGACAATCTCAGCAGGCGTCAGCTTGGGAGCCAGCGTGCTAGTCATCGGCAAAGGCACTATTGGCACCAATGCCTGCGTAAGTCCGGGCAGTACGCTGATCAATCCGTCCGTAGCAGCCGATGCGATTCTGCCGCCCGACACGTTAATCGGTGCTCAGTCAGATTCAGCGCAGCGCAACGGATACAGTCGCCCGCAGCCGAGTCCGCAGCCGAGCCCGCAGCCGATCAGTGCTCAAATCGAAAAGTTCAAAAATACTTTTGTCGAGCCTGGGCCAGTCGGCCCCAAGCCAATATCGATTCCCGATCTCAAAGATCAGTCCAGCACCTTTGTCCCGCCGCCGCCGATCAACCAACCCTTCAGCCAGCCGTTTCATCAGGCCAATGGGTCAACTGGTCAGAGCCACAACGGCTCCTCGACGAATGGCGTACAATCAGGATATGGATCATCGTCACTTGCTGCGCCCAAATCCAACTCTCAGGTGTACGGCAAGTCTCAAGTAACCGAACTAATTTCAGCACTGTTTCCCAACCGGCAGCCGTTGAACGACAACTCCTCTTCTTAAACGCATGCGCTCAGATGCCACTCCCCTTCGCAAGCCAACCGTAACCGCCCGCAACTGGCTGTACGATACGGCGCTGGGCATGGTTTCTACGACTAGCTTCCCGGCGATTATTGGGACTGCCGACGCCATGATGAAGTCGGCTAATGTGTTTCTGGTGGGCTATGAGAAAACCGGCGGCGGTCACTGCACAGCCATTGTGCGCGGGGGAGTTGCCGATGTGCGCATGGCGGTTCACGCGGGCGAAAAAACGGCTAAGCAGTTTGGCCAGTTTGTTTCTTCCTCGATGATTCCTCGCCCGATGGCGAATCTGGAAGCCGTCTTACCCATTAACACCCGCCTCGAAGCGCTTGAAGGCGTCGGCCAGTCGATGGGCGGAAGTGCGATCGGCCTGCTGGAAACCCGAGGGTTTCCGGCGATGGTAGGCGCTGCCGATGCGATGACCAAATCGGCTGAGATTACGCTGCTCTCCCATGAAACTATCGGTGAAGGTCTCTGTACGATTATTATTCAGGGCTCGCTGTCGAACGTGGTGATCGCCGTCGAAGCGGGCATGAATGAAGCCGAGCGCATTGGTGAGCTCAATTCGGTGATGGTGATTCCTCGGCCATTGGACGAACTGGAGCGCAGCTTACCGAAGACGCAGACCGTTGAAGAGAAGCAGCCGGTACGCCTCCCGCTGAATCTGGAAGAGCGGCAGGTAGAACACCCGCCCGAACGACAGAAAGAGTTGATTCCAGCGAGATCTCCAGAGTTCGAGCCAGCCAAGAAAAAAGAGTTGGCAGTGCCGATCAAAGAACTAGAAACCGAAGAGCTGTAGTTATTCTCTGAGCTGCCGCCAGCGATTTCAGCTGCTGACCGGCGCAAGTTTTGGCTTAGCGTATGGATTGAATAAACTGTTCCACGCGATCTGAGACCTGCGCTGTTAGCGGGCGATCGCCCACCGCAAACCATTCAATCCGAGGATCTTTGCGAAACCAGGTGCGCTGCCGCTTGGCAAACTGACAGGTGTGCTGCACAATCTGCTCTGTAGCGGTCTCTAGCGACATTTCTCCGGCCAGATGCTGCTGCATTTCGGCGTAGCCCAGGGTCTTTAGCAACGGTAGGCTCGGCCCATACTTTTCAATTAGACCGGCTACTTCGTGGGCAAATCCGGCTTCTATCATTTGGTGGGTGCGGGTTTCGATGCGCGATCGCAGCAAATCCACATCACAAGCCAGTCCTATATATAAGATCGGATAGGCCGGTGGATCTTCACCCTGCTGGCTCGAAATAGTCCGCCCCGTCACGTAAAAAACTTCTAGCGCTCGCAGGGTTCTGACCTGGTCGTTGGGATGGATGCGCTCAGTAGACTCTGGATCTATTTGACTGAGCAGGGCGTAGCAGTGGGGCTGGCCCAAGGCGGTGAGTTGCGATCGCAATTCCAAATAGGGCGGCACTCGTGGTATTTTGAGACCTTTGGCAATGGCATCGACATAGAGCCCTGTACCGCCGACTAACAGCGGCAGATAGTTGCCCTGCTGGTGAATTTGTTCAATTTTCGACTGGGCCTGTTGCTGGTAATCAGCGACGGTCAGCGTCTCAGTCGGCTCACAGATATCGACAAAACAGTGAGGAACTGCCTGCCGGTCAGCCACCGATGGCTTAGCCGTGCCAATATCGAACTCTCGGTACACCTGCCGGGAGTCCGCGTTGAGGACAACTGCTGGCCATTGACGGGCTAGCGCGATCGCCAAACTCGTTTTGCCTGAAGCAGTCGGGCCAACCACAATGATCAAACATGGCTTAAAATAGTACAAGAGAACTGTCTAATTTTTGGGGCTAATTCTGGGAGTATCTCTCAAGGCTGCGCAGACCTGGTTGAGATCGGGTAAAAAAAGGACTATCATCCTCTTTCAAGAAGTGCGCTCAGATGCCTCTAAAATCGCTTTTAATGCCTTTGTGCTAGAATTTATAGACACATTATCATTTTGCCAGCTCAAAACGGCCTTGAAGCGTCAAGAAAAAGGCCGGGGGAAGAGCAGTCACCACTGACCTCACCGCTAACCTCGGGAGAACTGATCTTAGGAGAACATATATGGCCAACAGCTACGGCGCTCAGCAGATTCAAGTTTTAGAAGGGCTTGAGCCTGTTCGCAAGCGTCCGGGGATGTATATTGGGAGCACCGGCCCAAGAGGGCTGCACCACCTGGTATATGAGGTAATTGACAACTCTGTTGACGAAGCGTTAGCCGGTCACTGTCAGCACATCACCGCTTCGCTCAATGCGGATGGCTCCGTCACTGTAACCGATGACGGACGCGGCATCCCCACCGATATCCACCCCTCTACAGGCAAATCGGCGCTGGAAACAGTTCTTACCGTACTCCATGCTGGCGGTAAGTTCGGCGGCGATAGCGGCTACAAGGTCTCCGGCGGTCTCCACGGAGTCGGTGTTTCGGTCGTCAATGCGCTCTCTGAGTGGGTAGAAGTCACCGTCTGGCGCGAGGGCAAAGTGCATACCCAGCGCTTTGAGCAGGGCACTCCTATCGGCACCCTCAAAACTGAAAAAGGCAGCAGCAAAACGGGTACTCAGGTCATTTTCAAGCCAGATGCCACTATTTTTGTTCACACCACCGAGTTTGACTACGACACCCTTGCAAGCCGACTGCGGGAGCTGGCCTATCTCAATGCTGGTGTGGATATCACCTTCACTGACTACCGGCTAGAGCTGCTCAAGGCCAAGCAGCCGCGTGAGTCTCATTACTGTTACGAAGGCGGCATTAAAGAGTACGTAGAGTACATCAACAGCGGCAAGGAGCCCCTGCATCCGGACGTCATCTACGTCAATTCGGAAAAAAATGGCGTCCAGGTCGAAGCTGCCTTGCAGTGGTGTAGCGACGCCTTTACCGACAACCTGCTGGGCTTTGCTAACAACATTCGCACGGTCGACGGCGGTACTCACCTGGAGGGACTCAAGGCCGTTCTGACGCGGACGATGAACGTGATTGCCCGCAAGCGCAAAAAGCGTAAAGATGCCGAGTCGAACATGGCCGGAGAGAATATCCGCGAAGGATTGACGGCGGTCGTCTCGGTAAAGGTGCCTGATCCTGAGTTTGAAGGGCAGACCAAAACCAAGCTGGGCAATACCGAAGTGCGCGGTATCGTCGATTCGCTGGTGGGAGAAGCTCTGACGGAGTATTTGGACTTTAACCCTGGCGTGGCCGATGCGATTTTAGAAAAAGCCATCCAAGCCTATAACGCGGCAGAAGCGGCCAAGAAAGCCCGCGACCTAGTGCGCCGCAAGTCGGTGCTGGAGTCTTCGACGCTACCGGGCAAGCTGGCTGACTGTAGCTCGCGCGATCCGGCTGAGTCGGAGATTTTCATCGTAGAGGGGGATTCGGCTGGCGGTAGTGCTAAGCAAGGGCGCGATCGCCGCTTCCAAGCCATCCTGCCGCTGCGAGGCAAAATTCTCAACATTGAGAAAACCGACGACTCGAAGATCTATAAGAACAACGAGGTGCAGTCGCTAATTACGGCACTGGGACTGGGCATTAAGGGCGAAGAATTCGACCCGGCCAATTTGCGCTATCACCGCATTTGCCTGATGACAGATGCCGACGTCGATGGCGCTCACATTCGCACATTGTTGCTGACCTTCTTCTATCGCTATCAGCGCGATCTGGTGGATCAGGGCTTCATTTACATTGCCTGCCCGCCCCTGTACAAGTTAGAGCGCGGACGCAACCATACCTACTGCTACAGCGAACGCGAACTGCAAGACGGCATCGCTGCGCTACCGGCCAACGCCAAGTACAACATCCAGCGGTTTAAAGGACTCGGTGAAATGATGCCGCAGCAGCTATGGGACACCACCATGAACCCGGAATCGCGCACGCTGAAGAAGATAGAAATTGAGGATGCGGCAGAAGCAGATCGCATCTTTACGGTACTGATGGGCGATCGCGTCGCCCCCCGCCGCGAGTTTATTGAAACCTACGGTTCCCGGCTAAATATGAACGACCTGGATATTTGAGCCCGATGGTAGCGATCGCTCAATAGTAGCGTGATCGCTCAACAATCAGCCCTTCCTGGTATAGATAGGAGGGGCTTTGTCTCGTCTACTTTCGGCGCAGCGCGTTCTATTAATAATGAAAGACTACATGAAAAAATGTTGCGAAATCTTTCTACAGGTAGAGCCGTCCCTCTAAGCTTTAAAGCAGCGACATCGGACAAATTCAGTTTTTCCCAAGTTTAGAGATACTTAAAAGATATGAGCAACAATTTAGCGACCCAGCTCCGAGAGGGCACTAAAAAAGCTCACACAATGGCAGAAAACGTCGGATTTGTTCGATGCTTTTTGCGTGGTGTGGTTGAAAAAAAGTCCTACCGCAAGCTGGTAGGCAACTTCTACTTCATCTATTCGGCTATGGAAGAGGAGTTAGAGAAGCATAAGGATCACCCTGTGGTCTCTAAGATTTACTTCCCCGAACTCAATCGCAAGCCCAGCTTGGAAGAAGACCTGGCTTTTTACTACGGCTCTAACTGGCGCGATCAAATCGTCCTCTCCAAGGGCGGTCGAAAGTATGTAGATCGCATTCGCGCCATTTCTGCCGACCAGCCTGAACTGTTGGTAGGTCACTCCTACACTCGCTACTTAGGCGATCTTTCCGGGGGGCAAATCCTCAAGACGATTTCTCAGCGAGCGATGAACCTGTCCGGCAGCGACGGTGTTGCGTTCTACGAGTTTCCCACTATTGAAGACGAAAAAGCCTTCAAAAATCGCTACCGAGCGTCTCTCAACGAAGCGCCTGTCGATGACGCCACCGCCGCTGCCATCGTAGAAGAAGCCAACGATGCTTTCGGCATCAACATGGAGCTGTTCCAGGAGCTAGAAGGCAACCTGATAAAAGCTATCGGCGTCATGCTGTTCAATAGCCTTACTGGCGGTCGTCGCCGGGGCAGTACGGAATTGGCTACCGAAGGTTAATGCAGGGGCTTTGAGGATCTTCCGTTGAAGGTGCTCCTGCATCTCTCTGGTTATTTGCCAAGGGCTACCTGCAATAGGTGGCCTTTTGTTTTGCATATAAAGGGTCGCAAATGAAGGTGAAAAATTGAGCTTGCGAATATAATACTGGCAGTATTGAACGAGATTAACGCTCGGTAGCATATCGGAAAAATCAATGGTAAAAATTGTCGGTATTGGCGGCAGCTTAAGAACAGACTCTTACAGTATGCAGGCGCTGGATATTGCCGCTGAGCGGGCCAGAGCGCTAGGCGCGGAGGTGCAGGTCTTAGACCTTAAAGAGATGACCCTACCGTTCTGCGATGGTGGTAGCGACTATCTCGATTATCCGGACGCAGCCTTCTTGCAAACAACCGTAAAAGCGGCAGATGCGCTAATTTTATCGACGCCTGAGTATCACGGTAGCGTCAGCGGCGTAATTAAAAACGCGCTCGACCTGATGGGATTTGAAGAACTCAGCGGTAAGGTCACAGGCTTCATCAGCGTGCTGGGCGGTCAGCCTAACAGCAACGCCCTCAATGAAATGAGAGTGATCATGCGATGGGTACATGCCTGGTCAATTCCAGAGCAAATCGCCATCGGCCAAGCCTGGAACGCCTTTGACAGTGAAGGCCAGCTCAAGGACGAAAAACTCTCTCAGCGATTTGATGAGTTTGCTAAAAGTCTGGTTGAGAATACCAAAAGGCTGAAAAGCTGATACTTCAGCCCGTGAGCAAGTCTTCTTCTGGGTAGTGAATGGCAGTAGGGCTCGGATCGCCTAAGAGTGCGGCTATTAGGATCAGAACACCGACCCGGCCAATGTACATGGTGACGATGATAAAAATCTGACCAAGAATTGACAAATCGGCTGTAATACCTGTGGAAAGGCCAACGGTGGCAAAGGCAGAGACCGCTTCAAACAAAATGCTGATGAAAGATTTATCGGCGTCAGTAACAGAGATGCAGGTGGTGATGATAATAACGCTCATGGCGGAAGCGACTACCACAGACATGGCTTTGAGGACGCGAGCGGTGGGAATTTGGCGCTGGTAACAGTTCACTTCTTCTTTGCCGCGCAGGGCAGTACGGGTGCAGATGAGTAAGATCCGCAACGTGGTGGTTTTGATGCCGCCGCCAGTACTGCCGGGACTAGCACCGACAAACATCAGAGCGATCGCCATAAACAAAGCGCTGGTCTCCATCCCCCCAATATCAATCGAATTGAACCCGGCGGTACGCATCACTACCGATTGAAAGGCTGCCAGCAATGCTTTTACCACCAGGCTCTTCCCCGCCAACGTGTCGGGATTGTCAAACTCAATGGCCAAAAAAGCGATGGTGCCCAGCAGCAGCAAAACCACAGTCGTACTGGTGACAATCTTGAAGTGCAGTGAAAAAACGGTGCGTCCCTGGCGCTGACGGAGGCGATCGCGCAGCCACATAAACGCTTCCATGATCACTTGATAGCCAATCCCGCCTAAAATAATTAGCGCTGAAATCACCGCGATTGGCCAAGCCTGTTCGGCATACTGCACCAGGCTGTCTTGAAATAGGCTAAAGCCAGCGTTGTTGAAAGCGCTGATGCTGTGAAAAAGAGCCAGCCACAGCGCCTGGCCCGGTTCAAACTGCTCAGAAAAGGTGAGAAATAAGCAAAATGCTCCCGTCAGTTCAAAAATGAGCGTCATCGAAATAATCGAAATCAGCAGTGCCTTTACATTCGCCAGCTCAGAAGTCTCCATTGCCTGCTGAATAGCCAGACGATCCTTCAGTCCTAGCCGACGGCCTACTAGCAGCAGCAGTAGCGTGGTCGCTGACATATAGCCCAGTCCGCCCAGCTGAATTAAAATCAGCACAATACCCTGACCGAAAGGCGAAAAATAGCTGCCGGTATCTACTACAATCAACCCGGTCACACAGACTGCCGAAGTCGCGGTAAAAAGCGCTACCAATGGGCTGTTCCACTCACCGCTAGCAACCGACCAGGGCAGCATCAACAGCAGCGTACCCACGGCGATCAAAGCGAGAAACCCAACGCAAATTGTTCTGGGAACGGTCATGATGTTAAGCAGCGATGAGTGATGAGATGAAAGCGCGATCGCTCAAGGTGAAAATTCGCCCTAGCACATTCTCTATCATGATGGGCCGCAGGTTATATACGCTGGCGGCGATCGCCCTCTGAAACCCAACTCACCAAACTCACTTACCAGACCAACTATCCAACCCGACCACCCAAGCACACAAAAAATCCAGATGGGCACCCCGCTAACCAAAAGAATTCAGCAGTTTTACGACAACTCCTCACCGCTGTGGGAGCGCACCTGGGGTGAGCACATGCACCACGGCTACTACGGCGCTAACGGGCACCACAAAAAAGATCGCCGTCAAGCCCAGATCGACTTAATTGAAGAACTGCTGAAATGGGCAGATATCCGCACCGCTCAAACCATTCTCGATGTGGGCTGCGGTATCGGCGGCAGCACCCTTTATTTGGCCGATAAATTTGCCGCTCACGCGGTCGGGATTACGCTCAGCCCGGTGCAGGCCGAACGCGCCAGCGAGCGAGCGAGCGAGCAAGGCATTCCCCTACAGCCCTGGCAGCGCTTTGAAATGACAGAACCGCCCGCTGTACATTTTCAGGTGACCAACGCCCTAGCGACCCCTTTCCCAGACGATTCCTTTGACTTTATCTGGTCGATGGAAAGCGGTGAACATATGCCCGACAAACGAGGCTTTTTGCAAGAGTGCTACCGCCAGCTCAAGCCAGGGGGCACTTTTTTAATGGCTACCTGGTGCCACCGGGAAACTCAGAATTTGGCCGGACCGCTGACCAATAGCGAGCAGCTACATCTCGATCAGCTCTATCAGCTCTACCATTTGCCCTATGTCATTTCCTTGTCAGAATACGGCGAAATAGCTGGAGACGTTGGCTTTGCTGAGCTGGCGACAGCAGACTGGTCACAGCAGGTAGAATTTTTTTGGCAGGATGTCGTGCAATCGACGCTGAATCTGGAGGTGATTGCTGGCATTTTACAGGCGGGCACACAGACTATCCGGGGAGCAGCAGCGATCGCCCTGATGACTACAGGCTACCGCCGAGGGCTCATTCGCTACGGCCTATTGCGCGGATCGAAAGAACAGTAGGGCAGTAGGGAATAGGGGAAACAGCTTGAATGCACCCTATTCCCCACTCTCTCCTACCGATCCGCTGTCTGAGAACAATCCAACAGCCGTACCATCGCCGCCGCCGCATAGTTCCGCTGAGCTGTTCTATTGGGATAAAACGCGTTGCCAGTCTCATTCAGCGGCGTAGCAATGCCACAGTAGCTCGACAAGCTAGAAATCACATTTTGGGCCCAGTGACCTTGCGTATCGCTAAAGGTTTGCCCTGGCTGATTGGCCGGCAACTGCGTGGTACCGCCTTTATACTCGGCTGCCCGCCGCATAATCGCCATCAGCTCAGCGCGAGTCACTTCCTGAGTCGGCTTAAAGGTACCGTCCTGATAGCCAGTGACAATACCCAGCTCTTTAGCTTTGCTGATTTTGGCTGCGCTCCAGCGATTAGCAGGCAAATCAGGATAGGGATTGGTACTCGCCGCAGGCAAAGCAGTGGCCTGACCGAGCCCTTCAATCACGATGGAAACAAGCTGCTCGCGGGTCAAAGACGCCTGAGGTCGGAAGGTATTGTCGGCAAAGCCAGCGATGAAGCCTAGCTGTACCGCCCGGTTAATTGCACTGGCGTAAATATCGCCTTGAACATCCGGGAAGGCGACGGGAGCAGGCGTGGGCGTGGGCGTGGGCGTCGGGGTCGGCGTGGGCGTGGGGTTGGGTGGCTGAGCAATAACTTCACCAGACTGCTGTATGAGCTGGGCCACCGTAAGATCATTCGCTATGTAGGTTCGACCGGTAGTGCCGCCATTAAAGGTTTGACGGGCTAGTCGCCAGCCGGAATTTAGGAAGATCTTGGTGAATCCGCTAGGGGCAATACCATCGGTTTGACCGATGATGAACCGCTGAGCATTTGGCCCCGCAAAAGGTGTCGGCTTAGCGTACAAAACCAGGACGCCGTCTTTTTCTTCAAGCACCGGGTCGTACTTGATATCGGTGCCAGCGGCGCGAATGAGATAGCCGTTGGTATCGGTACTGCGACCGCAAATACCCGAGAAGTCAGGTAGCTGTGAGAGCAGGGGCAATACCACAGTAGGTCTAGACCCGACTGTGGCGAAGCAAGGCGGCTGCGGGACTTTTTGCTCAATAATCATCAGGCCGTAACGCTGGGAGCCTCCCAGTCTGCTGGTCGGGTTGGTCACCAGAATAAACGGCTCCTGGCTGGTCTCTTGCATGCCAAAGGTAGAAGCTTGGGCAATCTGTACGGCTGGTGCGAGTCTGTTCTGAGCGAAAACGGAGGGTGCGTTGCTGGCAGTGACAGCGATCGCCGCCGTCGCCAGTGCTGCAACAGTGAGTCGAAAGGGTTTCATCTTTTACCTATCCTTATAAGTAGATTTCACAATGATCGTTGTTGGCGCTGCGCACCGGTTGCCAGAAGAGACTCAAACCAGCAAACTGTAGATTTGATTGGTAGTTTGAATTTTTTATGGCTAGTTCATTAGAATACCTGTGAACTGGTGCCAATCACCTTAAAACAACGTTGAGGAGTGCCTTTGAGTAGCTGTGTCAGGACCAATTCAAGGGACTGTTAAAGTTTGTCAAAGAGTAGGGATTTTCTAGCGTAGTCAGCGAATAGAGTGCCAATGACTCTTGCCACTTTCCCAGGATGTCTGACACCATAGAACAAAGCCTTAGAGGTCGCCTTTGCCCCATGTATACAGAGATAGTTGATTTGATTCGTAAGTGCGATCGCCGAAGGGTCGCTTTTGCAGTCGGCACAGTTCTACTCAGCTCTATGCTTACAGCCCGAACGGCTCAAGCTGCCGATGAAGCGGCTATTCGACAGTTGATTGAGACCAATGCTTGCCCAGGCTGCGACCTGCACGAGGCCGATTTTCGGCGGCTCGATCTTTCTGGCGCTGACCTCAGCGGTGCCGACTTAGAAGGGGCTAACTTTTACTATGCCAATCTGGACGGTGCCCAGCTTACTGACACCAACATGATCGATGTTAATTTGGGCTATGCCAGTGCACGGGGGGCGCTGATGAACGGGGCCGATCTGCGGTATGCCATTTTTGAGCGCACTGACCTCAGCGGGGCATCGCTCCTACAGGCCGATCTCAGGGAGTCTTACATTCGGGGAGCCGATTTTACCGGCACGCTTATGAATGGAGCCGACATGCGAGATACGCTGTTTTTTGATGCGGATTTTTCTCAGGCGAGTTTGTGCGGGGTGCTGACCTGGTCCGGAATAGAATATCGCCGAGGTTGCACGGTGACTGTTCCCGAAGAGATTGACGATAAGTATGGCGATTAGTACAAAAGTGCGATCACGACCCGACAGCGCTGCTTGATGGCCAGGGCGGTGAGGCTAGTGGGGGGGCTGATGGGTTAAGCCGTTTGGTATGCCACCAGTTTTTTAGCTCTGCTGAGAGCTTTTCTGTGTAAAGGGTCATGACGATGGGCTCGCTGCGGTAGCTCTGGCCAACAATTTCAACGCAGTAAGAGGGGCGCTGGCGGGTAGCTAAGTCAGCCGTAAACCGGCATCCAATTCTCCGCCAGCTTGGTTCTTTGCTGCGCCATTGGATGCGGCAACAGGGCCAGGGGAGCTGATGGCGGTCATACAACCGGCAGCAGGGGCCAACGACTCGGTAGGTGAGATGTGCCCCTGGGCTTTCAAAAATGTGATCAGTTGGCCAGGGATGGGCTAAAGGGTGAGCGCTGGCGTTCATGGAAGCGGCGATATTATCTATGATAGAGAGGCGCTGATAGAGAGGCGCTGGGCAAATGAATCAGCGTATAGATCGCGTGGATCTAAAGAGAACGGCTGCTGGAATTGTAATGTTAAAGAGGCGCTATGTCAGAGCAACCCCCTGAGAAGATTGATCGTCAGGTGAGCGATCGCATTTGCAAACATATGAACAAAGACCACGCTGAAGCCGTCCTTACCTACGCTCAGCGCTATGGCCATCAGCAATCGGCAACCGCTGCTACGCTAACAGCTATCGATCAAAAAGGGATGGATCTCACCGCAGAAGTTGAAGGTGAGACCCTACCAGTGCGCGTCGCCTTCGACCATGAACTCAAAGACGCTGCCGATGCTCACCATACGCTGGTGGCTATGCTCAGAGCATAGCTGCCGAGCAAGCTGGCCTTACTGAAAGACGAACGGTATAAACTGTGACTGTGAAAATTCGTTTTCTCCCTGACGATGTCACTACAACTGCTAGTGCAGGTGAACCTTTGCTAGCGGTGGCGGCTCGGGCCGGGGTACATATCTCTACCGGCTGCTTGATGGGCGCTTGCCATGCCTGCGAAGTGACGCTGCCTGGGGAAGAAGAGCCCGTGCTGGCCTGCTTGAAGGCAGTTCCCTCAGACCGAAGCCAGATAGAAGTGCATCTGTTGGATGACCCCACTTGGTAGTCCCCGTGGCGGTTCATCTGTACCTATCTGTGCCTATCTGTGCGTAGAGGCATGGCGGTGACTGTTCGGTTGCCATTCGGTTTCAACCCATAGGCGAGTGTAAATCAGCTTGTTACATTAGAACTGTAGAAAAAAACAGGAAAACCTCAGGGAAACTTTAAGAGCGATCGCCCCAATAGAATCGCGTTCTATTAGTTCAATCGAAGGTATCAACAATGGATGATGTCACCGGCAAGCTCCCAGAATTTATGGACTCAAAATCCGCCAGAGAAAATGCGTTGCTCAGCTACGTAAAGACGATGGATCCAGAGATGATTACGCAGCTATCGCGCCCGGCCTCTTCTGAAGTAATGCAGGTCATGGAGCACAACGTGATTGGCTTACTCGGCGGATTGCCTGCCCACCATTTTGACGTGACGGTCACGACTAACCGTGAAAACCTGGGGCGGCTCCTAGCCTCCGCCATGATGGGCGGCTATTTTTTGCGGGGCGCTGAGCAGCGTTTGGCTTTTGAAGAGCAGTTTAGCGCTGCTTTAGATGGCGAGACCTGACCGCTCGCTATCGCCGCTAGACAACTCACGTCAGCGATCAAATTCGGACTCGGCAGAGGTAGCTCTGCCGAGTTTTGCTATGTCTGAGCCGACAGTGTGCCAACTCAGGCAGCGTCTCCTCTTCTGGTATGCCTCTCAAGGACGAGACCTGCCCTGGCGGTGCACCCGAGATCCTTACGCTATCTGGATCTCGGAGATTATGCTACAGCAGACGCAGGTAAAAACAGTCATTCCTTACTACGAGCGTTGGCTCAGGCAATTGCCGACAGTTGAACGGCTAGCCGCAGCGCCGCAGCAATCGGTGCTCAAGCTATGGGAAGGGCTAGGTTATTACGCTCGGGCTAGAAATCTGCACCAGGCGGCTCAGCAAATTGTCGTGAATTACGGCGGTCGTTTTCCTGATCGTTTAGACGAAGTGGTCGCCCTCAAAGGCATCGGTCGCACCACTGCTGGCGGCATTCTCAGCGCCGCGTTCAACCAACCCACCGCTATTTTAGACGGCAATGTGAAGCGTGTTCTGGCTCGGCTCGTGGCGCTGCCGGTACCACCTGGCAAGGCGATCGCCTTGCTCTGGCAGCTTTCAGAACAAGTGTTAGATCCGCAACATCCCAGAGACTTCAACCAGGCCATTATGGACTTAGGCGCGACGCTGTGCACTCGTCACAACCCGGCTTGTCTGCTGTGTCCCTGGCAGCCCCATTGCGCAGCGTACAATCAAAATGCAGTATCTGACTTTCCTATGACTGAACCACGCAAGCCCCTTCCTCACAAGCAAATCGGCGTCGCTGTCATCGCGGATGAGCAGGGCAATATTTTGATTGACCGGCGCAAGCAAGAAGGGCTACTGGGCGGTCTGTGGGAATTTCCGGGCGGCAAAATCGAGCCCGACGAAACGGTAGAAGCCTGCGTTAGCCGTGAGATTAAAGAAGAGCTGGATATTGAGATTGAAGTGGGCGATCGCCTGATCACCATTGAGCACGCCTACACTCACTTCAAAGTGACACTCAACGTCTTCAACTGCAAATACCTCAGCGGTGACCCCAAACCCCTCGAAAGCGACGAAGTAAAATGGGTCACCCTCGACGAAATTGACCAGTATCCGTTTCCAAAAGCTAACAGCCAAATTGTTGAAGCGCTTCGGAAACAGGCTCAGTTGCGGCCATAGTATTCAGTTATTCAGAGAAAATGCTGTGCCAGTTATCTTTAGATATGATGGGGTCGAATATCGTATGTGGTCAAACGACCATGATCCACCACACGTGCACATTCGCCCTGATCAAAGCCGTCCTGAGTGGGAAGTCATTGTTTTCTTGGGCAACGAAAAGGATGGAAACATAGATGACTACGGTAGAGAATTTGGTGATACTAAAATTATCAGCGGTAAAATTAAAACATCAAAAATTAGTGCTCTAGTCTCATACCTTAGCCAAAGGCGCAGCGAAGCTTGGACTAAGTGAAAAGAAATTAACGGATAGACCAAATGACAGTAGAAGCGACATTTGAAGTTCAACTGATTCCCCACATTGAAAACCATTGGGATATTGTGAGTGCCCGGTATGAGGCTGGTAGCCTGTACGTTAAATTTAAAGATGGTACGGATGGATCTATAGCCATCAGCGAGTTTCCTGCCTTAGCTGAAGCTACGGAAGCCGATTTTAACAACTTAGAGGTTAGCCCTTGTGGATTATTGCTGGAGAACGAACATATCGAGTGGGATTATGCTGAAGCCGGACTTTACGCACTAATAAATAAACAACCAGAATAAGCAGGTTGATTGTAACAAGGTAGCTCTAGAAACAATCAGGAACTGCTGTCCAGTTGGGGCTCGCATCTCCTGAACGTAGCCATATTGAATTATCCAATGGCTGTTGTTAATAATTGATATATCAGCTTCAACTGGCTTGTCTTTTTAGGCAACGTACCGCTTCTAACATGCCTTTAGCCTTATTAAGCGTCTCCTGATACTCACTTTCGGGCACTGAATCTGCGACCAATCCAGCACCTGCCTGCACGCTAATGGTCTGACTGCCGTCTTCAGCAGACTGTACCACCATGGTGCGGATGGTGATGGCGCTGTTGAGCTGACCTTCAAAATCGTAATAGCCGTAGACGCCGGAGTAGGGGCCACGGCGATCGCGCTCCAACTCATTGATAATCTGCATTGCCCGAATCTTCGGCGCGCCGCTAACGGTACCCGCCGGGAAGCTGGCAGTCAGCAAGTCCCAGGCCGTTTTATCCGGTGCCAGGTCACCCACCACGTTGCTGACAATGTGCATCACATGAGAGTAGTTCTCGATCACCATCAGCTCGGTGACGACGACGCTGCCACTGCTGCACACCCGGCCCAAGTCATTACGGCCCAGGTCGACCAGCATAACGTGCTCGGCAACTTCCTTAGGGTCGGCTAATAAGTCGGCAGCATACTGGGCATCTTCAGCCGGAGTTTTGCCGCGAGGGCGAGTGCCTGCAATTGGGCGCAGCATGGCTTCCATAGGCTGACCGGCCTCAGTGCGGGTGGCTTTGACCATTACTTCAGGGCTAGAGCCAATGAGCTGCCAGCCGTTGAAGTTGAAATAGCACATGTAGGGAGAGGGATTGACCAGGCGCAGAGAGCGGTACAGGTCAAAGGGCGCACCGCTGTAGCTAGCTTGAAGCCGCTGGGAGACCACGACCTGAAAAATATCGCCAGCCCGGATGTAGCCTTTAGCTTTTTCGACGCAGGCGCAGAATTCTTCGGGGGTGCGGTTGCTGCTGTAGGCCAAAGGTGGCGCGGTGCTGACTTCAGGCGAAGTCCATTGCAGCAGCGTATCCTGCTGGCTGAGCGGCAGGCGAAGTTTGGTAACGAGGTTTTTGACGCGATCGCACGCTGCCTCATAAGCCACTTGCAAATCTGCCTGCGGATCTCGCAAATCGGCGTAGGCAATCGCCCATACCTTTCGCTTCACCTGGTCAAAAATCAGCAGGTTATCCATCTGCATCCACAGCCCGTCAGGCAGGTCATCTCCATTTCGCGGATAAGTTGTGACCGTCGGCTCTATCCACTCAATTAGTTCATAGCCCCAAAAGCCAAACAGCCCACCGATTCCGGGTGGAAGCTGTGGCAGTCGAACAGGCTTGAGAGGCTCCAAACAGGCTTGCAGAATGTCGAACGGATTGCCTTCGAGCACCTGCTGAGTTGCGTCGCGAAAAGTTTGTGTTGTACTTGCGCCTTTTGACTCCAGCACCCAAAGCGGATCGCAACCTAAAAAGCTATAGCGACCGAGCCTTTCGCCGCTCTCAACAGATTCCAACAGAAAGCTGTAGGGCTGACCGGCGCAGACTTTATACCAGGCCGACACAGGGGTATCGAGATCGGCGACCCACTCCTGATATACCGGGACAAAGTTTCCCTGTTTTGCAAGGTTGCAGAAAGCTTCAAAATCTGGAAAAATCATGAGATTGGCAGTCACAAAGAAGATTTCAGCCAACCCAATTGTAGGCGCGAACCGGGCGGGCCATTCGGATCTTTCTCAAAGAGCAAAAAACAAAAGGGTAGCTACAAGCGCTACCCTTTCACAAATGAGCTTAATTCGCTCGCTTAGTAAAGCGATGCCAGACTATCTCAAAGGCTCGGTATCGACGTCAGATTTCTTCATATCCGTCTCGAAAGTTGTGGTGCCGCTAAACTTGATCACCGCCGGGTTAGGATTTTCGCCAATGCGACGTTCTTTCTTCCCGCTGTAGCCGCGACCTTCGTTAACCTTCTCAGGGAACACGCCATCTGCCGGGTGGAGATAGATTGTTTCGCCACTGGGCAGGACACGATAAATTTTATAGTCGGTGATCTTGGGCTTGAACTTACTCCGCAGCTGAGCGCCAAGCGCCAAGCACTGCTCTTTCCGAGACAAATACAGCAAATTTTCGCCTTCATTCATAATGGCAGCGCCACCTGTCGGCATTTCAAAAACCTGTTCTTTTTCAGAAGTCCAGGTAATTGCGTATTTTTCTTCAACTTCAGCCTTAGTTAGAAGACCGCCTGTGCTGCCTCCAAACTTTGGCATCGTACCCGTCAATTGTTCGGCCATGAATGAATCTCTCTCAAGCTTAGCTGATTGGAATCGTATCATCGCTAAGCGAGCACTTTAACAAGTGTGACAAGAAGCGTAATAGTTCTTTAACTGTCCTCAGTGTCGATGAAAACACTGCTAGCTGCACGAGCTGGCGCGATCAAGCGTGTCTATCAGGCAGGTGTCGGTCTTTGGTTGACTGAATCTGCTCACGGGGTACGACTTTTGGCTGCTCGGGTAGGCGGCTTGCTTGGCGAGGTAGCGTCTGTTTTGGCTGGGTCAGTGGCTGGGCCGGTGGTTTTATCGGCAGCTTTATCGGCAGTTTTATCAGAGGGCTTGCCAGCAGTCTTGCGAGCAGTGCTGGCACTTTTTCTAGGCAAGCGCTTTCCTTTGCTGTAGCGGGCAGTGCCAACGGCAGGCAGGGTAAAGTGAATTTGAGTTCCCTGATTTTTCCCGGCGGAGGTGGCCCAGATTTTGCCGCCCAGCCCTTCGATAATTTGCTGACAAATAGCAAGCCCCAGGCCAGTGCCGCCAACCGAGCGCCGCAGCGCTCCTTCTTCCTGGTAAAACCGTTCAAATACGGTTTTGAGCCGATCCGCCTCAATGCCGCGACCGCTGTCAGCGACGATTACTTCTACCTGCTGCTGCTCGATGGCTGCCGCGCTGATGGTGATTTGGCCGTTGGCTTCAGTAAATTTACAGGCGTTGTCGAGCAGCTTGGAGAGCACTTCTACAATCCACTCTCCGTCAGCTCGGACGAAGGGCAGGGCGGCGGGCAGGTCAGTATCAACCCGGATGGCGGGGGCCGAGTTGGATGAGTTTTGCCAGCGCAGACTGCTCAGCGCCAGATCCACGCATTCTCTGAGTGAAAGCGATTCTAGATTCCATTCCACCCGGCGACTTTCCAGGCGTGAGAGGGTGAGAAAGTCCTGGACGAGTTTGCGCATCCGCTCGGCGTCGGTGAGGGCGGTGTCGAGCATGATTTGCCGCATGTCGCTGTCCATGTCGGGCTCGGTGAGCAGGCTTTCCAGGCAGACCCGAATGGTGGAGAGAGGCGTGCGAAGCTCGTGGCCGGTAATGGCAATCAGGTTGCTACGAGTGCGCTCCAAATCGGCTAGCTGCTGGTTGAGGTCTTCCAGATTGGCGTAGGCTTCGGCCTGGATCAGGGCGACGCTGAGCTGATTGGCGATCGCCTCACTCAGCATAATTTCATCGTCACTCCAATGGCGGTCAGTAGGGCCACTGAGATGCAGCTCTACCATGCCCAGCAGCCGGTTTTTGTGGACTAAGGGCACCAGCAAGCAGCCGTGAATCTGCCAGCGCTGCAATCGCGGGATAGCCATAGCTAGATCAATCTCGGCAATAGCGATATTGCCGATATCGTCGATTGCCAGGGACTGGTGGTGGGATTTGACCCACTGGTAGAGCGGATTGTTTTTCAGAGGCCAGGTGCTGCCTGCCAGAGAATTGAAATGGGGCTGACGATACTCATGGTTGATAACCGCATCAGCCGCCTCGGGGGCAGCTCGGTAGATGATGCAGCGTCCCACATCCAGGACACTGCCTAATTCGTGAGTTGCGATCGCAAATATCTCAGCCGGATTCAGCGACTGTCGAATGGCGGCGGTGATCGAGTTGATCAGGCGGGCTCTTTGTTCTTGTAGGGCGATCGCCCGGTATGCCTTG
>JBBQAC010000350.1:0-3594 GCA_038315915.1 Phormidesmidales cyanobacterium
AAGGCCAGCCGAAAGCGTCCCGAGCGCGGCCATTTTCTCCCGCGTTTGAATGAACGATTCTAGCCCGCGCAGGCGCTTCCCGACCGTGCGGAAAATGTCTTTTTCAAACTCGCGGCAGCTATGCAACAGATCGAGAAAGTCGGCGCAGTTGAGCCGGTAGAGATCGGTTTCGATATCGGCGGTGAGCGTAACGGGTACGCGGTCTTCCGTGAGCGCCTGAATTTCACCAAAGAAAGAGGAGGGCTCATGGCGACCGACAGGCATGTCGATGCCATTGCTCAACCGACTGACGGTGATTTGACCATTGGGCTGAATGAAGAAGCCTTGAGAAACATCGCCTTCTTTCACCAACACTTCGCCAGGGGAGAGATGGATATGTTCGGCATGGGCGCAAATCCACTCTATTCGACTGGCCGGGAGCATATCAAACGGTTTCATCTGCGATAGCGTTTCGACACAGAGCATGGGAGTTTCCTGCTATGGGCTGCTAGACATCTGCCAGATGTCGGTGAACAAACTGGACGCAAATTGAGCCTTCGCCAACGCTGGAGGCCACCCGCTTAACGGAGCCATGACGTACATCGCCGACGGAGAAGATGCCGGGAATGTTGGTTTCTAGGAGGAAGCGATCGCGCTCCAGCGGCCACGGCCTTTTTTCCGAAACATCTGGGCCAGTACAAATAAACCCTCGCTCGTCATGGTCGATCAGGTCTTCTAGCCACTCGGTACTGGGCGTTGCCCCGATGAAAATAAATAGCGAGCTAGTCGGCAGGGTTTTCACTTCGCCCGTCTGGGAATCTTTAACTAGCAAAGTCTCTAACCGAGTCTCTCCTTTGGCTTCAACCACGCTGTGGAAAGGATGCACTTCAATATTATCTGTTCCGTCGATCTGTTCTATTAGGTATTGAGACATGCTCTTAACCAGCGACTCGCCTCGCACCAGCATGTTCACCTTGCGCGCATATTTTGAAAAATACATTGCCGCCTGACCCGCCGAATTCGCGCCGCCGACCACGTAGATCTCTTCACCTGCGCAGGCAACCGCCTCCGTTTGGGCCGCGCCGTAATACACCCCGGCCCCGGTAAACTGCTCGACCCCCGGCACATTCAGCCGCCGCCAAGCCACACCCATCGCCAAGATCAGCGCGTGACAGCTAATCTCACTGCCATCTGAGAGCGTCACAATTCGATAGTTCTCTTCAACTCGCAGACTTTTCACTTCCTGCGGGGCCAAAATTTCGACCCCAAAGCGCTTTGCCTGAGTCACCGCCCGACGGGCCAAATCGCCGCCGCTGAGCCCCACCGGAAAGCCCAAATAGTTCTCAATCCGCGAGCTGGTACCGGCCTGACCTCCCGGCGCTGCTCGCTCAATCATCACCGTATGCAGCCCTTCCGAAGCACCATACACCGCCGCCGCTAAGCCACCCGGCCCCCCGCCGATAATCACCAGATCGTAAAAAGGCTTCGACGCTTCTGTTTGCAATCCCAACTGCTGAGCCAGTTCAGGCACACTGGGTTTGGTCAGTTTCTCGCCTTCGCCCGTAATCACCAAAGGCAAATTAGGATTCTCTCCCTCACCTGCGTAAGCCGCGAGCTTTTGCGCTTCTTCGTTGCTCTCAATATCCAGCCAGCGATAGGGGATTTGATTGCGGGCCAAAAAGTCGCGCAGATCGTGAGAGGCGGGAGACCAGCGATCGCTGATCACCTTCACCCCTTTAAACTCAGGCTTATAGTTCGCCTGCCAGTCCTGAATCAGGTCATCCAATACCGGGTAAAGCTTCTCCTCTGGCGGATCCCAGGGCTTGAGCAAGTAGTAGTCGAGGTGGGCTTCGTTAATGGCATCAATCGCCGCATTCGTGTCGGCATAGGCCGTTAGCAGCGCCCGCTTTGCCCTTGGGAAAATCTCGCTGCCCTGCTCCAAAAATTCCACGCCGCTCATCTCTGGCATCCGCTGATCAACCAGGAAAAGCGCGATGGTATCGCCGCGTAGCTTGAGCTGCTGCACTACTTCTACAGCCGCCGCGCCGGAGTCAGCCCGGATGATCCGAAACTCGTTGCCGTATTTTCTGCGCAGGTCTCGGGCGATCGCTTGCAGCACCGCCGGGTCATCATCAACGGTCAAAATGACAGGCTTATTCATACCGCTTCCACATAGGTTTCATCGACGTAGCACCAGAGCCAGTCCTCATTCGGCTCAAAAGACTGAATGATCGGGTGGTTGAGCTGCTTAAAATGCTTTTGCGCGTGCTTATTTTTAGAGCTTTCGCAGCAGCCGACATGGCCGCAGGTTCGGCACAGTCGCAAATGCACCCAGCTATCTCCGAGTTTGAGGCATTCTTCGCATCCCTCGGCGCTGGGCGTAACGGTCTCGATCTGGTCGGTATGAGAGCAGGCGTTTGCCATTGTTATCTACCATACTTAATTGGTCACGGTCATTTTGCTCTGCTATATCCTTGCGATTGATGATAGCAAAGGGTGAGCGATCGCAACATTCGTCCCTTCTCTCTCCCCTCTCGTCAATTTCTGGTTTTGACAGATCACTAAACCTCACGCCGACAGAGCAACAGGCCAAACCACCGCTTGCTATCTGTAAACGCGGTAACCACTGGCATCCCGTGCGAGGCCAACTGCTGAGCCACTTTATCAAGATTGAACTTACGCGAAATTTCGCTTAGCAGTCGCTCTTTGTCAGCGAAGGAAACGGTAAGCGGTATCGCCTTCAAATCAATTGTCTGAGCCTTTAAGCTCTCCAGGTACATTTCGATTTGATGCTGAGCTTTGTTGTAGATCGCCCTGTGCGCAAAGCTATTGACATCGAAATTGCCCTCAAACTGCTGGTTGAGATGGTGCAGCATATTTAGATTGAACTTGGCGGTAATGCCCTGAGCATCGTTATAGGCCGCTTCTAAAACAGAAACTTCCTTTTGTAGATCTACCCCCAGCAAAAAGTAGTCGCCTGGTCGCAGCACATCGCTGATTTGACCCAAAAAGAGATCGCATTCGTCAGGCTGAAGGTTGCCAATTGTACTGCCGATAAAGCAGATCATCCGGGTCGGTAGTTCCGCAGAGGGTAGCTTGGCCAGCGCGGGTTCATAGGTGCTCACCAACCCATAGATTGACAGGCTCGGGTACTCGGTTAAAAGCTGTTTTGAGCTTTCTACCAGCGCCGCGCTGCTCACGTCAATCGGCAGGTATCGCAGTGGATAGCCCGCAGCCTGGTAAGCATCGAGCAATAGCCGGGTTTTGGTGGCGCTGCCGCTGCCGAGTTCTGCAATTTCGCAGGGGCCGGTTGTTTGAGCGATCGCCCCCGCATATTCCTGCAAAATAGCCCTTTCTGTCCGAGTCGGATAGTACTCCGGCAGCTCGCATATCTGGTCAAAAAGCTGGGAGCCGCGCTCGTCGTAAAAGTACTTTGGCGGCAGAGATTTGAGCGGAGTAGTGCGAAGTCCTGTGATTACGTCCTCGCCCGGTGTTGAAGTCGCGATCGCCGCATCCATCAAATTCAAAATAGTCAGTCTTTCGTTTTCAGTAGCCTTGTTCAAAGGGGGCGCTCAAGTTAAACAACAATTAACCGAATATAAAACAGTAATTAAA
>JBBQAC010000088.1:0-15107 GCA_038315915.1 Phormidesmidales cyanobacterium
CGCAATCATAGAAGCCCCTGCCACTACTCCCCAACGTAACCAGCCTGTCTGCGGCCTGCTCCCTGATTTCCTGCCCATATGCACTCCCATCCATGAAATTAAACGTAAGGATACGCCAAATCTTAAAATCGGGACAGGTTAATTTTCAGAAAGTTATTATCTTTGAGCTCAAAAAATTGCTACACTTTTGCCCTCTCTTCGTCATCATAGAGGCAGAGTGACTGGCCAAATTGCGATCGCTCCATTGAATTTATACACAGACGCATACTGCATGGAACTTCACGATTTTTTCCTTCTGATTCTTTTGCTCAGTCCGGGGCTGCTGCTGTCGGTCTTGGTCATGGTCGGCATGAGCGCAGGAGGCTGACATGGTAAGAACCGAATCCACCATGCTGCCTTTGGGCACGCCTGCTCCTGTCTTTACGCTAGAGGATGTCGCTTCAGGCCAGACGATTTCTCTGGAGACCTTCAGAGATAAAAAAGGACTGCTGGTGATGTTTATTTGCCAGCATTGCCCCTTTGTCAAACATGTAGAAGCAGAACTAGGCCGCATCGGTCAAGACTACGTGCCTCAGGGCGTTGGCGTTCTGGCCATCAGCGCTAACAGCATCGAAAGCCATCCGCAGGACGACCCTGACCACATGCGTGAGCAGGTCAAGCGGGCGAACTTCAACTTTCCCTATGTCTACGACGCTACCCAGGAAGTGGCCAAAAGCTACACCGCCGCCTGCACACCCGACTTTTTCCTATTTGACAGCGACCTCAAGCTGGCCTATCGCGGTCAGCTCGACGACAGCCGTCCGGGTAATGACAAGCCCGTAAACGGCGCAGACTTGCGAGCCGCCCTGGATAAAGTTGTCGCCGGGGAGCCTTTACCCGAAGCGCAAAAGCCCAGCATCGGCTGCAATATTAAGTGGGTGCCCGGACAGGAACCGGCTTACTTTGGCGCTAATCAGTAGTGAGATTAAATCGATGACAGTTTCTCCAGAGGAGCGGTTTCACCCACGACAACCCCGATATAGCAAGGAAGAATTTGCTCGACGTGGCGACAAGATTTATGAATCGCAGGTGCGATCGCAGGTCGAAGCGGGCAACGATGGGAAGATCGTGGCAATTGACATCGAAACCGGAGCGTTTGAAGTCGATACAAGTGAAATTGCGGCTTGCGATCGCCTCGAAGCCGGTTATCCGGATGCTCAAATCTGGATGGTTCGCATTGGCTCTCGCCACGTGCGTCGATTTGGCGGACGCACCCGGAGAACTGTGTGATTACTGGGTTCGTCAATGACGAATTTGAGCCAATTATTCCGCTTTCAATTCGTCGTGCTGATGGCACGATCTTCAAACACGATGCGAGCATTGATACAGGATTCAATGGTTGGCTTTCTCTACCGCCTGATTTGATTGTTGAGTTAAACCTGAGGTGGAAACGGCGAGGAAGGGCAATGCTTGGAGATGGCAGTGAGTGTGTTTTCGATGTTTACGAAGCGACTGTCGTTTGGGATAACGCTTTGCTAACTATTCCACTAGATGAAGCTAACGCAGAACCCCTGGTCGGAATGTCCCTGATGGAAGGCTATCAGCTAACAATGCAGGTTATTGCAAGTGGTCGGGTTGAACTGCGCAAAATGAACGCGGTTTAAGAAGGCGCAATCACCCAACTACACTGGCAAACTTGCCCTCGGATCAAAGCGCTCAATGTTTCGCAGTTCCTGATATAGCGCTTTCTCTTCGTCGTCTAGCGCAGTCGGAACGACCACTTCAATTTCTACAATCTGATCGCCGTACAGTCCCTGACCAATCGGATAGCCTTTGCCGGTGAGTCGCAGCCGCTGACCTGACTGCACGCTGGGCGGAATCATCATGTTGACCAGTCCCGCCAGGGTGGGTACCGCAATCGTACCGCCTAGCACCGCTTCGCTGGGGGTAATCGGCAACCGGCAGTACACATCGCCCGATTGCAAGGTGAAATAGGCATGGGGCTCTACCTCAATGCGCAGGTACAGATTGCCGCCGTCAATGCCTTGCCCTTTCAGGCGAATGCGCTGACCGGTGACCATGCCCGGTGGCATACTGACTTCGAGCGATCGCCCATCTTCCAATCGAACCCGCTCTCGCCCGCCTACATATGCTTTTTCCAAAGGCACCGTCAGATCAGCTTCAGCATCCCGGCGGGAGGGCGGTGCGGACTGCGTTCGGTAGCTGCGGCGGCTATTAGATCGGCTAGCGCTTTGAACGGTTTGGGTAGAGCGCTGGTCTGACTGTCTGGCGGTTGATTGCTCTGGCGGTGTGGGCGGTGTGGGCGCGGCTCGTCTCGTAGGTGGCGTGTCTTCTCCCCGATGGCGCTTTAGAAGCTGCTCAACAAAGTTGTCAAAGTCTTCAAAAGCGCTGTATTCTGCATTTGCTGAAGATTTGCCAGGGCGCTGCTTTTTGCTTGTCCGACTCCAGTTTTTGAAGCCTTTTTGGCTCCAGTAGCGGCTGTATTCTTCGTATTGCGATCGCCTATCGACATCCGAAAGCACCTCGTAGGCTTCACCCAGCAGCTTAAATTTCTCCTCTGCTGACTTATTCCCAGGATTCAAGTCAGGATGGTACTGCCGTGCCAGGGCCCGGTAAGCCCGCTTGATTTCCTCGGCAGTCGCTTCCTTGGAAATTCCTAGAATTTCGTAATAGTCCCGAAAATTATGCATGAACGAAAGCGTACCGTACCAAGAACTTTAGCTTTAAAGATCGCCTAACTCGGCTCCGCTGTCCAGAGAGGATCGCCGGTCTAGAACCATTCCTCTTCGTTGTTCCAGTTGTCCTGAGGGGGACGGCGATTCCCTTGGAAGGCTTCGCCATCGCGGTCGTCATAGTCGCTTCGCTCACTGCGTTTTCTAGAGCGACCGGACGTATCTTCCCACTGACGAGGACTCTCCGGCGGATAGTCTTTTTGCTCGTAGTTGTCCTGGCCGTAGTTGTCTTTACCGTAGCCACTTTGACCGTAGCTGTCCTGGCTGTAGTTATTTTGACCGTAGCTGTCTTGGCCGTAGCTGTCCTGGCTGTAGCGATCGCGCTCATAGCCATCTTTGGGGTAACTGTCTCGGCCATAATCTTCGTTTGACCGAGCTTGTTCAGGCCGACCGCCAGCCGTTCCTTGCTGCCAGTCGCCGTTTTGTTGCGGATATCTCTCGGCACGATTGTCAGTGCCGTAGCCGGGATCTTCTGAATAGGGGCGATCGCCCTGAGATTGGCCGTCATAGCGCTCTTGAGCGTAGCTATCCTGGCTGTAACCGTCTCTGTAGCCTTCCTGCCTATAGCCTTCCTGCCGGTAGTTGTCCTGGCCATAGGGCTCCTCCTGCCTGGAGCTTTGCTGACGATAGTCCTGCTCATAGCCGCCGGGGGCATAGCGTCCTGAGTCGGCCCCTGCCTGACCATAAGGATCATAGCCCTGACCGTAGGACGGCTCCGAAGGATACGGGTTCTGGCTGTAGGCCGGGTTGGATGGTGAATTTCGGGGCTTTTCCCAATCGTCATCCCAGTCATCCCAACTGCTGCCACGGCTGGCGTTGCTTTGATTCCAGTTAGGCGAATCCCACTGAGCCTGACGATCCCAACTGTTGGCAGGATAGCTGGTGCCAGCGCCATAGTCGCCAGTGCGATAGTAGTCGTCATCTTCGCCTGAAAAGGCTCGCTTTAAGGTGCTGCCAATTTGACCGAGAATTCCGTCTCCATCTTCATCCATGTCGTACAGATAGGCTTCGCGGTTTAGCTCGTATACCTCGTTTTGCAAATCCGACTGGGTAATATCAATGCCGCGCTCATCGGCCTGCTCCAAAGCGGCCCGCAGTTCCTGAACTAAGCCTTCAATGCGACGACGGCGATCGCGCGCAAACTGCAAGCCAAAGTCAATTGCCACCTCTCGTAATACCCGCTCCGCCTTAAAGGTAAGTACTTCAGCCCGATTCCGCTTTTCGATGCGCTCACGCTGCAAGCGATCAGTAGCGGCGTTTTCCTCAGCCGCGCGAATCATGCCTTGAATATCGGCTTCAGAGAGGTTCGAGGCTTCTTGCACCGTAATGCTCTGCTGCCTGCCGGTGGTTTTATCGAGCGCCGACACCTGCAAAATACCGTTGGCGTCAATATCAAACGACACCTGAACCTGAGGAATGCCGCGCGGCGCAGGCGGAATGCCCATCAGCTTAAAGCGGCCCAAAGACTTATTGTCTGTGGCCATTTCCCGCTCGCCCTGCAAAATGTGCACTTCGACAACGGTCTGATTATTTTCAGAGGTCGAAAAAGTGTCGGAGCGCCGCACTGGAATAGTGGTATTGCGAGGAATCAGCTTCTTCATCACACCGCCGACGGTTTCAACGCCCAGCGACAGGGGCGACACGTCCAGCAGCAAAATATCTTTGACTTCCTGGGTCAAAATGCCCGCCTGAATCGCCGCGCCGACCGCCACTACTTCGTCGGGATTGACATTGCGGTTAGGCTCGCGGTTCATCACCGAGCGCACCAGGTCTTGCACCATCGGCATTCGGCTCGCGCCACCGACCAGCACCACTTCATCAACCTGGCTAGGCGTTACCCCAGCGTCGGTTAAGGCTTGCTTGAGCGGGCCGCGAAGTCTGCTGACTAAGTCGCTACAAAGTTCTTCAAAGCGCGATCGCTCCAATTTTGTCTCAATATGCTTAGGCCCATCGGCAGTCGCGGTGATGAAAGGCAAATTAATTTCAGTGACCGGTACGCCAGAAAGCTCGATTTTTGCTTTTTCGGCGGCTTCGTTGAGGCGTTGGAGGGACTGGCGATCGCGCCGCAAATCCACCCCTTCCTTTTCTAAAAAGTTCTCTGCCAGCCAATCGACAATTATTTTGTCAAAATTCAGCCCGCCGAGCTGCGTATCGCCGCTGGTAGAGCGCACTTCAAACACGCCGTCGCCCACGTCCAGCACCGACACATCAAAGGTGCCGCCGCCCAAGTCAAACACCAGAATCGTCTGGTTGTACTGCTGATCGAGTCCGTAGGCAAGGGAAGCCGCCGTCGGCTCGTTGATAATTCGCTTGACTTCGAGTCCGGCAATTCGCCCCGCGTCTCGGGTGGCCTGCCGCTGGGCATCGTTAAAGTAGGCCGGTACGGTAATCACTGCGCCCGTCACCGGCTGTCCCAAGTATTGAGCCGCTTCCTCAGCGAGCTTACGCAAAATCATCGCCGAAATTTCTTCTGGCGCAAAATCCTTGTCTAGCCGGGGGCAGCGCACTTTGACATTGCCCGATTCAGCCCGCCGCACTGTGTAGGGCACTCGCTTGGAGTCGGGCGACAGCTCATCGTACTTGCGCCCAACAAAGCGCTTCACCGCGTAAAAAGTATTTTGAGGGTTAAGTACCGACTGACGACGGGCTGATTGGCCAATCAGCTTTTCGCCTTCTTTGCTAAAGGCCACCACTGACGGCGTTGTCCGCATTCCTTCTGCGTTGGCAATCACGACGGGTTTACCGCCTTCCATCACCGCTACTACAGAATTTGTCGTGCCGAGGTCAATGCCAACTACCTTACCCATTCAACCGGTTTCTCCTGATCTGACATATCTATAGCACTGGCCACACCGCTCATCGGCAGCGGATAACCGTAATCTTTAGCCCTTTCATCATAAGCGCTCTACGGGGGCATTGTCGGTTAGCGCCGAACAACCGCAGCACTGGCAGCATCGCCATCGTCATCTAGCTCATGAAGATAGGCAGCGCGATTGATTTCGTAAACCTCGTTTGACAGATCTGAGAAAACGACAGCGATCGCCTGCTCATCGGCTTGTCTTAAGCAAAACCGTAGTTTTTCTATCAGGCTCTCAATTCGACTGCGGCGATCATGCTCAAACTGCATTCCAAAATCAATCGCAATTTCCCGCAACTGCCGTTCAACGCGATAGGTAAACACCTCTATTCTATGCAGCTCGTCAATCGGCTCATTCACAGGTGCCTTGTGATCGCCCTCAGACTTAGGCCATTCACTATTGTCCCAGTCATCCCAATCAGACATGAAGCCCTCCTGCATTCAAATCTAACGGCAATTGGTTCACAGGCTGAATAGCCAACACTTTAGAGAAAAGCCCGCATCTATTCCGCGTTTCTTGATACTATTATTATCCAATGCGGATATGGCGGAATTGGTAGACGCGCTAGATTTAGGTTCTAGTGTCCTCGTGACGTGAAGGTTCAAGTCCTTTTATCCGCATCTTAACGGCAGCGAAGCGCTCAAGAGGTCATCTCCTGGGCGCTTTATTTTGCTCAAATGACTGAGCAAAGGCTGTACCACAGAGACAGGAAAGGCGCGGCCATTGCAACTTATACTGCGTTAGCGGGTTCATGCGTCGTTAGCTATCGACCGACGCAGCTTAGGAATCATGACCTTTGAATCGTTGTATCTGACACAGTTTTTAAGTGCCCTCTATATATAAGGAGGAAATTTCTAACGCTGGACGGCTGATAACGGCTCGCAAAAAGCTTTTGACGACGTGATACCTCTTCCCTGCCCAGAAAGCTCTATAGTTTCACCCGCTGCTAACTCATCCTTCTCACTGCTGATTACTACTTCTAAGGACGCTGACTGCCGTGCTGCTATCTAAAGGTTTTGAAGTCGAAATGTACACGGGGACGCCCGCAGGAGAGGTGGTCGGATTTTCAGACAAAATTGTGGCGACGCTAGAAGGTTTTGTGCGCGAGCCCGATGCCCGCAATGTGGAATACACCACCGCGCCCTTTTGCCGCTACGAGCATTTGCTGTGCGAGCTGATTAAACCCCGTGTGCGGCTGCGCAACTACTTGAAAACGCTGGGTAACTACACAATTATTCCCGGCAGCACCTTACCGCTGGGCGGCGCTGATGTCTTTCACCGCTCCGATCCGAAAAATCCGTACCACGATTACATCGAAGAAACTTACGGCACCGACGTGGTGACGGCCAGCATTCATATCAATATCGGCATGGCCGAGCCCGAAGCGCTGATGCGGGCCTGTCGGTTGATTCGAGTGGAAGCGCCTTTGTACCTGGCGATGACGGCCTCTTCGCCCTTTTTTGATGGCAACATTACCGGCTTTCACTCCACTCGCTGGCACCTGTTTCCCCAGACACCGACGCATGTGCCGCTGTTTGAGAGCCATCTGCATCACATCCGTTGGGTAGAGCAGCAGTTGGCAGCAGGCACCATGCAAAGCGTGCGCCATCTGTGGAGTTCGGTGCGGCCCAATGGCGATCGCCGCCCCTACAACCTCAACCGCCTGGAGCTACGAATCTGCGATTTGGTCAGCGACCCTTTGCATCTGTTGGCCGTCACCACCCTACTCGAAGCCCGATTGCAGCAGCTTTTGGCCCACCCTGAGCTTGATCCTTTGCAGAGTAGCCAGCTCAGCGCCAGTACCCGCAGTGAAGATTTGCTGGCGATCGCCCTCAAAAACGAGCAGGCCGTCGCCAAAAGTAGCCTCGCAGCCGAACTCACCCACTGGCGCACCGGCAAACCCATTCTCGCTGGCGACTGGATTCGCCAGATGTACGAGGAAGTTCACCCCTTTGCCCACCGCTCTGGCATTAGCTGCTTTCTGACGCCGGTCAAGCAAATTCTGCGGGAGGGCAACCAGGCTCAGCAATGGCTCGCCCAAGCTGAAAAAACTAGCCCAACTGAAGTGATTCAGCAGGCGATCGCCCAAATGCAGCAGCAAGAAAGCCTGCTTGCTGAAGATATCTGTCAGCCTATCGCGGCGCTGGCGTGACCCTCTTTATATAGCCCAATGCCCAGACTTGTCCTCGTCAATCCTGAAATTCCGCCTAACACCGGCAATGTTGCTCGCACCTGCGCCGCCACTGGCACAGCCCTACATCTGGTCAGACCACTCGGCTTCGAACTCAGCGATAAATACCTCAAACGCGCCGGTCTAGACTACTGGCCCTATGTCGATCTTCATGTGCATGACACCATTGAGGACTTTTGGCAGCATGCCCAGGCAGAAGGCGGCAGGCTGATTGGATTTAGCGCTAGAGGGAGCGATCGCTATACCGATATCCGCTACCAAGCCGACGACTGGCTACTATTTGGCAAGGAAAGCCAAGGGCTTGCGCCCGCCGTCATCGAACGCTGCCAGATAATCACCACCATACCCATGAAACAAGGCCCTGTTCGCAGCCTGAATCTTTCTGTTAGCGCCGCTGTTGGCCTTTTCGAAGCACTCAGACAAATAGATGAAAAGCAAATAGATTAGAAAAGATACGAATTAGATAAGGGTAAGATTAGATAAATTAATACTACCTGACTCAGCAGTCACTCATCCCGATTAGTTATTGATCAGTTTGAATTCACTTATGACGTAATAGCCTTTGATCTTTAAGGTTGGACAATTTTCTGCTGGATATGAACCTTGTTTGATAAGTATTTCGTATGATACAAGGCTCACTTGATTACTCGTCGTTAAGCGAGAGTGATTTTCCGTAAAAATAACTAGAAACCGCTGCACCGCTCTTCTGATAAGGCATTCAGGCAATAACAGAGGCTCTTTTCCAAGTTCACCGGACGGTTGCTCAAATCGTTAAAAAAGCGAGTGATTCGCAATGTGCCACAAATTAGATTGGCTGACAGAAAATACTTGAAAAGTCCCACAGTTAAAGGTGCTTGAGATTATCTGACGACCCGCCGTAGAGGATCGCTCCAGGCAGAGCAAGAAGACAACGTTTAGGTTGCACACAGTTTTGGGCATTCAGAGTAGGTCACGGGAGTGATATTGAAATTAGCGTTAAGTCGTGTAAACTTGCCTAAGTCGGAAATAAGCACCCCGCTTATTGTCGATATCGAGCACGCAGCGTGTGGAATTATTTCACCGCTGGCTAAGCGATTCTTAGCGCGATTAGTAGCAGCACTGCTGTTATCGAAAGTCGTTGTACGGTTCATTGAACAGCTACATATGACGATTTTGTACTAACGGTTCAACGCTGGTCATTAGGAGGTTATTCCTTGAAAGAAGCGATTTCACAGGAAGCTGTGTCTGACATCAGTCATTCACGTATTCCAGAAGGAAATGAGGGCAATGCTTCAAGCAGCCTCAAGTCGGCTGCGATGTTGGGCTTAGCCCTTTCGGTCGGTGCATCTGGAGCACTGGTTTCTCAGACTAAGGCATCGGCTGCGGTCTCTGTACCCACGAACTCTGCAACAACTGAAGCTTTTTCAAACGGATCTAGAGTTTCAGGCTCTCAGGCTTCGGCCCTGGAGAATTCAGATTTTTCTGCTGACGAAGCGACCGGACAGCTCGTCAGCCTTCACACGGTCGAGTCAGGCGAAAGCCTTTGGCAAATCGCTCAGCAGCATCGAGTGGGCCTGCGCGAGCTAAAGCTGGCGAATTCACTTCCACCAGAGACCTCTATTCAAGTCGGACAGGTGCTCAGGGTTCCTGGGATGACAGAGGCTGTCCAACGGTCTTTAGCTATCGACGCAGATTCAGCCCAGCTTGTCGCCAGTGTCGCGGCTGACGATAATGTCATAAACAGTGATGTTGTCAGCACAGCAACTCAAGGTGAAAATAGTTTGACTGCGGCTGAGCTGAGCGCTCAGGTAGAGGTATCGGAGACGGCAAGCTCCCGGCAGGAGGCACCGCTCCGGGCAGGTAGCTCGGAACTGACTGCACCCGCCGCATCCATGCAGATCGAAATTGCTGATGCGTCGTTAATTCAGTCGGCACCGGCTTTGACAGCAGAACCCTTGGAAACTGCGTCAGTTGAAACAGCACGGGCGCTACCGACAGCAGCCGCTACTACCTATCAGGTTCAAGCGGGCGACACGATCAGCAATATTGCCTCCGCATTAGGAACAACCTCGGAGGAACTGATCCGCATCAACAGGCTGACCAACCCAAATATCATTTTTGCAGGAACTACGCTCACCGTACCCTCAACTGATTCTACGGCTTCTGATTCTACAGATCAGACTTCGGGCAAGCGAGTTGAAGCATCTGCTGATGCTGATGCTGGGCAAAGATTTGCTGGCGGACAGCTAGCCTACTTGCAGAGCACAGCCAATCGCCCAAGCGCCGCTAAAATTCTTGAAGAGCAACGAAGCTCTTCCGTAGAAGAGAACGCTAACGCAGCCAATGAGCAAGCTGATAGCAACAACTTGTCAGCGGCTGCAACCGCAGAGGCTGAAAGCATCGATCCCTACGTGGCCGATCTTTTGGAGGAAGTTGAGGAAGTTCGAACACAGCCCGTACAGACTTCCGAAGCTGCTAGCAGTATTCAAATCGACACTGATAACAACTTGATAGCTCAGGCGGCCACACCGGTCAGCCGCGCCAATGGCGTGGGCGGAGCTGAGCGGGTTGCGCTGTCTACTAGCCCTGCTGCTGCGGCAGATTCTGAGCTGCTGGCGGCGGCACCGATTAGCCCTGCTGCTTATACTCCGGCGCAGCGTTCATCAACCGGTGAGATTGTTTCGCCTGATATGCCTCTATTACCAGCGGCGGATGAGTATCTGCCGGAAGCGCCCTCGTACTTCAACGGTTACATTTGGCCAACCCGAGGAACTATCACTTCGGGATATGGTTGGCGTTGGGGAAGAATGCATCGGGGCGTCGATGTTGCTGGCCCAGTAGGAACGCCAGTGGTGGCTGCGGCTCCTGGTGTGGTGGAGCAGGCTGGTTGGAATTCTGGTGGCTACGGCAATCTGGTTGAGATTCGTCATCCAGATGGCAGCATGACTCGCTACGCTCATAACAATCGGCTGAATGTTAGCACAGGTCAGACTGTCAGCCAGGGTCAGCAGATTTCTGAGATGGGTAGTACGGGCTACAGTACAGGCCCTCACCTGCACTTTGAGGTACATCCACGGGGCAGCGGCGCGGTTAATCCAATGGCGTATTTGCCTCAGCGCTAAGTCTGGAGGGAAGGGGGAGCAGCGGAGATGGGAGAAGGGCAGAATGCTTCTGTCGGTTCCCCTTCTCCCTATTGACCCCTTCCCCACTTTGTATAGGGTGAAGCAAAGGGTTTTCCTTTTGTCACACTTTGATTTCGTGTTACATTTATTTGGCTGCATTTGATACCGTTATCAAAGCATTGCTAGGCTCTGTAGCTCAGTGGTTAGAGCAGGGGACTCATAAGCCCAAGGTCGCAGGTTCAAATCCCGCCAGAGCCATTCAAGGCAAACAGCCGTTTTCAATCGCTAGCGCAAAGAGAATCGGTAGTCTTTTCAGACTGACCGGTTTTTTTGTGGCAACTCGCTGTCTGTATCTCTTACTTCTGTCAGACGATTTTGCAAATTTGATCACGCATAGTTTATAGCGTTACCCGGATGCATTCGGGTAACGCTAGTCACTTGGCCTGTTGTTATGCAAAGGTTTTGCCTGCATTGCTGTATTCAAGCCAAGTGACCAATGCAATATCTATTGCATTTAAGGCGTTCTGGCGCTGTTAGCAACCTGCGAAGATAAATTATGAAAGTTGTTTTAATTACTGGTGGTTCAAAAGGAATTGGTCGGGCGATCGCCGAACGGTTTGCAAGAGCGGATTATCGAGTAGCGATCGCTGCCCGCACTCCCGAGAAATTAGTCGAGACCGCCAGTGCCCTAAAAACCTGCTGCACCACTCCAGTAATGCCAATTCCAACCGACGTACGCGACCCCAACCAGGTGAAGCAAATGGTTGATCAGGTACTTGCAGAGTTTGGTCAGCTTGATGTGCTGGTCAACAACGCCGGACTCTACAGCACCGGGCCGACTGAAGAATTTAGTTTGGAAGATTGGCACGAGGTGATAGATACCAACTTGTGGGGTTATATTCATACCATTCATGCAGTGCTGCCTTATTTCGTGGCACGGGGCTCAGGCGCGATTGTCAATATCTGCTCGATTGCCGGGAAGGTGCCCATGCCATATACAGCGCCCTATACGACCAGTAAACACGCGATCGCTGGCCTCAGCCAATCACTCAGCGCCGAACTCTCTCCCAAAGGCATTCAGGTATGCGCTATTTACCCGAATATCATTCGCACTGACTTTGCTGAAAAAGCCGTCATGCGCGGTAAAACCGAGGAAGACAGGCAGGCCCGCCGGCAGCAGATTGATCAGACGCTGGCAGTCCCTTTTGTGGAAAAGCCAGAAGATGTGGCAGAAGCCGTCTGGCAGGCGCTGGCTCAGGGAGAGGATCATGTTATGGGCAGCGCCAAACTGATGAACGGCATGTACGCCGCGTTTCCTAAGCTCACCCAATGGACGATTCGCACCATCTTTAAAAACAAAGACACCGCTGCTGAATAGCACCTATCAAACAGAGCCGAAGAACATTGGCAGTCCTCCATTCTGCTTGCCTGGGCGCTGGTGCCAATTGTTTGTCGGGCTAGAGCATCGGCCTGATCAGGTCAGCCGTCATCTGCCGAACACTATCTAAGACGACCTCTGCGCCAGCTAGCTCAAGGCTTGCGGCATACTCAGCTTTGTAAGCCGCATCTCGTAAAGCATGGGGGGGCAAAATACCAATCGCGAACCATCGGCGCTCAGGAAACTGATCTCTGGCGGCGAGGATAGTTTTCATATCGGCGGCGGTGTCACCTGCATAAAGAACAGGTCTGTTTTGAACGACAGGCTGTTGAGATTCTATGCGTTGCACAGCCATCATCAAGCCTGTAGGATCGGGTTTGCTAGGGGCATCTTCCATCGCGATCAAGATGGGTTCGCTTAAGCCGATTCGGCGCTGAAGAACAAAGTTCGCAGAACCCCGAGTTGCGCCGCTAAAGAAGGCGGAAGGAATACCTAGCTGCAACAATGATTGCAAATATTCTTTATCTATTAGTAGAGGTTCATTGGCAATATAGCCTGTCCACTGATCAGGATCTTCGGTGTTGGGGCCACGATAGCGCTGCTGAAAGTAGTCAACGATATTTTCGTAGCTGATACTGGGTTGGATCTGATTATGCTGCTGGAAATAACGATATATCAGCGCTTCAGAAGCCTTCCAGTCATTGTTCCAAATGCCTTCGCGCTTGAGCTGATCAATATCTTCTACACTAGGTCTGTAGCTGCCGCCAGTGTACTTTTCTACAGTATCGGCGATCGCCCTTCGGTAAGATTTGCTCACATCTCGAACCACACCATCAATATCGAACACAGCTATAGCAATAGGGTTCATAATGAACAACTCTCTTTCTCGAATACGATGAAAACTTTTATCTCGTGTATATAAAACAATAAGGTCAGCTTCTATTTAAACATCTGTGGCCTGAGCGCGGTAGCACGACGGCGCAGCTATCTGAGGAGTATCCTACCAACTCGATCCGTCCTGGTCGCGGCTCCAGTAGCCCCCTAGATCAAGTAAAACAGAGATAGGAAGATTTAGCCTGTACGTTTCAAAGGAGGTAGCCGGGTGGAGTCAGCGATTATTCGCCAGGGTGAGCTAGTTGGTCGTCAGATTATGGCCTATGAGACCACAGAGGAAGTGGGCACGGTGGAGCATTTGCTGGTAGATGTGAAACCGGCGCAGGTGATTGGGCTGGTTTGCAAAACGGCGGGGCTGCTCCCGCGCAGGCAGTCTATAAGCTGGTCGCAGCTTGTGAAAATTGGGCGCGATCGCATTGTCATTCACACCGAAGCCTCAGCCCAACTGGTCTCTGCCAACGAAGCGCAGCTTGCCGCCGCCCAGAACATGAGCGGACTAGAAGTGTGGACAGATGGAGGCGATCGCATTGGCCAAGTGGTCGATTTTTGCCTGGATCAGGCTACAGGTGAGGTGCAGCAGTATTTGTTTGCGCTGAATGACAGCCTGGTTGCGGCAGCGGCTGAGGAGGGGGCAGCGGATGTGGCGCTGGTTCAGGTGTATGCGATCGCCCCCGATGCCATAATCAGCGCGGGCCGCAAGCGTATGATGATCGCCGAGGAAGACGCCCAGCGCGCTCAGCCCTACGGCCAATCTCTGCCTCTGAGCGCGGTGAAACTATCTGGAAGCGGCCTGGATTGGCGACCAGAGCAGCTTCCCGAAATTCCGACCGACCTGAGCGAACTGGCCCGTAAAGGGCAAACGTTTGCAGGCAAAGTCACCGAGCGGGTGCGGCGGCGGGCTCAGCAGTTTGCCGATGAGCAGCTCGCCCACCAAGACTATGTAGATGCCGATTCATTGCCAGATATCACCGAGCAGCTTCAGGCCAAAACCGAGCAGGTCAAGCAGCAAATGCGGGCACAGTTTGAGAAGGCCAAAGCCAAAGCCCAGGATCAGCTAGATCACGGCCCCTTAGAAAATCGCCTCGGCAAATCGCCCCTGGGTCGCTCCCTGAATGAGACGCTGAATCGGTTCCGACGGCCCCAACCGCCAGCCGAGCCGATTGATGTAGAGGCTTTTGAAGTGTGGGAAGACGATCCTGACTAAAGCAATCTCAACTTTTCACAGGCGAATTCAAAAGAATTGTACAGAAATCGCTGCCTGAAGTACCGCCAGACGAGATTATTTACAGGCGACCTTTTTGTGTGAAGCCTACCCGTGAAGAAAGTTAGCCAAAGCAACGGCCTGTTTGCCGAAGACGTATTTACCCGGCCTGATGACAACAGCACGCTGACCTGTTCGATCTTAGTAGTCGGTGGCTCTACAGCCGCCTACTCTGCGACACTTACCGCCCTTCGGATGAATGTAGATGTCTGCCTGGTGCAGCCTTTAAAGGTGGTCGGGGGTCAGTTTACCGGCCAAGCTTTACCCGCTTCCGACGATGGCGAGTTGCTGAAGCAACAGGCCAGCCTCAGTACTGTAGATGGCGAGCAGTTCGCCATTTCTAAAATGCAGCGGTGGTTTCGCCGGCGGCAGCGGAAGCTTCAGCCCGAAGCCGGTCGACCTCAGGAAAACCCTGGCGGCGCTTGGGTCTGTCCGATGAGCACTACGCCCATCGTCGCGGCTACGGCGCTCAATGAACCGCTGATCCCCTATCTGGAGTCGGGTAAGCTGCGGCTGATCTCGGAGAGTGAACCTACAGAAGTCATGATCACGCCTGAGTCGGCGGGTCAGCGGCAGCAGATAACCGGGGTTAAGTTTCGGCATGTGCGCACGGGCGGCAGCTTTACTGTAACTGCGCCGATCACCCTGGAAGCGACAGATTTTGGCGATTTGCTTGCCCTGGCAGACCTACC
>JBBQAC010000386.1:0-2175 GCA_038315915.1 Phormidesmidales cyanobacterium
ACTAAAAATTTTGTAGAGGACAGCAGAGGAAGCGCCGCTGTCCGGCAGCGCCTGTTCGGTGGGGCAGTAGTGGATGTGATGGTCGCCCACCGTCGCCCCCAAAGCCACAATCGCCGCTTTTCTCGCCTCGTCCAGCACGCCTTCAAACTCAATCCGATAGGCCGCGCGGTTAGAAAACTGTCGAATCAAGGACTGGGTAGATTGCTCAGCTACAATCTTGCCCTGCCGAATAATCGCTACCCGGTCAGAGAGTTCTTCTGCCACGTTGAGCTGATGCGTGGTCAGCAAAATAGCACAGCCAGAGGCCGCTACCTGGCGCACCAGCTTTTTGACCGTCTCGCCTGAGGTCACATCCAGTCCCAGGGTAGGCTCATCGAGGAGGAGTAATTTGGGCTGGTGAATCAGGGCTACGGCGATCGCAATCTTTTGCTGCATCCCCCGAGAGAGCTTTTGCACCGGCACTTTGCGCTTGTCGAGCAGGCCAAACTCAGTCAGTAGCTCCTCGCCGCGCTGCCTGACCACCTGTCTGGGTACCTGCCTGAGCACCCCAAAGTACTCCAAATTCTCCAGCGGTGTTAGCCGCCAGTACAAGTTGCGATTGCCCTCCAGCACCGCGCCGACAGACTGAAGTGCCTGCGGCTGACTGTGCGGGTCAAGACCTGCAATCTTCACCCAGCCTGTATCCGGGCGAATAAGGCCAGCGATCATCTTGATCGTCGTCGTCTTGCCTGCGCCATTCGGCCCTAAAAAGGCCAGAACTTCTCCGGATAAGAGCGTCAGCGAGACCCCTCGAACTGCCTCGAATCGCCGTTTGCCTCGGCCATAGCTCTTTCTCAAGGCTTGAGACTCTAGCGCAGGCAAGCAGGCGGGCTGTGAGCGTTCAGTGGATAGCGAGTTACCCCCAACCACAGGCAAATTAAGAGGGGTCATTCAAAGAAAGGGGGAGGCAATTGAAAACTTGGCATAGAGCGCAGGCATTTATCGTAACGTGCCCGGTGGGCTGAGTACGAATGCTGCTCAAAAAGATGGCCCGCTTGGAGAAAACATGTGGAGAAAACACGGGGTCTCCCAGGTGCGTTAGAAATATAACATTCCTTTAACATTCTGTTACAATTCAACATATATACCGCTCAAGTAACAATCACGTCGTCCTCTGGAACTCTGTAACTGTCAATATGACTTCTTTTGATCTAAGCGAATCTTTGCTGCCGAAGCATCCCATAGCAGCCAGAGTACCCATGGTGAGTGGTCTGCTCAGCGCCAATCTTAAGTGGTCGATCAGGCGGTGGTGTAGGGTTTTAAGCGCTATTCGCCTGACGGAACTCGACCAAGCGTTTGTGCTCTGGGGGCTGGCAGCTTTACTCATTTTTTCGCTAGCCCAATTTTCTAGGCTAAGCTGGCCCGTTCAGGCTGTGATAGATGCGTCACTGACCGGCTCGACGGTCGCAGCCACCTCGGGACTCACCTGGCAAATTGCTGAAATTGCCAAACTGCGGTGGGTAGTCTTTCTTTGGGCACTGCTGATGCCGCTGGGGATGGTGGTGACTGCCTACGGTATTTTTTGCGGCGTCGGCTCTATTTTGATCAATCTTTGCCCGCTGTGGCTGGGGCTCTGTGCGCTGGGATATTTGGCGATGGCGGTAGGGATGCGATCACGCTGCTTCGGCGCTTGTAGCCTCGTACATGGCGCGGCGATCGCTGGCTTGGCCATTCATCCCGGCTGGCAGTTTTTTACCAGCGGCCTGGTGATGGCGCTGACTCTATTTTTCTTCTCAGTTGTCCCCTGGGACATGCGTGAGGTCGCGGTCAGCGAGCCCGGCTGAGGGCCGGAGAATGTACCGCTCTCCGTCGAAAATCAGAATTGGCCGATCCGCTGCTGAGATCGGTGCGGGTTCGCTATCCACGCCGGGCGACGCCTGCGCTTGCCGGTTGAGCGGGGCGAGTACGCGAGCCACTTCGGTCTCCTGCTCTAGCGACTGGGTCGATGACACCAAATCTCCGAGGCCGTTGATCAAATTGCGTAGCTGGTTGCGAACGGCTGGATCGCCAGTGATTTCATCTACATCAGCCATGACTTTCTGAGCGCTAGCTAGGGCATCGCGGGCAGATTCTAACGTTTGCTGTAGCAGTACCAGGTTGGCCGGATTATTTAGCGATGAGGTGATTGCCTGCAAG
>JBBQAC010000023.1:0-28934 GCA_038315915.1 Phormidesmidales cyanobacterium
TGGTGCTCGACGAAGCCGATGAAATGCTGCGGATGGGCTTTATCGACGATGTGGAATGGGTGATCGACAAAACCCCCAAGGATCGTCAAGTTGCGCTGTTCTCGGCGACAATGCCGCAAGTGATTCGCAAAATTGCCCAGCAGCATCTGAGCGATCCCGTCGAAATTTCGATCCAAAACAAGTCTAAAACCGCCGATACCATTCGCCAGCGCTTCTGGTCGGTAAGCGGCTATCACAAGCTCGACGCGCTCACCCGCATTTTAGAAGTCGAAGCTTTTGACGGCATGATTGTATTTGTGCGCACCAAAGTCGCCACCGTAGAACTTTCCGAAAAGCTAGAGGCGCGTGGCTACAACGCTGCGCCGCTGAGCGGAGACGTGCCGCAAAACCAGCGCGAGCGCACTGTAGACAAGCTGAAAAAAGGCAAGCTCGACATCCTGGTCGCGACCGATGTCGCCGCCCGAGGGTTAGACGTAGATCGCATCAGTCACGTCATCAACTACGACATGCCCTACGATCCCGAAGCCTACGTGCACCGCATTGGCCGCACGGGACGGGCAGGACGCTCTGGCGAGGCCATTTTATTCGTCACCCCGCGCGAAAAGCGGCTGCTAAGCTCTATCGAACGCTCCACCAAGCAAAGGATTGAGCGCATGGAGATGCCCTCAACCGAAACGGTCAACAACCAGCGCATAGCTCGCTTTGCCCAACGGATCACCGATACGCTAGCCGAGGAAGATTCTGCCTTTTTTGTGCGCATACTGGAGCAGTACGAGCAGGAGCACGATGTTCCAGCGCTTGAGATTGCCGGCGCGCTGGCCAACTTGTTACAAGGGGATGAGCCTCTGCTGCTAGAAGAGAAGGCCACGCCCGACCGACGGGATGGCCCCAGCAAGAGTAGTTCTGCCGGTGAAGGCGTTGGGATGGAGCGCTTCCGGGTAGAGGTAGGCCGTAACCACAGCGTGAAGCCAGGACATATTGTGGGGGCGATCGCCAATGAAACCGGTCTCGCCAACCGCCACATCGGCAAAATCACGATCAACGACGACCACAGCACGGTCGATTTGCCTGTCGGCATTCCGACAGAGACCTTTGACTTACTTAAGCAAGTATCAGTACTGGGCCACCCGATGGATATTTCTAGCTTGGGCACAACTCGGGACGACGACAGCTGGCGCGACGGTCGTCCGGCCAAGCGTCGTCGCAGAAGCGGGGCCACCAGCCCGCCGTTGAAGAAGCGGCGCAGTAAGGAAAAACCAAAGGTTTAGCCTCTCACCAGCGCACTCACCGCCTGCCGCTTTCCCTGTGGCTGAACCCCCGCCATCGCCAAAATCTCAGGAATCAAGTCCTCCCGCTTCACTGCCATCATATGCACGCCCTGGCAGAGCTGGCGGGCAGCCTGAACCTGTTCGGCGGCAATGGTCATGCCTTCTTTTAGCGGGTCGGTGGCGGCGGCGAGGCGGTCAATGGTGGCCTGAGGAATGTTAACGCCGGGGACGCAGCGGTTGATAAAGGCGGCGTTTTTAGCGGACTTGAGCAGGAAAATGCCCGCGAGAATAGGGCGATCGCTCCCCGCCGCAATTTGATCCATAAACTTCTCTAGCTTGTCAAAGTCAGAAATGAGCTGACTTTGAAAAAACTGCGCCCCGGCAGCGACCTTTTTCTCGAAGCGGCCTTGCAACCCCGACCAGCTCGGCGACTGCGGATCGACGGCAGCGCCTGGAAAGATATCTAAGTGGCCGTCGCCCAAGGGCTGATCGTGGTAGTCCACACCGCTGTTGAGCTGGCGAATTACTTTCAGTAGCCGAATAGATTCCAGCTCATGTACGGACTTGGAAGAGGAGTGGTCGCCTGCTTTGAGCGGATCGCCGGTCAGCGCCAGCACATTGCGAATGCCCAGGGCGTGAGCGCCCATGAGGTCGGCTTGAAGGGCAATCGCATTGCGATCGCGCCCCGTCATCTGACAGACCGGCTCAATCCCGGCTTGTTTCAGCAGCACCGCACAGGCCAGCGCCGACATCCGCAGCACCGCCCGACTGCCATCGGTAACGTTAACTGCATGCACCCAATCTTTGAGATGAGCGGCCATTTCTAGCATGTGGCTCGGGTCGCCTCCTTTGGGCGGCATGACTTCAGCAGTAATGACAAATTCACCTGAACGAATGGCCGCACGCAAACGACCTTCGCCCGGACAGGAATTGTTTTTCAAGCTGCCCGTTAAGTCAGCCAGCGGTTGGTCAAATCGTCCATTCACGGAAGCATTCATAAAACAAGCTGGCCCATCTCTTATGAGGCTATATTACCTAATTACCCCTATCGAAGGCGGCGATATACCGTGATTCAAGCTGCTCATCTTCAAGCTTGCTCACTGTTCCCGGTACTTTTCTAAAAGGGCAGGTAGGGCGTCGTATCCTTCCATGCTCATAATCGGCGTGAGCTGACGGCGATACTGTTCTAAGGTCTGTTGAAATTTCTCTGCACCGAGCTGCCCTTGTAAAATGGTGGCCAGTCCTGCTGCCTGTCGCCAGTCTTCTGAGCCGATGCGCTCCAGCAAGTGCATGGCCAGCACACTATAAAAAACAGCTTCTTCAGCATGTTTCAGGGCATGGTGAGCTTCGGCGGTGTAAAGCGTATACAGCCCTTGCAGGTAAATATTCCCTGAGCCTTTTACCGCCTCTGCGCCCGCTGTGAGAATGTCAAGCCCTGCCTGGGGGCGATCGCACATCACATAGCCAATTCCCAAGCTATTGTAGGCCAGCGCCTGAGACTGAAAGTCTGACTGCTTAACGGCAAGTTCAAGCCCCTGATTGAGGTAGGCGATCGCCCCATCGTAAAGCCCCGCATCCATCACATCATTCGCCCTTCCCTGCAACACCTGCGCGTAGCCCAGGTTGACCAAAGCGTTCGCCTGCCCGACTCTGTCCCCCCGCTGCCGTGCCAGAATCAGCGCCCGCTGACTCGTCGCGACTCCCTGCGCGTAGTCCTGCGCCAGCACCGCATTGCGCGCCAAGTGACACAGATCTGCCGTTTCACAGGCTAGGTCACCTGCCGCCTGTGCAATCTCCAGCGCCTCCTGGTAAAAGCGTTTGGCCTCAGCCGTCTGCCCCACCATTTGCCGGGAATAGCCCAGCAAAGTGAGGATTCGCGCCTTTTCCTGCGTGCCCTCTACCTGCGTGAGTGGCTCACTAAAATAGTCCAGCGTATCCTGCAAATAATCGCCTGAAAAAGAAGCAAACACACCGCCGTACAGCGGAAAATCATCCCGCTGAGAGAAGGTTCGCAAGATTTGCAGCATGAGCTGAAAACTGCCGTCGCCCAGCGCCTGATAGCTCTCTGCCTGAGCGCTCCTGAAGCCCTGCGCCAGCCGTCCCCAAATCGCCGCAAAAATCAGAGACGTGCTGTAAGAGAGCTGCTTACCGGCTTTGGCACTATAGGGCTGCTTATCGAACCAGGTGACCAGGCTGCGCTGAGTGAGCTGCAACAATATCGCCAGGTCAACCCAGCTCGCACTATCTATAGCCGTACGGGTCAGCGATGCGATCTCTTCTCCCTGCGCAAGTACCGTAAACAACAGCTTGGGAAGACCGATAGAGACTTTTTGCCACGCCGCCCAGGGGCCTCCTTTTTCTCGCTCGCCAAAGCCGACTGAAGTAGGAGATTGATACAGCCAGCTCACCAAATCTGCTTCTATGCGTTCGTAGCTCGCTAGCCCCGCGCGAATGTCCTGCGACCAGGCCACCATCTCTTCAGAAGATTCTAACTGCCGCGCCAGTTGCTTGAGCTGAGAGCGATCCAGACTGTTCGGCTGATTGGGATCAATCAGGTTGAGAAAGACAACCGGACGCTCGGCTGTCGCTGTAGCTTGAAGCTTATCAGCCGCCGCCGTGACCAAATTGGCTGCTTGACGGTTCTGCAAACCTTTTTGCCATTCACCTTCAATTGTCTTGAGCGCGCGCAGTATCCGAGGCGCTTTGAGGGAGGATTCGATCTGAGGCTCAGTTTCAGCTATGCGGGTGGCGATCGCGCGTTCAAAAATTTCTCCCGTGCCGATCTCGACGGCTTCATTGAGCTGCGATCGCACCTGCTCTTTGGAGCGAATATTGCCCTTCAGCGTCTGCTGCACAATCTGATCAATCAGCGCTAGATACTGCCCCGCTAATCCGCCGCCCGATTCCATACCCAATCCCCTTTTACGCCCGAACTCCGTCACCCCTTCAAGCCTATTGTAAGCAGCAAAGCCAACAGGCAGACGAAAATCCTAAGATACCAGGGTTAACGTCGCCTCATTGTCAATCAGCCGAGGCTGGCCCTGCTTGTCTGTCGCACTGTATCGCTGAAAATATCGTTGAGCCGCAGCGGGCAAATCTGAATAGTCAAAAAGCGCATCGCCAGCGGCGACCTCCGCCCAAAAGTCTTTGATCTGAGGAGCATAGGCTTTAGCCTGCGCCAAGCTCAGCGACAGCGGTGGGTCGGTAAGCAGTTTGAGGATAAAGGGACTGGAGCGATCGCTCATCCATGCTTTCGAGGTTTGCTGGAGTGTGGGCCAGTCAGCCACCGTCTCAATTCGCTGCGAGGTTACCGCTAGCCGGTGCTGCCCGTTCTCATCGGTAGTCAACGACATCAGCCGGTAGGGATGAGGGTAGCTGACCAGGGATCCCGTTGTAATCGCGTAAAAGTCACCCGCCTGAGCAATGTCCTGCACATGCAAGTGGCCCGTAAAAGCAACGGGCACTTTGGCCGCTTGCAGCCGCGAAACCAGCGCGGGTGCATTGGCAATCATATAGCGCTGCCCCAGCTTCGACTTTGACTGTCCTGGCAAATGCTCCAGCACGTTGTGATGCACCATCACCATGACAAATTTACCCGCCAGCGCTATGAGCTGCTGATCCAGCCAGGCGAGCTGCTGATCGTCAATTAACCCTGTGCCAATCTGCTCACCTGCGGCATCAAAGGCATTGGAATTGAGCCCGATCAAATGCACCCCAGGCAAAATCTCTTGCTGGTAGTAAAGCTGCTGCCCGTCGCTGTAGCCAAACCGTTGATAAATCTCAGGAAAGTCAGTTAAAGCGATCTGCTCGGTTTGATTATCATCCGCCGGGGTTCCCCGCTGCTTGACAACATCGTGATTGCCAGGGACAACATACGTTGGGAAAGGGAGCTGCGCCAGGCGCTCAGCGAGCCACTGATGGTTATCTCGCTCGCCGTGCTGCACCAGGTCTCCTGGCAACAGCAAAAAGTCGGGCCGATCAGCAACAAGCTGGGTCAAAATTTGCTCGAAAGCAGGAATGCTCACTTCTACCAAATGAAAACGATTGGGCGAATCCCAAATCGTATGAGGCAAAGCGATGTGCAGATCGCTGACAACGGCAAATCTGAAGTTGGGTTTCATTACGGTTCGCAAGCAGTTCAGTATCTTACGATTGTATTAGGTTGTACGCCCAGGCTGTAGCACTTCTGGTATGGTTAAGAAAACACCTGCCATAGAATCTGTAAAGATTGAGATATCAGACACCTTGCTAGCCGTTGATGCCGCCGACAGTTGTGTAGTAAAAGGTTTGTTCTGATGGTTTTATTTTCAAAAGATCGTGTTTTGGTGCCTATCGACTTTTCGGAAAAGTCTTTGCAAGCACTAGAAGACACCCTTGTTTTTGCTGATAGCTTGTCTACTGTCCATGTGGTTCACGTTTTGAAACCTTTAGAGGCTGTGGATCCTGGCGTTGTGTGGGAAACGGTGAACGACGAGCAGCGCAAAGCAAACGTACTGAAGCTGTTTGACGAAAAGTTTCCAAAAAGTGAATATGAGGGGCTGCATTTTGCCATCGAAGTAGGCGACCCAACCGCTGAAATCATCGACTACGCTGAAAAGCAGCAGATAAACCTGATCGTGATGCCTTCTCGCGGTCGCTCCGGGATCTCTCGATTCTTTATGGGCTCGATTGCTGAAAGAGTCATTCGCTTTGCGCACTGCCCGGTGCTGGTGCTCAGGCAGTAAAAATACGCCTATCGGCTTTTTGCATAGGCCCTATCGATTGGGCCTTTTGTTGTTCTAAGCCAGCTTGATTACAGTAGGGATATCGAATTCAGGTATCCCAAATGATTGTTAATGCAGCGTCTTCTCAATCCAATCTCCCACGACAAAACCACCGCCAGCCTCAAGTGGTGAGAGCCCTGCGGTGGTTCTGGAGATTCAGCAACTTTTATGGTGAGTATACGATCAGGTCGCCCCGAGCCCGCCAACAGTGGCTAGCCGAACAGCGCAAACTCAGCGCTTAAGCGTCCGTAGAGACCGGTACCGGCTCATTCATAACCATCTGGCCAGATGTCAACCGCTTCCAGTAATCGTTCAAATCACCAGCGACTTCATTAGAGAGAATGTAGCATCCCAACAGATTGGGAAATGCCATTCCCAGCAGCAGTAAGTCGCTAAAGTCGAGCAGCACACCCAGGCTAGTCAAAGTGCCCAAGAAAGTGCAGATTACATATATGCACTTGAAGACAATTGTAGATCTTTCTCCAAACAGATAAGTCCAGGCTTGAATCCCGTAATAGCTCCAGGAAACAATCGTCGAGAACGCAAACAGACAGACCGCGATACTCAGCACTACCGGAAACCAGCTAACGACAGAGCCGAAAGCGTTGGCTGTCATCACCACACCGTCGATGCCCTCACCGCTGTCTAAGTAAGCACCGGTCAATACGATGCTGATAGCCGTCAGGTTGCAGATAATTACGGTATCGATCAAAGGCTCTAGCAGCGAAACTAAGCCCTCACGAACGGGTTCATCTGTGCGGGCGGCAGAGTGAGCGATCGCCGCCGAACCCACACCGGCCTCGTTAGAAAAGGCACTCCGCCGAATGCCCTGCACCATCACCCCGATGAATCCGCCAGCGACGGCCTTAGGCACAAAAGCTTCGCTGATAATCGTGACGACGGCGGCGGGCACCTGAGCAATATTAACGATGATGACGACAAAGCAAGCCAGGATGTAGAGTACTGCCATCGCGGGTACCAGCTTTTCAGCTACCGAGCCAATGCGCTTAATTCCGCCGATAATCACGAACGCCGCCAGCCCTGCTAAGACCAACCCGAAAAGCCAGGCCGGTAGCCCCGGAAATATTCCCGCAATAGAGGCGTAAGCCTGGTTGGACTGGAACATATTCGCACCGCCCACGCTACCGCCCAAGCAAAGAATGCTAAATAGCACGGCCAGACCCCGACCCAGCGGACGCATCCCCCGAGCAGACAGGCCCTGATTGAGATAGTACATAGGCCCGCCCAAAATCGTGCCGTCGGGCAGTCGCCGCCGGTACTTAACCGATAGCGTGCACTCTACAAACTTACTCACCATGCCGCACAGTCCGGCAATCGTCAGCCAAAACATCGCTCCGGGGCCACCGAGCTGAATGGCGATCGCCACCCCAGCAATATTGCCCAGACCCACCGTCCCTGACACCGCCGTCGCCAGCGCTTGAAAGTGAGACACCTCACCTTCGTCATGCGAATCGTCGAACTTTCCCTGCACCACGGCGATCGCATGATTCAGCCCCCGGAAATTAATAAACTTCATCCGAAAAGTAAAGAAAACAGCCGCGACAAATAGCCACAGCACAATAAAAGGAAACCCGTTTTCGCCCCCTATCTTAAAAAACAACAGCGTATCTAACACAGTTACAAAGGGCTGGATAATGCTGTCGGCTATCGAAGTTGTCTCAGTAGCTTCTTGAGCCATCGCAGCAGGAGCAGCGATGGCCATCAAAACCAACAGCAGCGGCAGCATCACCCACCCATCGGGCGAACCACTAAACCACCGGGCAGACAGCCGGGTCAACCCCCTATAAAAACTATCGAATCCATTGAAAATATTGCGTTTGATCATTTGCGTTCCGTCATCTCGCTGAATGTTGGAGGACTTACGAGGTGCCCACAGAAGACTTACAGGAAAAACTCGCCCGACAAAACTATTTGTCGAGCCCATTTACCAAATAAGTCTTCGAACAAACTTGATTAAAGGCGCACTCACCATGAGCTAATCTGCGCTGGCTTAGCTAGCCAGCCGAGAAAAGCTAAAAAACACCTGTGGACACCTAAACAATCTTTGTAAGCACTGTTTTAAGCTTGCCATGTCAGCTCTACTGATGCAGAGACTCACATCCTAAGAGCACGTTGATAACTCTACGCTACCATGCGCCTCGCGGAGTCACTGTTACATTGGTTACGGCTTTCAGCAAGAAACCAGGCTTAACTGCGCCATAGCCCTCAGATCGCAGACTATTCCTGCTGACGCGACAGGAATCTGTACGCGCCAAAGCCTGCGGCAATCATGGCCACCGAAAACAGGGTTGTCAGCGTCCCCAGCGCGTACAGCGCAGGAGAAGTCACATTCGTCGTCATCCCAAATATCTCTAGCGGCAGCGTATTCTTTTGGCCAGAGACCAGAGAAGTACGAATAAATTCGTCGTAAGAAAGGGTAAAGCTGAGCAGCGCAATCCCAATCAGGCTAGGCAAAATCAGCGGCAGCACGACTTCTCGAAAAGTCTCAACATCGCCCGCTCCAAGATCGCGAGCAGCCTCTTCGTAAAAGGGATTAAAGCGATTAAAAACGCCCAGCATAATCAAAAAACAAAACGGCACTGTCCAGGTCAAATGTGCGCCTAGCCCCGATGAAAACCAGTTCGTTTGAATCCCCAGCGTTTGAAAGGTGATACCGATGCCCAGAGAAATCAAAATTCCCGGCACGATCAGACTGGAAATAGTGAGATAAAAAAGCGCTTTGGCCCCTCTAAACTGGCTGCGGAAAGCCATACTTGCCATCACACTGACGGCGATCGCCACCGCCACCACCAGCACCCCTAGCCCAAATGAGCGCTGAAAAGACTCGACAAAGCTACCCACCCGCTGCTCTTGAAACACCTGCCCTAGCCAGTAAAAACCAAAGCTGCGCAAAGGAAAAGTCAGCGCCCCGTTCGGCCCCTGCAAAGACAGCGTAAAAATCGCCAGCATCGGGCCATACAAAAACAGCACAAACAGCGAGAAAAAAGCGGCCAGAATGTAGAAAGAAGGATGTCTTTTGCTCACCTTACAGCTCCTTGCGAATATCGACGACGCGCAAAATACCCGTGACCAGCACCAGCGTCACCAGCAGCAAAATCACCGCGTTCGCTGCCGCCAGCGGATACTGTAAGCTGCCAATCTGCGTACTGATGAGCTTACCAATAGAAGCCGACTGCCCGCCGCCCATCAGCCGCACGGTGATATATTCGCCCATGGTCAGCGTCACCACAAAAATTGAACCAATCGCAATCCCCGGCGCGCTCAGCGGTAAAATAATCTCCTTTAAAACTTCAAACCCAGAAGCGCCCATATCGCGAGCCGCCGTAATCAGCGTCCGATCAATCCGCATCATGCTATTAAACACCGGCGCAATCATGAAAAAGTTGTACAGGTGCACCATTCCCAGCACAATCGCAAAGTCAGAATAGAGCAGCCACTCCACCGGCTGCTGCACCAAACCGATGTTCAGCAAAAGCTGATTGATCAGTCCCTCTCTCCCCAACAGCGGAATCCAGGAGATCATCCGAATGATGTTAGAAGTCCAAAACGGAATCGTACAGACCAAAAACAGCAGAATTTGCAAGCTCTCCTGCTCAAGGCAAAAGGCGAGGAAGTAAGCTACGGGGAGAGCGATCGCCAGACAAGCCCCCCACACCAGCACCACGTACTTAAACGTATTTAAATAGGTCGATAGCGAAACCTGCGAGGTAAAAACGCCAATGTAGTTATCTAGCGTAAAGGCGGGCGTCATCGCATAGCCGTTGAACTGCCAAAAGCTCACGACAAAGATCATGAAAATAGGAAACACCAAAAACATCAATAAAATGAGTGTTTGCGGCGTCGCTAACAAATAAGGCTGAAAAGTCTTCCAGGTTTTATACATAGCATTCCACCCATTTCACCTATTTCACAAACAACAGCGATGCGATCAACCCAACCTACGCGGCGATGAATTCGTTCCACTTTTGAACGAGATATACCTGCTCGTCCATGGTGGAATTCCAAACCACTACATTGCCCATCCGTTCTTCAAAAGATCCCCCATCTCTGACTGCCCCGGCTTTTTCCAAAGTCGTCCCAAACGGGTCAACCATATCCACCGCCGCCGGTTTGCCCTCGTACCAGAAGTCCCACTCCTCGGACGACATGAACTTTTTCGCGTTCTCAGGCACCGCGCTATAGTAACCCTGTCGCCCCAAGAAAGCGCCCACCCAGCCGTCCAACAGCCAGTCCAAATAGGCATAGGCCGCATCCAGCTTTGGCCCTTCCAAATTACGCGAGAGCCCCACGCCGCCGCCCCACGCCCGGTAGCCTTCCTTCAGCGGCGCATAGACACACTCAATCCCCTTAGACTTCACGGCTGTCACCGCCGGAGACCACATTGACTGGAGCACCACTTCCCCCGAAGACATCAGATTCACCGACTCATCAAAAGTCTTCCAAAAGGCGCGAAACTGTCCTTCTTTCTTTTTGTCGATCAGAATTTTAGTGATTTTATCAATCTCAGGCTTGGTCATATTGCCCTTGTCGCCAAAGGTCATCAGACCGGCAGACTCCACGACCAGCGCCGCATCCATGATTCCAATAGAAGGAATATCTAAAATAGAAGTCTTACCCTTAAATTCGGGATCGAACAGGTCGGCCCAGCTTGTAATTTCTCGGCCCACCAGGTCAGGGCGATAGCCCAAAGTATCGGCGTTGTACTGAAAGGGAACCAGCGTCGCCCAGTCAGTCGGCTCGTCAGAAAATTCTTTAGAGTCTTTGTCCTTCAGGTACATCACCTTAATCGGCGCGGTGCCCTGCGCTTTTTCAACCGGTAGCCCGTTGAACTTACCCGTGGTGAAGAAGGGAACAATTTTATCAAAGTTCTTCACCCGACTGACATCAATGGGCTGAAGATTGCCCGAAGGCACAACCAGCGGCAAACTAAAGTATTCGCCGTCAAACATATCGTACTGACCGGGCTGCGTAATCGCAATTTGATTGTTCTCTTCAGTGCTGAGCGCCTTGAGATCGATCTTGAATCCCAAATCCTCTTGGGCCTTATCGCGGATGTCATTGATTTGAGCGACACCCGTGCCGATAAAGCGCAGAGTAACGTCCTTGATCGCGTTGGTGTTGACTTCGGGGCCTTTGGCCGGGTTGTCCGGAGTGCCAGCAGGGGCATTGCCACAGCGCGCAGTGGCCAGGGCAGCGCCCGTAGCCAGACCAGTTTGAATTAAGCGACGACGAGTAAACTTAGGCATTGTTTTTGAAGGGCTAAACGATTGCAAGACAACAATAAGCGAAAAAAGCGAGATAAAAAAGTTTCTTGACCCTCTGTCAATCTTTTCTTAACCTTTGAGCGGCAGTTAAAGTCAAACCTGACTTAGCTTAGTACGGTAGAAAAACACAGTCCTGAGCTGACCAGCAAACGGTGACCGACTGCTCAACTTGCAGCCCCGCCTGCGTCCAGTCGGTCGTGCGAACCTTGTACAGCAGCGCCTGCCCGGTGGCCTCAAGCACCAGCGATACGCGAGTGACATAGCCAGTCAATTCAACATCCATAATCCGGGCGCTGACATGATTGACCCCATCAGCAGGCGGCGCTGCCAACCACTCATCTTTTGGCACTAGCTGCACCAAGTCGGGCCGCACAGAACAAGCCGCCTCTGCCCCATTCGGACTGGCCGTCCCCTGACAAAAGACCGCACCGATACCTTCAACGCTCAGTTCAATCAGGTCTTTACCATTGTCGTCGGGGACTGACTTGGCAACCTTACCCACAAAGATATTGTTGTCCCCAATAAACTTAGCGACAAACTGAGAAGAAGGGGCGTTGAACAGCGCGGTAGGCGTGGCCACCTGATCGATATGGCCGTGATTCATGACTACGATTTGGTCGGAGAGGGAAAAGGCTTCTTCTACATGGTGAGTGACCTGAATAAAGGTCAGGCCGAACTGCTGCTGAATTTTGCGCAGCTCGCCTCGCATTCGCACCCGCAAATTCTCATCAAGGGCGCTCAGCGGTTCGTCGAGCATCAGCACCTGCGGACGGTTGACCAGGGCTCTGGCCAGGGCAATTCGCTGTTGCTGGCCGCCGCTGAGCATGTTGGGCTTACGATCAGCCGTATGACTGAGGCCGACTAGCTCCAAAATTTCATCGACCCGCTGCTTGCGCTCTGGCTTGGGCACACGCTTCATCTTCAGGCCAAACTCCACGTTCTGCCAGATCGTTTTATGCGGGAACAGCGCGTAGTTTTGAAACATCATGGCGGTGTTGCGCTTAGCCGGGGGCAGATGGGTGACGGGGCGATCGCCAATCAGCACCTCCCCTGCGCTCACGTCTTCATGCCCTGAAATCATCCGCAGCGCTGTCGTTTTTCCGCAGCCACTGGGCCCAAGCAAACAGCAGTAAGCCCCCGCTGGAATATCGAGCGTAATGTTTTTAATCGCGGTAAAGGAGCCATATTTTTTAGTCACCGAGCGCAAAGAAACACCCGCTGCAGCAGTCTCAAGTGCTTGTTCGGTCTGAGCTGAGACTTTCTCAGGGTGAGTTTCAATCGTTTGCGGCTGAACTTTAAGCGTCATGCGACGTTACCTGTTTGAAATGGGCATAAGCTTGAAAGAGCGACAACTTTGGCTAAGCTAAGCTGCTGACGAACAGCGGTAGTGCTGGTCAAGGCGCAGCAGGGTGTGAAGCAGCACATTGGCCCCGTGAACGCACTGTTCAGGAGAAGTGTACTCCGTTTCCGCATGGCTTATCCCGCCTACGCTCGGTACAAAAATCATGCCCATATCAGTAATTCGGGCCATCTCCTGCGCGTCATGACTGGCCCGACTAGGCAGGCGCATGTGGCTCAGCGAAAGACTCTCACAGACCTGAGCGATCGCATTCTGAATATGCGACTTAGCCGGAGCCGACTGATTGCACAAAATGGGCGTCAGCTTAATCTTAGTCTGGGTCTCTGTAGCGATTCGAGCCATCTCCTCCTGCAATTGCGTCATCAGTCGACCTAAATGGTCATCATCCAAATCGCGAATATCTAGCGAGAACTCGACCCGACCGGGAATCGTATTCGCCACGTTCGGAGAAACCGTGAGCTGACCGACTGTTGCGACTTGATCTCCCGGCTGATTGCCCAGCGCATGAACCGCTAGAACCAGCCGGGAAGCTGCCACCAGCGCATCTTGCCGCAAAGGCATCGGCGTCGTCCCTGCATGGCTAGCCTGCCCTTTTACCGTAAACAAGTACCGCCGCTGACCGACAATGCCGGTGACCACACCAATCTCTTTTTGAGCCGTTTCCAACACCGGCCCTTGCTCTACGTGCAGCTCTACGAACGCCGCTATATCTGCCGTTGTCAGCCGCGCAAAGGCCCGCTGCGACCAGTCGCCGCCCACCCGCGCCAAGCAGTCCTCAATCGACTCTTCCTCCGCACTCCGATACGTATCAGCGTCGGGGCTCAAGTTGCCAGAAAGCGCCTTGCAGCCCACCATTGTTCGCTCTTCATCAGTGAAGACAATCACCTCTAGCGGATGGTCTAAAACATGGCGGCGATCGCGTAATGTCCGCACCACTTCCAGCCCTGCCAGCACGCCATAAGCCCCATCATAATGACCGCCATTGGGGACGGTATCGAGGTGAGAGCCGGTCGCCAGCGCCGCCACCGGCTGAGCCGATTGACTAAATCGTCCGGGATAGCGGCCAATCAAATTGCCCGCTGGATCGATCCGCACCTGCATACCCGCCTCTCGCATCCACCGCCGCACCAGTTCGCGGGCCAGACAGTCCGCTTCGCTAAAGGCAACACGCTGTACCCCGCCACTAGGCAGTGCCCCAATATCGGCTAGCTGAGCGATACTCTCTATCAGCCGATCGCGATTAACCTGAAGGGTTGAGACAAGACTGGGCACGGACTGCTCCTGACTATGGTAGTTACATAGTGATATTTGTACTTTTACAGACACAAGTTTCTGAGTCGTAGGATACTCCTTGAACTATTTATCTTTTGTATACTGTATACATCTGCCACCCGTGAAACTGTATCGGGTTTAGCCAAAGGGCGATTGGTTAAAGGGTGATCGGTTGCGGTCAAACCCGCTGAAAGAGAAGCCTCAAGCGGGCGGTGGTTAATTTCTCGATTCTACCACCGCATTATTGACCGACAAAACGCTCGGCCCTTATTCTAAAGAGCCCTGTCTTTTTTACCTGCGTTTAGTAAGGAGTGCTCCTATGTCCGAGGCTAAGCATGTTTTCATCTGCGGTTCTGCCCTACGCGGCCAGCCCGACCATCAAAACCTCCAGTCGGCCACTTTTTTAGGCGCAGCCAAAACAGCGCCAAAGTATCGCCTGCACGCTGTTAAAAACGGCTGGCACCCCGGCATCTATGAAGTGACGGCTGAAGCCAAAACAGGCGGCATCTCGATTCCCGGCGAAATCTACGAACTCACCCCAGAACAGTATGACTACCTGGTTTCGACAGAGCCCCCTGACATGTATCCAGCAGAGGTGACGCTGGCAGAGGGAGGAAGTGCGATCGCTATGCTCTATCCGAAAGAACTGATAGAGGAAGGGGGCTGGCCCGACATCTCCGACATTGGTGGCTGGGCAGCGTACAAAGCCCAGCAGTCGTAAAATTGCAGTAACGACAGATGAGAAGACAAAGGTGAGCTTTCTTTGATTTTTTAGCTGCTGGGGGCTTCCGGCTATTTATCCTCAGGCGATCGCTGAAGCCCCACCGCCTTCAGGCGGCACATCCTGCCAGCGCCCTTGGCCTACTGCGCGAATCGCTCGCTCCAGGGAAACATCGCCCGTGTAAAGTGCCTTGCCGACAATTACACCCGAAACGCCCGCAGGCACCAGCCCCAGTAAGCTCAGCAAGTCTGAGACAGCGCTGACGCCGCCAGAAGCAATGACCGGCGTATCAATCGCGCTTGCCAGCTCTCGCAAAGCGTCTAAGTTCGGGCCTTGGAGCGTGCCGTCGCGTTTAATATCGGTGTAAATAATTGCCGCAGCGCCCATTTCTTCCATTTGCTTAGCCAGGTCGACGGCCATCACTTCAGACGTTTCTAGCCAGCCTCGGGTGGCGACTTTGCCCTCCCGCGCGTCGATACCGACAATAATTTGACCCGGAAATTTAGCGCTAAGCTGACCCACCAGATCTGGATTTTCCACCGCAACGGTGCCTAAGATGGCAGAACGTACACCCAGGTCGAACAAGGCGCTCACCCGGTCGGCATCTCGCAGGCCGCCGCCCACCTGAACCGGGATGCTGACGGCTCGGGCGATCGCTTCAATCGCCTGCCAATTTTCGGGCTTGCCCGCTTTCGCCCCGTCCAAATCTACCAGGTGCAGGCGTGTCGCTCCCTCTGCTTCCCACCGCCGGGCCACCGCGACCGGATTTTCGTCGAATACCTGAGCGCGCGCATAGTCTCCTTGGAACAGCCTTACGCAGCGCCCTTCTAGCAGGTCAATTGCCGGAATCACATCCATTCATTCAGTCCATCAAACAGAGCTTTGATTGTACCAATAAAAAAAGACCTGGCTTTGAGGCGCAGGTTTAGAAGAAGGTGTTTTTAATGCCGCTCAATTCTGTCTAAGAGCTGCTGAATTTTGGGGCCATCCGGGGCGCGAGGGTGCGATCGCAAATATCCCTCCAAATCCTGCTTGGCTAAGTCATAATTTTTTAGCTCATAGTGTAGGAGCCCGCGATCGCGCACTTCCTGATACTGCCTGGGGGCCAGCACCAGCAGCTTATCCAACGTCGCCACGGCGCTGTCATAATCTTCCAGTTTCAAATAAGCCCGCTTCAGATTCAGCAACATTCGCGCCAGGAAAGACTTCGGCAGCACACCGCTGAGAAATTCGGGTTGCCACTGAACCTGTACACCATGAAGGCTCTCAAACTTATTCTGACAGTCGGCGACAAATAAAATTTCGCCCCGATTAAACGGATCGACAAACACTTCCATCTCGTCAATCACCGGACGGACTAAAAAATGCCCCGGCATACCGATCCCCACCATCGGAAAGCGAATCCGATGGGCAACTTCTAAATAAACCAGCGATAGCGTAATCGGTATGCCCAGTTGCCGGTCGATCACACAGTTCAAGCAGCTATTATCCGGGCTGTAGTAGTCAAGGCTGTTGCCCGAAAACTTCAGTTCTTCAAAGAGATACTGGTTCAGAGTTTGAATCACCTTGAGCGGATAGCGATTTTTGGGGAGGCGCGATCGCACATCAGCCGCCATATCGTCCAAAGCCACCAGATAGCGATTGGGATCCATGTCCCAGTAATCTTCCTGCGCGATGTAAAGCGCAGCAGCAGCCAGGTTTATCCGTCCGTCAGCTTTTTGAACTTCCTGGTAAAAGCGTTGGCCAGCGGGGGAAAGTCTCATAGGCATTCGGCAGATACAGGCGACCTGGGTTCAGGCAGCTTTAATTGTATAGTGAACGGCCAGAAGAATTTCCCAAAAAATCTGCCTACGCAGCGGTTGAATCTTCAGCGGCGGCACTGTCCGGCGGCAGCGCCGGGCCGCTACCGTTACCGTTGAACCCGTTGATAGCACCCGCAACATCTACTCCAGAAGTGTGCTTAAGCTGAGCCATAAAGGCCGCTGCCTGCGTCGCTAAATTGCCCGACTGAGTGTCAATGACAGTGACATTCTTCACCGATACTTCAGGCACGGTAGAAGTTAACGTCTTGAGCAGTCCCTCCAGCTTTTGCAGCAGGAAGATGTCGCGGGCATTGTCCCCAGCAGCGACCCAGGATTCTGCCAGCCTGAGCGTGCCTTCGGCCTGGGCCTTGCCTTCTTCCAGAATGGTCGAGGCGTTACCTTGAGCCTGGGCGATTGATCGCTTACAGTCCGCCTCAGCAGGCGCAATCACGTCGGCTTTAAGCTGCTGTATCACCTGTTTAATCCGCTCTTCCTGGACTGGCACATCGGCCTGAATCCGGGCCAGCTCAGCGGCAATTTCAGCTTCGGCTTCAGCCACGACCGCCGCTCGCATCGTCAGGGCGTCCTGCGTTCTTTGCTCAGCCGCAGCTTGGGAGATACCAATGTCACGCTCCAGACGACGGACGCTGGTAATCTTTTTGTTCTCAGCGGTTTGCACGGCTGATTCGGCTTTGGCTTCAGCTTCGGCAATACGGGCGTCGCGCTGCAAATCGGCCTGCTGCTTGCGACCAATCGAGTCGAGATAGCGCACGTCGTCGGAGATGTTCTGAATTTGCAGGGTGTCCAGTACCAGACCTAGCTTTTCTAGATCTTCCTCGGCTTCGTCGAGCAGGCTTTTGGCAAAGGCGATTTTGTCTTCGTTTACTTGCTCAGGGGTCAGACTGGCCAGAACCCCGCGCAGGTTGCCTTCCAAAGTTTCTTTGGCAATTTTTTCGATCTCTTTGCGCGGCTTGCCCAGCAGCCGTTCAATCGCGTTGTGAATAGTGGGTTCTTCCCCGGCGATTTTGATGTTAGCGACCCCATCCACCTGTAAGGGAATGCCGCCTTTGGAATAGGCGTTCGACACCTTCAGCTCAATAATCATGTTGGTGAGGTTCATTCGCATCACCTTTTCGAGCAGCGGGGTGCGAATGCTGCTGCCGCCTTTGACCAACCGGTAGCCGACTTTGCGATCGCCCGCCCGCTGACTGCCTCCCGCGAAAATCAGCACTTCATTTGGCTGACAGATGTAGTAAAGATTTTTGATGATGAAGTAGCCTGACCCGGAGGCCAAGGCCACCAGTAAAAGTAACGCGCTGCCCATTGCTAAATTCTCCTGAGAGGGGTGAGTTGTGTCGGCCTGAGAGTTATCTTTTAACGGTTGGCTGGGTGTTGCTGAGCGTGCCGACTACATCAATGCCGAGGGTTTGCTCCACCTGTAGCAGAAACTGCCGCACTATTTCGGGATACACATTAGCGAGGCTCGCAATCGACTTACCATCGCCGTTGTCGATCACGTTGATATTTTCCAAATTCATTTTGTGAGGGATAGTAGCGGCTTCTTTCAGCACCATGTCAATTTGCTGTAGGAGGAAAATTTGCGTGGTATCTGCCCCGGTTTTTTGCCAGACCTGAGCCAGCATTTCGTTCACTTCCGCCGCTGCTTTTGCATTTTCAATCAGTTCAGCCGCGTCTCCTTTGGCCCGCAGTGCCTGAGCTTCTCTGGCAGCTTCAGCCGGTAGAACCTGTTCTGCTTCTAAGCGCAGTCGCTCTAGCTTGGCCCTGACAGTTTGCAATTGCTGCTCAGCTCTGGCTCTAGCTTCTTTGGCCGCCGCCGCCGTCCGCTCTTCTTCTGATTTGGAGCGCTGGTCGAGTTCGGCTTTAATTTTGCGTAGCTCGTTCTGCTTTTGCTGAATAATCGTGAGCGCTTGAGATTTGAACATTTCTGCCCGCTTTTGGCAGTCCGCTTCTATCCGCTCGGCTTCTCCGAGGGCAACGGCTTCGGCAATTTCGGCATCGCGAATAATTTTGGCAATCTGACGACGACCGATGGAACTGAGGTAGCCTACGTCGTCGGTGACGCTTTGCACTTTGAGCGTGTCAAGGTGCAGCCCGAGTTTGTTCAAATCGCGATCTACATCGTCGGCAATGCGCTCGGCAAAATTGAGCCGGTCTTCGTTGACCTGCTGGGGAGTGAGGTTGGCGACGACGCCCCGCAGGTTGCCTTCCAGGGTTTCGCGCACAACGCGGCGAATTTCTGATTGATTGCGACCTAAGAATCGCTCAATTGCGTTGCCTGCGATGTTTGGCTGGCTAGAGACTTTAACGTTGGCGATCGCCTGAATATTCAGCGGCGTCCCCCCTTTTGCGTAAGAGTTATTCACCTCTACCGGGATCGGCATAGTCGTCATATCCATCCGCTCCACCCGCTCGATAATTGGCAGCACAAACGCCCTACCGCCGAATATCACCCGGTAGCCCACATCCTTATGACCTGCCTGCTTATACTTACGCCCCGAAATGATCAGGATTTCGTTGGGCTTACAGATTTTTAGGGAGGCTTTGAGCAGAGCGATTACCGCGACTATGCCCACTAGCGCGATCGTGACCGCCCCAATGCCCAATATCTCGCTGTCACCCACCCTCCGAGAGGGTGTCAACTGCCCGGGCGGACTGATTTGAGCCTGTAAAACCGGTTGGTCAGCTTCTAAAAAAAACGATTTACTCATAGTATGTAGCTCCGTTGTAGGTCAGGTAAATAGATGAGTAGGCTTTTGCGATTGAAACTTATTTAGCTTGTGCTATCAGATGTATCAGTGCCTTCCAGGTGGTTTTCTGCGGAGACAACCCACAGCCGGTTTTGACTGCGACCGACGACTAAGATCGGCTCTCCAGGCCGGAAGTCCCTTTCTTCATCGGTCTGAGCCACCAGGTGCAGAGTGCTGCCACCCACTTCCAAAATCACTTTGCCTTTGCTTTTGGCATCGAAAGGCAGTTCCACCTTGCCGACTAGCCCAGCAAAGTCTTCGTGGCGCACCAGACTATCGACCCGCCGATTTTTTAGCCCCCGCAAAGCACTCACTAGCACCCCGCCGCACACAATGCCCATTGCTAGGGCCGTCACAAAGATGACCGTCGCAGAGGGCGTCGGTTCTACCGCGCCAATCAGCAGCCCGGTCAGGCCAAAAAAGCAGCCGCCGAACGTCCAAAACTTAAAGCTGATCAAAATCGAGAGCCAACCGGGCAGTCGCCGCCGCCGGTGGGCAGACCGGATCAGGTCAACGTCGGTATCTACCTGAAAGTCTGTACCACCGTCAGCATCGACATCCACATCCGTATCTAGATCGGTATCAAAGTCAGCATCCGCGTCCACATCGAAGTCCGCATCCGTATCAAGCCCGTCGAAGAGTTCGCCGCCGCCAACCATCGAAAGGGCGACAAAGGCACCCCCCACCACAAAACAAAACCAGTAAACTGACTGCACAGAGGTTGCCCTTAAGATAAGTGAGGGAAGTTTTTGACAAGCCAACTCTATCGTGCAGGTAGATACCTGAAATACTGGCTCAATTCCTGAAATTCTTCACAAAAAAGGGGAATGCCCTGTCCAGAGCATTCCCCTCATTATCAATCAAATTAGGTTGTTAGCTGATCTGGGCTAGCCAGGTTTCGCTTCTGGCATCAGGCACTTGTCAGAGTCACAGCCTGCGGGGCCCGCTTCCATAAGTTCGCCCGCATCGTGCTGTTCTAGCGCAGCGTGGAAATCGTTGGTGGTTCGGCGCGATCGCACTTCACCCAGCATTTCTTCATACCGCTCCTTACTAATCGGCTCAAAGGGCAACCTGGGGAAGGTCTGCACGTCGTCAAACCGGGCCAGCAATGCCGCTGAGATATAGCCTTCATCGTTGGCGATCGCGTCATAAATCCGCTCAGCCAAAGGCTCTATCTCATGCTCCCTCAGCTCTACGGTGGCGGAGGTATTGTGAGCGGTGTAGTGCTTTTGCACCTGCATATAAAAGTCGAACTGCGCCAGAGCCGAGAATTTCTCAATCGCCACCTCATCCGCACCGGGCAAATTCGCCCAGTCCACTTCCACCGGCAGTTCCACCAGCCATTCCGTACAGCGCGGGTCAAACGGGTCGTTCAGCAAATTACCGTCCTCATCTTTATCAGACTGAGAAGGAATCACCGAATAGCCATAGGCCAAACAAGCTAGCGCCACGGGGTCATCTTTACGGAAGGTGATCCGGCGAATAAACCGCTGCGCCTTAGGCGGATGCCAGCCAGAAGAAGCACCCGTGAGCAGGCTTTTGGTACCTGCCGGCTGCACGGTGGTGCAGCGATTAGGGCGACGGATTTGGTGGCGATCGCAATATTCCCAAACCGTCTCATGCACAGTTTGCTTCCAGCGGCTAAGGTACGCCTGTTCGCGGCTCTTAAAGTCCATCCCCTGCATGGTATCGGGCCTGCCATCTTCCCACCAGTTCAGCCACTCCACCCCAAACGCCTTGACGCAGAAGTCAAAGAAGCCGGTAAAGGAAACGCCGACAATCGGATCTTCTTCGCGGGACACCTGGTAGCGAGATTCTTGGAATTGGTGATTGAGGAGGGCGGCAACGGCGATCGCCCCTGCCTTAAACGCCTCTGCCTGCGCCTGCTCATCTTTCGGATCTAGCTGATTTAGGTGAATTTCGGCCAAATTACAGTGAAAATCCTGCCCGATTATCTCACCGCAATTGTGAGCGACCAGACCATTTGCATCGAAGCACGATGGCCCAGGCACAGTACAGTCATAGACCTTCTCAACCCCATCAGCCTCAACAGATTTTACAGTTGCCGTAAAGCGCTCCCTGTTTAATTTGCGTTTGTAACCGCCGAGCAGTTCGTCCAGCTTTGCTGACTTTTGCGGCTCTCGGAAGCCAACGATTTGCTGAAAGTGATAGAGGTTATCCTTGCTAATCACCAGTTCGTGCTGAGCTTTGCACAGGTACTCAGCAGGTTGTCGCTGAGTATCCGGCAGCATCCGATATCCTTCAGGCCGTCGCTCCTGATAAATCTTAGAAATGATTCCCAATCGGGCCAGCATTCTCTGAACAGCTTGCAAGTTAAGCAAATTGCTCTGTGCCAGTCGAACGCTAATGCCTTTAAGCTGCGTTCCCTGTACGCTGCCATCTGCATCAAATAATCCTTTTAGGAAACCGCAGTAGAACTCATAGCTGCCCTGTTCTACCGCATGGCCAATATTCTTACTGCCCTGAGTGATATCAAAGGTCGTGGCTAACTTTGCTAAGCCTGTCGAGTTGATGACGCGATGCTTAAGCTGCTTGTGATAATGAACTTCTGACGTTCTTCGGGTATAGCCAACTGCCGTCTCTAAAAGCTGAACGGCATATCGACTCATCTCATCTGAAGAATCTTCCCAGTAGCGAAGCAGCCCGACGTCATTCCACTGAGTCGTTGCCAAGCTGCCATCTCCCACCAGGCTACCCAGCAACCAGCCTTCGTCATGGCTACCGGCACCCTCCCAAGCCTGAAGCTCGCGATGGTCGTGCAGCACAATGTAATCGCCTGAGCGCAGTTCGCCTGCATCCACCCATTCGGTGTACTGCTTCTTCTGAGTTTGAGCAGTTACTTTCAAAACGCGATGGTTCTCAGTCAGCCGAAGCTCAAACCCTTCTTGCGTAACCAGCTTCACAACCGGCTTTTCACCTGAGAAGAAGAACCCGTCTACCGTCGTGCTAAATAGCTCTCCATTAATGTAAGTGCCATGCTGCTGACCGATTAGATCTTTTACCTGTCTGGGGCCATCACCGGTATGTACCCACGTATCAGCCGTCACACAAGGATTCAGACCGTATCGTCCTTTGCCCTGCGCCCTACGCTCAGCTTCCCCCGCCCATTGAATAGCTCCTTCACCTGACTGAAATTGCTTTTGTACAGCAGTCAGTACTTCTGCTTTTGAGGGCTTTTCGTGAAATACGCGGGTATGGTTGGCCATTCGCAGCGCGTCGCGAGTGGGGTCAATCCGCCAGTTGCCGCTTTCATCTTGTTGCCAGAGGTTTTCTTTTGCGCCAGTAGCGACATCATCGTTGCTGTCGAACTGCCTCATGCCTGCGGACCTGCGGATGTTTCCGGCGACTACACAGGCAGCGGCTTCATCGATCAGTAAGCAGCATTCAATCGAATTGAGCTGACGACCTATGGCTGCATTCAAAATTTTGGTGCAGCGCTCGTACAGTTCAGGTAGCTTCACCGGATTGGCCATACCGCCAAATCCCTTAAGCCGCTCTCCTGCCGGACGAATATCGCTGAGGTCAACAATCGCCTCCACTTCACCGTCAAAGCGCTCATCAGTTGAAAACTCTAGCAGGGTTTGGTAGGACTTTACCCAGCCCTGGCGGCTGTCGCCTGCGATGATTTCGACGCGATTGTTGGCCTCGTCTACCTTAATTTCGGCTTCTTCCCGGCGCTGATCGGCAGGCGTTTGGCCGACGCCACCGCGCATGGTTACCGTAATTTTGTTACGGATTTTGGGGAGCTGGTTGATGTATTTGGGCTCCAGTACCGCGCCCGTGCCGCAGCCCATCATCGCCAAGTCCATCATCAGGCCAAAGGCACGCCAGTCGACAACGTTGGTGCTGGTGCAGTTATAAGCGCCTGAGAAGTTCTTTGGATTTTTGCTCCAGTCGGTGCCGCCTACCCATAGCCAACGGCCCGAAGGCATGGCTTTCAAGTTTTCCTGCATTTTCGCAACCAGGTCGCGCTCTACATCGGTGAGCTGACCGAGTTCTACTAAGCCTTTAAGAGTGCGATCGCACACTTCCTGCCAGGTCTCTCGTCTACCTGCTTCCGACCGACGGCTGTAGGTACGGTAAAACACCGGGTAGGCCGCAGGCGCTGTTTCCGGGAAAGGACTCTTAGACCGGGTGCGATCAAGCTCTTGAACCATAGCTTTAGCTCTAGAAGGAGGGTTGAATAGTCTCTACATGGCCAAGCAAGGCCGGATAAACGCTATATGTAGCGTATAGAGATAGAGCGTAGCATTTTAGTCTCAATATTTCTACTACATATCTAGGATTCGATCATGCGGTGAGTGTAGTCGCACTGTATTCAGACCCAACGGTTCATTTAGCTCTCAATATGGGCATATGTTAAAGGTGAGCCTTACATTGAACTGTTATGCCTACGTTTGGGATTACCATCCCGGTGCGCAATCGAAAAGCGTTGACCACTGCAATTTTGCAGCAGCTAACCGATCAGGTGGCGCAACAGGTAAGCGCTAACCGTTTGCAGCAGGGCGATGTGCAGATTGTCGTGGTAGACGATGGCTCTACCGATGGCACCCCCGAGCTGGTTGAGTCGCGCTTTCCTCAGGTGCATTTGCTGCGAGGCGACGGAGATCTGTGGTGGACGGGGGCGATCGCTCAAGCCATGACTTACGTGGCAGATACCCTCCACTGCGACTACATCGTCTGGCTCAACGACGACATTACGCTGGCAGATGACTTGATTGCCCAGGTTGTACAGCACTGCCCATCTGCTGATTCAAAAACGCTCATAGGCGGCATCATCTGCGATCAGCAACATCCGGACTGGGTTGTCTTCGGCGGGGTAATTGCCAGCCGATTGATCAACGATAGGCGTCAGTTTGAGCAGCCCGTTCTCAAGGTCGATACGCTGAATGGCAATATTGCTATTTTACCGGCCCGGATCGTGCGAGATATTGGCTTGCCCGATACGCAGCGATTTCGTCACTATGGCGGCGATTTTGAATATATCTGCCGGGCCAAGTGCAATGGCTACACCGCTCAGCTCTCCAGCCTTTTACAGGCAACGACTGAATACCGCCTTGCCGATGTAATTCGCTACGCGCCGCTGTGGATTCAATGGGCGATCAGCGACGGGTGGGCAGACAAGTGGCAGGTGTTGAGGAGTCTTTCGAGTCGGCGATCGCCCCACAACGTAGAGCATATGATCAACAGCATTCACCGCGCACAGGCATCGGTGCCAAAGTGGAAGCACGCTTCTTTTTACTGCCGCAAGCTGGTGAAAATCATCGGCAGTGAATTTGTCCCCTGGCCAGTGAGACGAAGCCGCATTCAAGCCTACTTCCAGCGTCAAAATATTCCGCCCGAGATCGCTCAAGCCATCCTTAAGCAGTCATGAAAGTCCTTCACCTGAGCACTGCCGATGGTAATGGGGGGGCCGCTCGCGGAGCCTATTGGATGCACCAGGCGCTGCGTCAGGCGGGCGTCGACTCGTGGATGCTGGTGGCCGAAAAATATACCAGCGACCCTACCGTAATCGGCCCGACGGGAATTACCGGCTCGCAAAAAGTGTTCAACGGCATTCGGCAAACGGTCGAGTACTGGCCGCTCAAGCGCTACAAAAATAAAAAAGCACGGGCGTTTTCACCCGCCATTTACCCCAGCAAAATTGTCTCCCAAATCGAAGCGATCAATCCAGATATTATCAACCTGCACTGGGTAGCCGGTGGCCTGCTGCGTCCGCCGGATCTGCGCCAGTTTCAGCGGCAGCGACAGCGGCCTATTGTTTGGACGCTGCGTGACATGTGGGCTTTCACTGGCGGCTGTCACTACGCGGGCGACTGCGGGGCCTACCAAACCCAATGTGGCTCTTGCCCTACCTTGGGTTCTACCGAGACGCATGACCTGGCCTACAAGGGCTGGCAGCGGAAGCAAGCGGCCTGGCAGGATTTGCCCCTGATGGTGGTGCCCTTGAGTGAATGGCTCGCAGACTGTGCCCGCAGCAGCCACTTATTTGCCCATCAGCCGATTCAAGTGATTGCAAATGCGGTCGATGCTGAGAAATATCGACCGATTGACCAGGCGATCGCCCGCAACATCCTGGGCCTTCCCTTAGATAAAAAGCTCATTCTCTTTGGTGCCCTTAGCCCGACTGCCGACGCGCGCAAAGGCTTTAGCTACCTGCGCCGCGCTCTGCATCACCTGGCCGAGCAACCCGAAACCGACCGACTCGAAGTCGTCATTTTTGGCACTGACGAACCGGCGAAAGATCTGGACTTGAAGCTACCTGCTACCTTTCTCGGTCGCCTGAACGACGACACCACCCTCGCGCTGGCCTATTCTGCTGCCGATGTGATGGTAATGCCTTCTGTACAAGACAGTTTTGCTAAGACCACGATTGAGGCGATGGCCTGCGGTACGCCCGTAGTCGCCTTTGACGCGACCGGGGCCAAAGACATCGTCGCACATCAGCAGAATGGCTACGCCGCGACCTGTTTTGACCCGGTTGACTTAGCCAATGGCATTACCTGGGTGGTCGCCGATGATGATCGCTGGCAGATCCTTTCTAGAAATGCCCGCCAAACCGTCGAAGCTAAGTTTACGCTCGCCCATCAAGCCGAACAGTACAAGCGACTGTACCAGCAGCTATTGACCGCTCAAGCGACCAGCTAGATTCGGTTATTCCCCATTGCGAGAATAGTTGAAACGCCCAAAATAGAGTCTATATATCTATTAACTAGGAGTTGACGCCAGTATGACAACGGTCTTAGAGCAAGGCAACATCAGCATCCATACCGAGAATATTTTCCCCATTATCAAAAAATGGCTATATTCCGACCATGAGATTTTCGTGCGCGAGCTGATTTCCAATGGCGTAGATGCTATCAGCAAGCTGAATATGCTCTCCCGCTCCGGCGAATACCAAGGAGACGTCACTCCCGAAATCACCATCGCCGTCGATAAAGAGGCAAAGACGCTCAGCATCAGCGACAGCGGCATTGGCATGACCGCCGATGAAATCAAAAAGTACATCAACCAGGTGGCTTTTTCCAGCGCGGAAGAATTTATCAATAAGTACAAAGACAACGACGATCAGCAGATCATCGGTCACTTTGGCCTGGGTTTTTACTCTTCATTTATGGTGGCCGACCGGGTCGATATTGACACGCTTTCCTGGCAGGAAGGGGCGCAGGCGGTGCACTGGTCTTGCGACGGCAGCACTTCTTTTGAGCTGAGTGAGAGCGATCGCACCCAGCGCGGCACCACCATCACCCTTCACCTTAACGATGACGAAGCCGAGTACCTGGAAGACGCCCGCATCAAGCAACTGGTGAAGACCTACTGCGACTTCATGCCGGTGCCGATCAAGCTAGGCGATGAAGTCGTTAACAAGCAGGAAGCGGTTTGGAAAAAGTCGCCCAGCGACCTTACCGATGAGGACTATCTCGACCTCTATCGGTATCTCTACCCCTTTGAAGAGGAGCCTTTGCTGTGGGTGCACCTCAACACCGACTACCCTTTCGTGGTCAACGGCATTCTGTACTTTCCGAAGCTCAAGCCCGACGTAGAGCTGAACAAGGGCCAGATCAAGCTGTTCTGCAATCAGGTGTTTGTCAGCGATAACTGTGAGGAAATTATTCCTAAGTTCCTGACGCCGCTACGCGGGGTGATTGACAGCACCGATATTCCGCTGAACGTGTCGCGTAGCTTTTTACAGGCGGATCGCACAGTCAGGCGGATTGCTGACTATGTGGCGAAAAAGGTGGGCGATCGCCTCAAGGAACTCTATCGCGACGACATCGCCGAATACATCCGGATTTGGCAAGATCTTGGCACCTTCGCCAAATTTGGCTCCCTCAACGACGAAAAGTTCAAAAAGCAAGTTCAAGACTACGTTATCTTCCGTTCTACCGCCGACCTAGCCGAACCAGACAAACCCAAAGTTGAAGTCGAAGGGGCTGAAGGTGACGATGCTTGGTCAGAAGTCAGCGAAAAGCAAGCAGTCGATGCCAAAGGTAATTTTTACACCACCATCAAAGAGTACCTAGAGCGCAATCAGGCCAAGCACGAAAACCGCATTTACTACGCCACCGATGAAGTAGCTCAAGCCACCTACATTGGCCTGCTCAAAAATCAGGGGCTCGAAGTGCTGTTCATGGATTCATTCATCGATACTCACTTCGTCTCTTTTCTTGAGCAAGAATACTCAGATGTAAAATTCTCAAGAGTCGATGCCGATCTCGATAACACCCTGATCGACAGCGATCAGGAAAATGAAATCGTCGATGCCACCACCAATAAAACGCGCAGTGAGCAAATCAAAGAAGTCTTTGAAAAAGCTCTCAACCGCCCCAGCATCAAAATTCGCACTGAAGCCCTCAAGTCAGCCGATAATTCAGCCCCACCGGCCATGGTGCTAGTACCCGAAGAGCTGCGGCGAATGCAGGAAATGAGCGCCTTTTTGCAGCAGCAGGGCGTAGAATTTCCAGACTCGCACACGCTGCTAGTCAACACCTCTCACCCGCTGATCAAAAATGTCGCCAAGCTTGGTCAGGGGGCAATCATCCAGGCAGATGGTAGCCAGTCACCTTCAGCTCAGTTAGCGACTATGATTTGTGAGCAGGTATACGACCTCGCCCTCATGGCCCAAAAAGGCTTCGACGCTGACAGCATGAAAGCCTTCACCGAGCGCTCAACTAATTTACTCACTCAGTTGACTGAACGATAGAGTTAAGCGATAAAAAATCTGCTTTTTGTCCTTGTGGCCATAGCTGTCTATAATAAGTAACCCCACTAGCATAAAACCCATGTCCAAAATCTGCGACCTTACCGGCAAAAAGGCAAATAATGCCTTTGCTGTCTCCCACTCTCATCGCCGTACTAAGCGGCTGCAAGAAGCTAACTTGCAAGACAAGCGCATTTGGTGGCCCCAAGCCAAGCGTTTTGTCAAGCTCCGCGTTTCGACCAAAGCGCTCAAGACATTAGAGAAAAAAGGCCTTGAGGCAATGGCCCGTGAAGCAGGCATTGATCTCAATAAGTATTAATCCAGCAAGTGAGCTGGCCAAGTGCCAACTCGTTTGAAAAAGCTACCTGTAGCCAATCTATAACCCTCCGTAATTTTACGGGGGGTTATTTTTAAAGTATCTCATTTTGTACGTAGTAGCCATTACGTCTGCGCATTATCCCTATGCGGTTAAAATCAATTCGCTTCAACGGCTGAAACCACTATCTTTCCTGCCTTTTAGATGGGTAGACCTACTGATTATTTCACCCTTCCCAATTGGGTAATCTGAATCAGATAACATCACCAAAAGTATCCGGACATCGTTTCTTCACAATTGGCATGAGCTTGGCCAAGGGCTCATTCACTGTCTGTGCAAACGATCCATTCGGCTTTTGCCTTTTCCATACCCATCTCCCACATCAGTTAGGAAGCTAGCCATGTCCGCCGACAAGCAGACTCGCCACACCCACCCTCGAAGGAAACCGAAGCCCTCCGACTTTCAGCGACTGAGCCGTCGCTTTATGAGCGGCCTTTTGAGAAGTCTGTTGCTGATCAATAAGCCTGCCCGCGCTGGTCAGGCTGGCTTTGTGCTCCCAACTACAGTTTTGCTACTGTTGGTGCTATCACTCACGGTAGGCGCACTCAGCTTTAGAACCTTCAGCCGTTCGAGCAGCGCGATCGCTCAGCGCGAGCA